>JAGRLJ010000016.1:30677-42466 GCA_020441805.1 Rhizobiaceae bacterium
ACGCGATTTCGAGAAGCTGATCGAGAGCCATCCGGAATTCATCGGAAAGCGCATAATCCGCATAATTGTGGAAGCTGCGATTGTCCCAGAAACCGTTCACATCGCCAGGCATGCCGGACTTCGCGCGGCGGCCGCCCAACCCAGCGATCTGCATGTAGCCGATCTGGCGGCGCGAGAGCGCCCCATCCAATATATCGGAATTGAACTGCGGGTTGGCGCGCGACCGGGGGATGCGGCGGATATCGACGACCAGTTGGACATTTACGGCGCGGAGAAGATCGACAAATTCGGCGATCGAGCGCGTCGCGTGACCGATCGTGAAGATCGGAAGCTTGTCATCGCGAATGGGATCGCCGCCCGTGGAATGAAGCGTGCCTGCCCGGCTCATCGCCCCGCCTGACCGATTTTCCTGAGGGCGGCTTCCCTGTGGGCGGCTATATGGTCGCTTTTGTCGCTCTTGATTTCATATTGCGGCGAGTCTTCCGTCGCGTGATGCCGGTGGCCCTTATAGTCGAAATCCCGGATATGGACCTCGACGATATGGCCGCTGACATGCCCCGCCTCCGAGTTCCAGCTGACATGATCGCCTTTCGCGAATTTCGCCATGGGTCCGATCCTGATCCGGTTGATACCCTGTCGCGTCGTGACAAGACCACGGGCATCGCACCATAACATGCCGGAAAGCCCGCGACCATGACAACGACGCCCGACAGGCCGGCGCCGGGCCGCATGGCCGGCGACGGCGGGAAATTCCAGTGCGGGGGCAGCGACCCTCGATCGCCTACTTGGCAATATCCTAGCCGGCCGGCGGCGTCTCGATAGTCACCGGGGAAACACCATGGGCCGGAAGGGACTACCGCAATTCCTTCCACGCTGCATCCAGCGCCGTCCTGAGCGTCTTCGCCATGAAATCCACTTCCTCATGAGTGATGATCAAGGGCGGCGAGGCGAGCATGCGGTCGCCGGTGGCGCGCATGATGAGGCCGGCCTCGACGCATTTGTTGCGCACCAGCGTGCCGATGTCGTCGGGCTTTTCGAAGCGCTCCCGCGTCTTCTTGTTCCTGGCCAGTTGCAGCCCGCCCATGAGGCCCACGGCCTGGGCCTCGCCGACCATGTCGTGATCGAGAAGGTTCGACCAGGCCGTGGCGAAATAGGGCCCGATATCGTCGCGGACACGCTCGACCAGCTTTTCCTCTTCGATGATGCGCAGGTTTTCAAGCGCCGCGACCGCGCAGACCGGATGGCCGGAATAAGTATAACCGTGATTGAAGTCGTCGGCCATGATGACCTCGGCGACATGGTCGCCGACCAGAACCCCGCCGATCGGCAGGTAGCCCGAGGAGAGGCCCTTGGCCACCGGCGCCATGTCCGGCACGAAATCGAAATGCTGGTGGCCGAACCAGCGCCCGGTACGGCCGAAACCGCTGATCACCTCGTCGGCGATCAGCAGGATGTTGCGCGAACGGCAGATCCTCACGATCTCCGGCCAATAGCTGTCCGGCGGCACGATGACGCCGCCCGCGCCCTGGATCGGCTCGGCGACGAAGGCGGCGACATTCTCCTCGCCGACCTCGTCGATCTTGGCTTCGAGCTCGCGCGCGACCTTGAGGCCGAATTCGTCCGGCGTCATGTCGCCGCCCTCGGCATACCAATAGGGCTGGCCGATATGGTGGATGCCCTCGATCGGCAGCGCGCCCTGCTCGTGCATGTATTTCATGCCGCCGAGGCTGGCGCCGGCGACGGTCGAGCCGTGATAGCCGTTGCGGCGGGCGATGACCTGCTTCTTCTGCGGCATGCCCTTGGCCGCCCAGTAGACGCGCGCCATGCGGAACCAGGTATCGGTGGCTTCCGAGCCCGAACCGGTGAAGAACACCTTGTTGAGCTTGCCGCCGGTATGGGCGGTGATCTTCTCGGCGAGCAGCGCCGCGGGCGCTGTCGTGGTGCCGAAGAAGAGATTGTAATAGGGCAGTTCCTTCATCTGCCGCGCCACGGCATCGGCGATCTCGCTGCGGCCATAGCCGATATTGACGCACCAGAGGCCGGCAAAGGCATCGAGATATTTCCGGCCTATCGTATCCCAGACCGTGGAACCCTCCGCCCGCTCGATGATGCGGCTGCCCGTCGCATTCAGCTTCGACATGTTGCTGAACGGATGGATGTGATGGGCCGCGTCGATGGCGCCGAGATTGGACAGCGCGGCGGACGATGTGGACATGATGCTTCTCCCCTGACGCCGCAATTCGGGGCCGCCCCGGAGCCTGTCCCACGGGTCGCCCGGCCTGATTGAAAGGCGGCTTGAATTCGGCTACGAACATGGCCTTGCCCGATCATTTTGGCAAGCCACCGGCAAAAAATTGCCTGTCGGACCGGAAAAGCCTCAAAAAAGCGAGCCAATCGCATCATGGATCAAACCAAGACGGCCGGGATGGCGCACGACGCTTCCCTGCCTCCGCATATCGAAATCCTCCTCGTCGACATGAACGGCCGCCTGCGCGGCAAGCGTCTTCCGCCGGAGGCCGGGAAAAAGATCTGGTCCGGCGCGGTGCGCCTTCCGGCCTCGACGCAATCGCTCGACATCTGGGGCGACGACAATGACGACCTGACCGGCATTTCGCTGACGCTGGGCGACCCCGACGGCAAGGTCATCCCCGACAGTCGCAGCCATGTCGCCATGCCCTGGGCGCCGGACGGATCGAGCCAGATGCTCGCCACGATGCATACGCTTTCCGACGAAGTGCATTTCTGCGACCCGCGCGGCATGCTCGCCCGCGTGCTCGAACGCTACGACGCGCTGGGCCTGACGCCGGTGGTGGCGACCGAACTCGAATTCTACGTGCTGGACGGCAGGAGCCGCGAGACCGGCATTCCGATGCCGCCCGCCGCGCTGACCTGCATGGGCGGCAAGAACGGCTTCCAGCTCTACGAGATGGATGCCGTCGACAATATGAGCGCCTATCTCCAGACGGTGCGCGCCTATTGCGACGCGATGGGGCTACCGGCGGATGCGACCACGGCGGAATTCGGCGCCGGCCAGTTCGAGGTCAACCTCAACCATCGCCCTGACGCCATGGCCGCCGCCGACGACTGCATCTATCTGAAACGCGTGGTCGAGCAGGCCGCCCGCAAATTCGGCCTGAAATCCACCTGCATGGCCAAGCCCTATTCCGACCAGGCGGGGTCGGGCCTGCATGTCCACGCCTCGATCGTCGACAGGAACGGGGTCAACGTCCTCGATGCCCGGGGCGGCGACCCGGTGAGGTTGAAGTCGGTCACCGCCGGCATGCTGAAGACGATGCGCGAGACGCAGTTGCTCTTCGCCCCCTTCGCCAATTCCTATCGCCGCTTCCAGCCGGGCTCCTTCGCGCCGGTCGATATCGACTGGGGCTATGGCAACCGCGGCACGGCGATCCGCATTCCGGAAAGGGACGGGCCGGCCGCGCGCGTCGAGCACCGCGTCGCCGGCGCCGACGCCAATCCCTATTTCCTCCTCGCCGCCATGCTGGGCGGCATGTTGCTGGGCCTCGAACAGGACCTCGACCCCGGTCCGGACACCAGTCCCTCCGGCAGGCCGGAAAACCGCGAAAGGCTGACCCACGATTTCCTGACAGCCGTGGAGACATTCGCGGCGTCGGATTTCGTCGGGCAACTTCTCGGCCGGCAATACCAGAAGCTCTATGCCGATACGAAGCGCAAGGAAGCGCTGACCTTCATGCGGACGGTTTCGGATTTCGACTACCGGACCTATCTGCCGAGAATCTGAGTACAATTCAAATGAGCATCATGACCCGACCTGCCCCCATCCTGATCACCAACGCGAAAATCCTCACCATGGATCCCGCCAATCCGCGTGCCGAAGCCATGCTGCTCAGGGACGGACGGATCGCCACGCTCGGTGGGTACGCCGAGATGGAGGCCCTGAAGACGGCCGACACACGGGTGATCGATGCCGGCGGCAACACGGTCCTGCCCGGTCTTTCGGAGAACCATCTGCATCTCTTTTCCGGCTCGGCCGAGCTCGACCACCTGCAACTTTCCGGCATTCACGGCTTCGAGGCGCTGAACGGGGCCATCCGAGACTATGCCGCGGCGAAACCGGACGAGGCCGTGCTGTTCGCCCAGGGCGCCGATTATACGATCCTGGGCGGCGGCGAGCGCATTACCCGCCATCATCTCGACCGCATCGTGCCCGACCGGCCCTTTGCCATGTTCGCCCATGACCATCATACCGCCTGGGCCAACACGGCGGCGCTGGAATTGACGGACCTTCTGCATGGCAGGGAACTCGGGCCGGGCAACGCGGTGGTGATGGGCGGGGACGGCCTCGCCAACGGTGAATTGCGCGAGATGGAAGCCTTCGGGCCGATCCAGGTCGCCGCCGGCTTCGATCGCTACCGACTCGGGCTCGCGACGGGCGGCGAGCCCGATCCCTATCCGTCCGGCGCCGATTTCGAAAAGGATATCGCGGTGATGCGGCGCGGGCTCGATTATTGCGCCCGTCACGGCTTCACCTCGCTGCAATGCATGGACGGCAATCTCTACCAGCTCCAGCTTCTCGCCGAGATCGAGAAGCGCGACGGCTTCCTGCCGCTGCGCGTCCGCATCCCCTTCCATCTCAAGAACTTCATGCCGCTCTCCATCCTCGACAAGGCGTCGATGATGGCGAAGACCTACAATTCGGACTTCCTCAGTTCCGGCACGGTCAAGATGTTCTACGACGGCGTGCTCGACAGCTGGACGGCGATCATGGTCGAGCCCTATGCCAATAAACCGGATTCGACCGGCGGCGACAGCCTGTTCACGCCCGACGCGATGAAGGCGGCGGCGATCGAGATCGACCGGCGGGGCTTGCAGATCGCGGTCCATGCCATCGGCGACGGCGCGGTGCGCGCCGTGCTCGACGGCTACGAGGCGGCGCGCGCGGCCAACGGCGCCCGCGACAGCCGCCATCGCGTCGAGCATGTCGAGGTCGTCCATCCGGCGGATATCCATCGCTTCGGGGAACTCGGCGTCATCGCCTCGATGCAGCCGCCGCATCCGCCGGGCGCAATGGGCCTGCCGCTGGAGCCGACCGTATCGATGATCGGCCGCGACCGCTGGCCCTATGCCTATGCCTGGCGGACACTGAAGGACGCCGGCGCGCATATCCCCTTCGCCTCCGACTGGCCGGTCTCGCCGATCGACCCGATGCACGGCATCCAGGCCGCCGTCACGCGCCGGAAATGGCAGGAAAGCGATCCCGACCAGCGCTTCACGCTGATGGAGGCGATCGCCGCCTATACGGTGGAAGGCGCCTATGCCGAACTCGCCGAGGACCGCAAGGGCATACTGAAGGAAGGCTATTTCGCCGACGTCACCATGCTCGACGGCGATATCGAGGCGTCGGCGCCGGAGGAGATCCATACGATCAGGCCGGCCACGGTGATCTGCGGCGGCCGGGTGACGTTTGGGGGCAGGTAACGACCTCGCTTGACGGGGTCGGATCCATGATATCATGGATCCGCCCGGGGGATATCCATGGAATTGAAGGGTGCGGCCGGCGAAAAGCTGGAGGACCGGCGCACCCGGTGCTCGAAACCGAACCTTGTCGCTCGGGTGCTGAACGACCGCCTCGGACGCGAACGGACCGTCGCCGCGGGAATCGAGCGCGGGCTCGACGATATGATATCCGGACGCGTGGCGTCCCGCGATGAAGCCGGCCTTCCTTTCATTCATGCTCGGCGCGAATGGTCGACAAAGGCCTGGCCCGCCGAGCCGAGCCGGAAATGACGCTTCGCTTTTTCCGATTTCTGCCGTCGGGAAATTGTTGAACGACCGCGGAGAATCCCGTTGTCAATCGCCTGGCCCTGTGGTCATCTAGCCGCAAGAACAGGGAACAGCGACAAGAATGACAGCGAACAACGCGATCGAAATTCGCGGCGTGTCGAAATTCTACGGCTATGGCGAACACCGCGTGGCCGCCGTCAGCGGCGCCAATCTCGCCATCCGCCAGAACGAGTTCTTCACCCTTCTCGGCCCGTCGGGCTGCGGCAAGACCACGCTGCTGCGGCTGATCGCCGGCTTCGAATTCCCGCAGGAGGGCGAGCTCCTGCTTCACGGCGAAAACATCGCCGCGATGCCGCCCTACAGACGGCCGGTCAATACCGTGTTCCAGAGCTACGCGCTCTTTCCGCATATGACGGTGGCCGAGAATATCGGCTTCGGGCTGAAAATGCTCGGCAAACCCGCGACAGAGACCGAGGCGCGCGTCGCGGACATGCTGAAGCTCGTCCGGATGGAGCAATTCGCCAGGCGCCAGACGAGCCAGCTTTCCGGCGGCCAGCAGCAGCGCGTGGCGCTCGCCCGGGCGCTTGCGCCGCAGCCCAAGGTCCTGCTGCTCGACGAACCGCTCTCGGCGCTCGATTACAAGCTGCGCAAGGAAATGCAGATCGAGCTCAAGCGGCTCCAGACGGAGACCGGCATCACCTTCGTCTTCGTCACCCACGATCAGGAGGAAGCATTGACCATGTCGGACCGTATCGCGGTCATGTCGTCGGGCAATGTTCTCCAGGTCGGCGGCCCGCGCGATATCTACGACAGGCCAGCCAACCGCTTCGTGGCCGACTTCATCGGCGAAACCAATCTCCTCAAAGGCAGGATCACCGCGATCGAAGAGGGCGCAGCGACGGTGGCGCTTCCCGCCGGCGCGACGCTCGCCGCGCCCGCGCCCGACAATGTCGCGAGCGGCGACGAGATCACGGTGATGGTGCGGCCGGAACATGCGCGCCTGACGAGCGGCGCCTCGGCGGACCCGCCCGTCCTGTCCGGCACGCTCGCCAATATCATCTATCTTGGCACGGACACCTATTTCAATGTCAGGCTTTCGGACGGGGAACTCTTTACCGTCCGGCAGCAGAACCGGCCGGGCGAGGAAGGCCACCAGGCCGTCGGCGATCCAGCCGGCATTGCCTTTCCCGCGGGCGCCATACGCGTGCTGAGGGGCTGACATGACCCCGCAACAGCAACTGATCGAGAGCGAGGCGAGGCGGGATATCCGCAACCGCTGGCTCCTTTCCGCGCCAGCATTGCTCATCATCCTGTTCGCCGCCACCGGCCCCTTGCTGATCGTGCTGGTCTATTCCTTCCTCACGCCCGGCCCCTATGGCGACGTGGTCTGGAAATTCCAGACCGACGGCTGGGTCGGCGTCTTTCTCCAGCGCGACATTTTCGACGACACCATTTCCATCGCCGACGCGCATCTGTCTATCTTCTGGCGATCGGTGAAGCTCTCGATCCTGACGACGATCGTGACGCTGGTCTTCGGTTTTCCGACGGCCTATTTCATCGCCACGCGCCGGCAATCGACACGCGAGCTCTGGCTGTTTCTGATCACCATTCCCTTCTGGACCAACCTTCTCATCCGCACTTTCGCCATGCTCGAGGTCGTACGCAACGAGGGCTTGATCAACACGGTGCTGATCAGGCTCGGCATCATTTCCGCGCCGATCCAGATGCTGTTCACCGACGGTGCGATCCTGGCGGGCATGGTCTATGTCTACCTGCCGCTGATGGTGCTGCCGCTCTATGCCAGCATGGAAAAGCTCGACTTCCGTCTCGTCGAGGCCGGCTACGACCTCTATGCCACACCCTTCCAGGTGCTGAGGAAGATCATAATCCCCCTGGTCAAGCCGGGCATGATCGCGGGCTCCATTCTCGTTTTCATTCCCTCGCTCGGAGCCTATGTGACGCCCTCGGTCCTCGGCGGCGGCAAGAATCTGATGCTCGGCAACCTCATCGAACTGCAATTCGGCCAGGGCCGCAACTGGCCGCTCGGATCGGCGCTGTCGATCACGCTCATGCTGATCGTCATGGTGGCCTTGCTGTTCTATGTCCGCAATGCGGGTTCGGGAGGCCGTGGCCATGGCTAGGTCCTTCGATATTCGCCGGCAGACGGGCTTTACCGCGATCGCGATGATCACCTTCTTCGCACTCTATCTGCCGATCGCCGTGCTCGTGGTCTTCGCCTTCAACGCGGGCGAGAATCTTTCCCACTGGCAGGGCCTCTCCTTCCGCTGGTTCATCAAGGCCGCGGGCAATGTCGAGGTGATCGACGCCTCGCTGCGTTCCTTGCGGATCGCCGCGGTCGCCGCGATCGTCGCCACGGCCTGCGCCACGCTCGCCGCCCTCGCCACCACCCGCACCGACGGCTACCGGGGACTGACGGCGAAATATGCCTTTCTCAACCTGCCGCTGATGGTGCCCGAAATCGTCACCGCCGTGGCGCTGCTGATCTTCTTCTCGCGGATCAAGATCTGGACGGGCTATTCGGGCCTCGGCTATCTCGTCCTTGCGCATACGGCCTTTTGCATTCCCTTCGCCTACCTGCCGATCCGGGCCCGGCTCGAAAGCATGGACACGACGCTGGAGCGCGCCGCGGCCGACCTCTACGCCACGCCGGTCAAGGCCTTCCGACACATCACGCTACCCCTGCTCTGGCCCGGCATTCTCGCGGGCTTCATGCTCGCCTTCGTCATATCGCTCGACGACGTGGTCATCACCGAATTCGTCAAGTCGGGCGGACAGGATACATTGCCCACTTACATGCTGGGACAGATACGCCGAGCGATCTCCCCGGAGGTCAATGCGATCTCGACGGTGTTCCTCGGACTATCCATCGCCGCGGTGACGGTCTTCTTCTTCATCAACAAGAAGCGTGCGTGAACCATAAGAAAGGGAATAAGCATGAAAAAGGGTAGGACACTTCTGGCCGCCGCCGCCATGCTGGCGGCCGGCACGTCGCTCGCACTGGCCGATGGCGAGCTGCATATCTACAACTGGGGCAACTATACCAGCCCCGACATGATCAAGAAATTCGAGCAGACATACAACGTCAAGGTCACGATCACCGATTACGATTCCAACGACACCGCGCTGGCCAAGATCCGCCAGGGCGGCCACGGCTTCGACATCGCCGTTCCGAGCCAGTCCTTCGTGCCGATCTGGATCCAGGAGGGACTGGTGCTCGAAACCAATCCCGGGCAGATGGAGAACGGCAAGAACCTCGCACCGGAATGGGCCAATCCCGATTTCGATCCCGGCCGCAAATATTCGGTGCCGTGGCAGTGGGGCACTGTCGGCCTCGACGTCAATACAGATGTCTACAAGGGCGACATCAATACCTGGAGCATCATTTTCGATCCCCCGGACGAGCTGAAGGGCAAGGTCAATGTCGTGCCGGAAATGACTGACGTGATGTTCGCCGCGATCAAGTATCATGGTGGCGAATGGTGCACCAATGACAAGGACCTGCTGCGGAAGGTCCGCGATACGCTGGTCAACGCCAAGCAATATTGGGTGGCCATGGAATATGGCACGATCGAGAAGATGGTCTCCGGCGACTTCGCCGCGGCGGTGGACTGGAACGGTTCGGTGCTGCGCCAGCGCCTGCAGAAACCCTCGATCAAATACGGCTATCCGAAGGAAGGCTTCGAATACTGGTCCGACAATGTCGTCGTCCTCAAGGACGCCAAGAATGTCGAGAATGCCAAGCTGTTCCAGAATTTCATCATGGACCCGGAAAATGCTGCGATGATCTCGGCCTTCGCGCGCTACGCCAATGGCATCGCCGGCTCGGACAAATACATGCCCGCCGACATGAAGGACGCACCGGAACTCGTCGTGCCGGAAGACATGAAAGCCAGGGGCGAATTCATCAAGCTCTGCGACCCCGCTGTCCAGGACATCTACACCAGGATCTGGACCGAGTTGCAGAAATAGGCCCGATCGATCAACGGCCGCCCGCCCTGCCGCGGCGGGCGGCTTCCTCAATCGCGAGTGTTCATCATGAAAACCGTCTATTCGCCGCGCCATCACGGCCATGCCGGCAATGCCGAACTCGTGGCCGGCGCTATCGTTCCCGCCTTCGAAATGCCCTCACGCGCCGAATTCATCCTGTCGCGGCTCGGAGAAGTCGGCCTCGGGCCTGTGCTCGATCCGGCCGAGCACGATCTCTCCACCGCCGCCCGGGTGCACGACAAGGACTATCTCGATTTCCTGCCGACCGTCTATCCGCGCTGGAAGGCGGCGGGACGGACCGGCACGGCCCTGCCCTTCACCTGGCCGACACGCGGGCTTCGCGGCGACAGGCTGCCGGAATTCATCGACGGCCAGTTCGGCTTCTATTCCTTCGACGGCGGCTGCGGTTTCGTGGAAGGCACCTGGGATGCGATCAAGTCGTCGCATGACGTGGCCCTGACCGCCGCCGGCCTGGTCAAGGCCGGAGAGCCGGTCGCCTTCGCGCTCTGCCGTCCTCCCGGCCATCATTCCGGCCATAATTTCATGGGCGGCTACTGCTATATCAATAATGCCGCCGTCGCCGCGCAATGGTTCCTCGACCAGGGCGCCGCCCGGGTCTCCATCCTCGACGTCGACTACCATCATGGCAACGGCACGCAGGAAATCTTCTACCGCCGCGACGACGTGCAGGTCATCAACCTCCATGCCGACCCGATGCAGGAATATCCCTATTTTCTCGGCCATGCCGACGAGACCGGCGAAGGCGCGGGCGAAGGCTTCAACATCAACTATCCGATGCGCTGGGGCACGAACTGGGAGACCTGGAGCGAGGCGCTCGAGGACGGCTGCCGCAAGCTCGCCGCCTATGCGCCCGACATCGTGGTGGTCTCGCTCGGCGTCGACACGTTCGAGAAGGACCCGATCTCGAAATTCAAGCTGAAGACCGGGGATTTCCCGAAGATCGGCGCCCGCGTCGCCCGGCTCGATCTGCCGACGCTTTTCGTCATGGAAGGCGGCTATGCCGTGGCCGATATCGGCGTCAACGCCGTCAGCGTGCTGACCGGTTTCGAAGGCCGCTGAAGTCCGGACGGCGACAATACGCCGCTCCATCGATTTGCCGGTATTGGCGCGCAGGGGAATCGCATTTGGAAAAAAGTTATGGCGAATTGAGTTGAGATGGATTCTGTAGGGAGCTCTTTTGTTGGAGCTTTTTCATGGTTTCGCTCATCACGGTCCTTCGCGGGATCGCCGATCCTCGGACGGGCAACGCGCGCCGTCACGATTTGCTGGAAGTGTTGACGATCGCGCTTGTCGCGTCGATCTGCGGCTGCGACAGTTGCGTTGATTTCGCCGACTTTGCCGAGGATCGGGAGGCTCTTTTGCGGGAGTTCCTGGTGCTTGAGAACGGGCTTCCGAGCCACGACACCTTCTCGCGGCTGTTCCGCCTGCTCGATCCGTCGTCGCTGTCGTCCGCCTTCGGGCGCTTTGTGGAGGCTTTGGGGGCGGATGGTGCTGGTGTGATTGCCATCGACGGCAAGACATTACGCCGGTCCTTCGACCGCGCCGCGGCCAAGAGCCCGCTTCATGTCGTCACCGCCTTCGCCGCCGAGGCGCAACTGGTCCTTGGGCAGACTGCGGGCGGGGCGGGCGAGAACGAGATCGTCGCCGCGCGTGCTTTGCTGGAGATGATCGATATCAGGGGCGCGCTGATCACGGCCGATGCGATCCACTGCAACCGTGACACCGGCCGGGCGGTGCTCGATCGCGACGGCGACTATCTGTTTGCTCTCAAGAACAACAGGCCGACGACCTTGCGCGATGTCGAGGACTACGTCGCCGACCCCGACGCCGACATTGGCGAAACCCTGACCACCACCGATGCCGATCATGGCCGCATCGAAATCCGGCGCCATGTGGTCGTCCATGACGTGGACTGGCTGTTCGCCGGCAGACCCGACCGCGATCATCCGGCCATGCCCGGGCTTTCGACCATCGCAAGGGTCGAGGCCGAGGTGACG
>JAGRLJ010000186.1:0-818 GCA_020441805.1 Rhizobiaceae bacterium
TTCCATCAGCACCACGCCAAGGTTGTTCCACGCCTCGGGGCGGTTCTCGTCCTCCTTCAGGGCGCGGCGACAGGTCCATTTTCAGGTCGCCCCATTCCTCGGTGGGGATCTCGGCCAGCCGCCGTTCCATCAGCGCCTCGCCGGTCGAGACGATCTGGATGACGGCCGAATGGCCCGCCTCCAGATCGGCGGTGATCGAGCGAAGCAGCGTCGGGGTTTTCATGCTCGTCAGCAGGTGGCCGAAGAACCGCTGCTTTGCGGACTCGAACGCGCTCCGGGCGGCGGATTTGGCCTGCCGGTTCAGCGTGCCGGAGCCGCCATCGCCGCCGGTGATATTGGCGGCCTGCATCGCGGCGTCCAGGTTGTTGTGGATGACGCTGAAGGCATCGGCATAGCTGTCGTAGATGCGGATCTGTTCCGGCGTCAGCTCGTGGTCGAGCAGTTCGTATTCGACGCCTTTGAACGACAAGGAGCGGGCCGTGTAGAGGCCGAGCGCCCGCAGGTCGCGCGCCAGCACCTCCATCGCCGCGACCCCACCGGCCTCGATCGCCTCGATGAACTCGGCGCGGGTCGAGAACGGGAAATCCTCGCCACCCCAGAGGCCCAGCCGCTGCGCATAGGCGAGGTTGTGAACCGTGGTCGCGCCGGTCGCCGAGACATAGACGATGCGGGCCTGCGGCAGGGCATGCTGGAGCCGCAGCCCGGCGCGGCCCTGCTGGCTGGCGGCGACGTCGCCGCGTTCTCCCTTGCCACCTGCGGCGTTCTGCATGGCATGCGCCTCGTCGAAAATGACGACTCCATCGAAATCGGAGCCCAAC
>JAGRLJ010000186.1:828-1971 GCA_020441805.1 Rhizobiaceae bacterium
GACGATCTGCTTGACGCGGGAAACCCTTTCTCCGCGATCATCGGAGCGCAGCGTAGCATAGGTTAAAAATAGGATGCCTTCGTTGAGCGTGATGGGCTTGCCCTGCGGGAATCGCGACAGCGGCGTGACCAGCAGCCGCTCCATGCCGAGGGCCGACCAGTCGCGCTGCGCGTCCTCAAGCAGCTTGTCGGATTTGCTGATCCAGACGGCCTTGCGCCGCCCTTGCAGCCAATTGTCGAGGATGATCGCTGCCGATTCCCGGCCCTTGCCGACGCCGGTGCCGTCCCCGATCATGAAGCCCTGCCGGAAACGGATGGCGCCCGTGGCGTCCTCTGGTGCGGCCGACAGGGTGTCGAAGGTATCGTCCACCGTCCAGGCTCCGGCGAGGAATCCGCCGTGGGCCTCGCCGGCATAGATCACCGTCTCCAACTGCGCTTCGGACAGCTTGCCGAGAATACCCTCGGGCAGCACCGGCCGGTAGCTCGGCTTCGGTGGCGCGATGCTCGCCATCGAAGCGGATTGCACGAGTTGCGTCGGATGCGCCTGTGCCCCGGCGATGCGGATGGTCTGAAGCCCGTAGTCCTCATAGATCGCATCGGAGAGGCGGCCGTCCTCCGCCGGCGCCCAATCCACGGTCTCATAGGCAAGCGGCATGCCCTCCGGCTCGGCCAGCGGCGCGGCGGATGCAGGTTTCGCGGCGCGGTTGACATAGCCGCGCACGGTGCGCGGCGCGGCTGGTCGTGCCACCGGCACGGCCAGGCCGGGATCGACCGGAAGCCGGGCCGGAAGCTGATCGGCCAGCCAATCCATCAGCGTGGCGACATCCGGCGCGACGCCGGGCGCGGTCGGAAACACCGCCGGATCTTTGGCGGGCAGCTTGTCGATGACGGAGAGCCGGGTCGGAACAGTCGTGCCATGCTTGGCATAGACCGATCCGTCGATGGCGGCGGAGAAACAGACGCGGCCGCGTTCCTGCAGCCGGGTCCAGGAGGCGGTCCAGGCCGGATTGTCGGGTGCGAAACTCGCCCCGGTGATGGTCACGAGCCGCCCGCCGGGCGCCAGGCGCGCCAGCGCCGAGGCGACATGGCGGAAGGCGGCCTCGGTCCTGCGGCCCACGACATTGGCCATGACCGAGAACGGCGG
>JAGRLJ010000186.1:2005-5525 GCA_020441805.1 Rhizobiaceae bacterium
GATCGTCGATCTGCGCGGCGTCGAACCGGGTGACGGACAGGGCCGGAAAGAGGGAAGACAAGAGACTGGCTCGCGCCTCGGCGAGTTCGTTGACGAGCAGCGTGCCCCCGGCGATCTCGGCCAGGATGGCGAGGAGCCCGGTTCCGGCCGAGGGCTCCAACACACGGTCGGCGGGCGTGATCGCCGCCGCCGTCATCGCTGCGAACCCAAGCGGGATCGGGGTCGAGAACTGCTGGAAGGTCTGGGCTTCCTCGGACCGGCGCGTATGCGTCGGCATCAGGCCAGCGATCTTGCCGAGCTGCGGCAGGATCGCCGCCGGAGACCCGGCCTTACGGAAAAGCGCATTGCCGTATTTGCGCAGGAAGAGAACGGTCGCCGCCTCGCAGGCGTCATAGGCCAGCTTCCAGGTCCAGGCGCCAGTGGCGTCGGACGCGCCGAAGGCTGCTTCCATGGCAGCGCGCAGGGCGGCGGCATCGACACGCTGGCCGTGTTCCAGATGCGGCAGCAGCAGTCCGGCCGCGGCGAAGACGCGCGATGCGGTCTCGGCGTCATGGTCGAGCGGAAGCGGCGCGGTGGCGGACGCCGCCGCGGATGCGGAAATCATGTTCATCAGGGTTCCTCGGGAGAGCGGAAAAGGACCGAGCCGCGCAGCGCTCTCTCTCGACCGCACAGGCTCCAGTCCCTTCCGGCCCCACTCTCCCTCTGAAACCGTGGCGCCGGCTGGCATGAAGCAAGCGCCCGGCCGTCAGGCGGGGCGCTTGTCGAAATCAGCCGAACCGGCGGCCGGAGGCGGTGAAGGTGTAGTCGTTGGCGATGATGCTCTCGTCGACCGCCTCGTCCGAGGTCAGGTATTCGTGTTCGCGTTCAAGCTGACGATAGAGCCAGCGGGCGAGATCGCGCAGCGCCTCGATGACGATATCCTCGGCATCGGCGGTCATGTCCTGATATGTCGGACTGTCGCGGTCGACGGAAATCGCCATGCAATATTCGTGGTGATAGCGACCGCGATGCGTTGCCTCGGCGCGAAGCTGGTAGAAATTCCGCCGCTGCACGGATTGAAGGGCGTCGGCGATGCCATGCAAGGTCGTGTCCTGTGGCGCATGGGTCCGAATCTCGGCCGAGGCGTTCTTCCGGTAGGAATAGTAGCCCTCGAAGCAGGCACCATCGCCTTGCGACCAGAAGCCTGAGAAGAAGATGCAGGGCTTCTGTCGCGATCCGCCTCCCATCACACGCACGGAACGGGTCTTGAAGTCGATGCCGAGGATCTCCGCGATCTGCTGGAAGTCCTCATAGACGGCATCATTCCAGTCGTAGCCGAAGCCGCCCTCGCAATACCACGCACGAGCCTTGTCCTTCGCCTCGTCGGAAAGCTCGGCGAGCCGATAGACGGTGGTTTCGATGACTTCAGGCATCGGGATCACCGCCATCTAGAACCTCGGCGAGCCAGCCATCGGTATAGGTCCAGGCGATCGTCTTGCCGGTGGCGAGGTCGAGAACATGCGCACCACCGCCAAAGGCGTTGACCCGAGCTTGCGAGCATGTGGTGGCATACTGGAAGCCCCATAGGCCGGTCAGGCGGAACGCGGCCGCGCAGCGTTTGATGAACTGGATCACATGCTCGGGGTCGCCGGTCTCATCATCGCGTATCCAGAGCTGGGTGCCGCCATGCTCGGGCTGGATCGACAGGAGGAATCCTTCCGAGGGAGGATCTTCGGCGGCATTTTCCTCCGACAGCGCGTTGTAGAGGTCGAGCGCGTGGGCGGCGTTTTCCGGGGTGCCTACGTCGAGCAGGCAGGAGAAATGGGTGAAATAGTTGGCCATGTCGGGCTCCTGAAACGAGAAAGCCCGGCGCGGGGCCAGGCGAGGATGTGGAAGAGGGTGTCAGGCGGCCTGCGGCAGACGCAGAAGGTCCGCGGCAGTCTCGCGCCAATAGGGATCGACCAGCCGTGCCTCGAGCAGGCTCGCGCGATAACGATGATCGCGGGCTGCCCTGTGATCAGCCCGACCGGAGGCGGCGAAGGCCAGCCCGCGCAAGCGGCTGGCTTCGGTGACGATGCGGCGGGCCTCCGCGTCTGAGGCGACCGGCTGCTGCCAGACGATGATTCCAGCCCGGACCTCTCCAGCGAGAACCAGACCGAGATCGCCGTCCTGAATGACAATGACACGCGGGCGAAAGCGCAGCGTATCATCCGTGCTGATACCAATATCGCCGTGCGCCACGCGCTGGCTGGCAAGGATCACCGCTTCTTCGACGGACGCGGACTGGCCGATGATGACCGTGCGGTCGAATTCATTGGCGCCGTCGAGGCCTTTATAACCGGCGGTGCCGATGCAGGAGAGACGAAGCGGCAGCTTCTGCGCATGGCGAAGCCGAGGCAGCACCTCGCGCGTGATGATGGCGCCGATGGCGGTAAAACCGGGCTGGTGGGAAAGGGTCATGGGGCTTGCTCCACGACGGGCGGCGGAAGCCTCTCTTCCGCCTGCAACCCGTCACGGCCAACCGGCCCGCCCTCTCACTCTTCTGGGTCGGGGTGGTTCAGCACCACGGTTCTCGGCGGCCCGCCCAGGTTCGGGCCAGCCCCTCGCTGACGAGAATGTCTCCGACATCGCGGCCCTCGACGCGGATCGCCGCCAGGGTCCGACCATAGCGGTCCGTCCCCTGGCGCAGGATTTCGACCCGCTGGCCGTTAAGTAGCCCGGCCAGCCTGATCTTCGATTGCAGCGCTAGATCGGTTTCATACGCGCATTGCCCCTCGATCTCGGGGGCGTCTATGTTGAAGATCCGGACCGCCTCGGATTGCCGCGTCGTGCCGAGCCGGATGGAATCCCCGTCCCAGACACGGATCTCGGCGGATTCGCAAGACGCCGTGCAGAGCAGGACGGAAACGACGATATGGCTGAGCATGGCGAATGGCTTTCATCTTGAAGGAGCGAAATCGGTGGGATCGCCGACGGTTCTTTCCGATGCGGGTCGAGATCGCAACGCGAACCGGCAGGCAAGCGGCAATCGGCGGCGATTGTCGGGAGAAGGCCCGGCTGCGACTGGGCGGCGGGCCGTCGGGGTGAGGCGCTTTCGCGCCTTACCCGAAGGGATCCAGTTCCAGCTTCACCATTTCCTCGTCGCCATCGAACTCATCGGCGGGCATAGCGCCGTGGGTGCCGTCCCCGGCCTGAAACACAATGATCGAAACCATCAGCGTGGTGGCGAGGCTGGCGGCGAAGGCGGTGGCATCTGCATAGGACATGGGTTCCGGCTCCTGTCTTGGGAGGCGGGGGACCATCCCCCGCGCGACAGGCGCCCGAAGTGTCTGACCGGATCTGCAATCACCCGAGGGCGTTCGGACTTTTTCCGAATCCCCGAGGGCGGCACGCGCGCGTAAGCCGACCCCTTTGGGGTTGAATGTCAAAGAGACGGATCGGACCAAGGTTTGCGAATGGAAGCGGGGGAGGTTTTTCGCATCTGACAGAATGCCGGAAACCCGTCGCAGATGCTCTGCCGTGCCAGCCTTGCCACCATGCT
>JAGRLJ010000017.1 GCA_020441805.1 Rhizobiaceae bacterium
GCCGATCAGCGCGCCGCCGGGGAACGAGAGTTTCGGCACGGACTGATAGCCGCCCTCGGTGATGGCGCGGGCGCCATAAGCGATGCGCTTCCCTCCCTCGAAGGTGCCGCGGATCGCCGGATGGGTCTTGAAGCGCTGGAATTCCTCGAAGGGATAGAGCCAGGGATTCTTGTAGTTCAGGTGCATCACGAAGCCGACGGCGACCTGGTTGTCCTCGAGGTGATAGAGGAAGGAGCCGCCGCCGGTCTTGCCGTCGAGCGGCCAGCCGAAGGAATGCTGCACGAGGCCCGGCCTGTGGTTCTCAGGCCTGACCTGCCAGAGCTCCTTGATGCCGATGCCGAATTTCTGCGGCTCGCGATCCTCGGAGAGCTTGAACTTCGCGATCAGCTGCTTGGCGAGCGAACCGCGCACGCCCTCGCCGATCAGGACATATTTGCCGAGCAGGGCCATGCCGCGCTGATAATTGGCGGTCGGCTCACCGTCGCGGCCGATGCCCATGTCGCCGGTGGCGACGCCGTTCACCGCGCCGTTCTCGTCATAGAGCAGTTCGGTCGCGGCAAAGCCCGGATAGATCTCGACGCCGAGCTCTTCCGCCTTGGCGGCGAGCCAGCGACAGACATTGCCGAGCGAGACGATGTAATTGCCATGATTGTTCATGAGCGGCGGCATCATGACATTCGGCAGGCGAACGGAGCCGGCGGGACCGAGCAGCAGGAAATGGTCGGCCGCCACCTCGGTCTTGAAGGGATGATCTTCCTCCTCGCGCCAGCCCGGCAGGAGCTTGTCGACGCCGACAGGATCGACGACCGCGCCCGACAGGATATGCGCGCCGACCTCGGCGCCTTTTTCCAGCACGACCACCGTCAGGTCCGGATTGACCTGCTTGAGCCGGATCGCCGCCGCCAGACCCGCAGGCCCCGCGCCCACGATCACGACGTCGAATTCCATGCTCTCCCGTTCCGGAAGCTCCATCTCGCTCATTCTTTTCTCCCGACCGGCAGAAACCCCTATTTTCGGCACGACTATTGGCAAATCGTGATCGCCTTGTCGAGCCAAGCTGCGGCAAAATCAGCTTTCTTCGAGTCGCGACCGCAATCATAATCAAGGTCTCCGGATTCGGAGCCACGGCTCGGACACAGGAAGGAACGCATAATGGGCGGCTTGCGGCAACTGAAATTCCTCGGCGGGATCGTCGCCATCCTCCTCGGCGCGCTATGGGCGGGCCAGGGCAGCGGCGCGATCCCGTACCCGCCGACAAGCCCGATGATCAACCAGAGCCAGTGGATCCTCTATGGCGCCCTGCTCGCCCTTGTCGGGCTGGCGCTGGTCTGGTGGTCGCGGCGCGCATGAAATACCGGCGGCGGACATGAACGTCCACCGCCGGCCCGGCATCATCCTCACCCCTGGCGGTCTTAACGATAGGGCGACACGCAACGGCGGATCCGGCCGCTATGC
This sequence comes from Rhizobiaceae bacterium, assembly GCA_020441805.1. Lineage (GTDB taxonomy): Bacteria > Pseudomonadota > Alphaproteobacteria > Rhizobiales > Rhizobiaceae > Rhizobium_E. The sequence goes on from JAGRLJ010000017.1 coordinate 1,456, forward strand.
GCGATGAAGGTATTGGTGGCGGGATCGTAGGAACGATAATGGTTCAAGCACCAGCGCACATGCCGGCTTCGCCCCGGACGCACCACGACGCGCGGCCGTATCACCACCCGGGGACGGATATAGCGCCCGCCGACCCAGACCTTGCGGCAACGGTACATATTGCAGCGCCTGACCCAGCGTGCCTCTTGCAGTTCGGATTGTTTTTCGATGGAAGGTTTCTGCATAGGCATGGGCGCTGAAAATGCAGCGCCTGACGGAAGCGCCGTTCCGATAGTCAATAGGGCTGCGAAAGCCAGATTCGTAACCGATTGCATTGATACTCTCCTTTCAACCGTCATTTCTCGACTAAACGTCCGGAAGACTGATTTTTATCAACCGTTCGAGTTATACAATTCCGATCCTAACATCACGTTCCGTTTAACTGAACTCTTTTTTACGTGATCGGCGTCCATAGCCGCTCCGCGGCCGCCTCGCCTTTACCGGACACCATGTCACGAGGCCGCTTTTCGCGCCGTTTCGGCCGCACCGCTCCATGCCCGTCACCGGAGGGCGCATGTCCATGGCCGGCAGCCGCGCCCACGCCAGCGCCTGACGTTTTCCGACATGCGCCGGCAACCGGCGATGCTACCTTCCCCCAAGCAGCTTCCGGAGCCTTCCTTGATCGACAGCATACGCGCGGTATTCAGCCTTATCGCCTCGTTCTTCATCCTGATGACGGGCTTCGGGCTCGCCAACTACGCCGTGCCGCTGCGCGCGCTCGGCGAGGGCTGGACGGCGACCGACATCGCCCGGATCGGCGCGGTCTATTCGGTGGGCTATACGCTCGCCTCGTTCGTCACCCCGCGCTTCATCCGCGCCACCGGCCATGTCCGGGTTTTCGCCGCCAATATCGCCCTGATGGTGATGTCGGTGCTGCTCTGCGCTCTCGTCGCCGAGGTCTGGGCCTGGATGCTGTTTCGCGGCCTGTTCGGTTTCGCGATCGCCGGAACCTATATGATCATGGAAAGCTGGCTGAACGAGAAATCGACCAACGAATATCGCGGCTCCATGTTCTCGGTCTACATGATCACCGCCATGGCCGGGTCGATCGGCGGCACCTATATCGCGCCGTTCGGCGACGTCATGGCGCCGGTGCTCTTCATCATCGCGGCGATCATCCTGGTTTCGGCGGTGTTTCCGATCGCGCTCACAGCCGCCTCGACGCCTTCGGCTCCGACCGGGGTGGGCTTCGACCTCGGCAGCCTCTGGCGCCGCTCGCCGGTCGCCTTCGCCGGCACGCTGCTGTCCGGCGTCATCGCCGGGGCATGGCTGAATTTCTCGGCCGTCTATGCCCGGCTCTCGGGCCTGACCGAGACCGGCGGCGCCAACCTGATCGCCGCGGTCACGATCGGCTCGATCGCCGCGCAATTTCCGCTCGGGCGGACGTCGGACTTCATCGATCGCCGCATGGTCATGGTGTTCACCTGCGCGCTCGGCATCGTGGCGGCGGGCTGGATGGTCCTGCTCGACGGCCGTTACGAATACCAGCTCTATATCGCCGCCTGCATGATCGGCATGGCCATCTTCCCGATCTATTCGCTCAATGTCGCCCATGCCAACGACATGGCCGAGCCGGGCGAATATGTCCGGATCTCGTCCGGCATCACCGTGCTCTACGGGCTGGGCATCATCGTCGGCCCGCTCCTGGCCGGCGAGGCGATCTCGTTCGCCGGCCCGCGCGGCCTGCCCGCCATCCTGCTCGTCTTTTTCGCGATCTATGCCGGCTATGCGAGCTATCGCATCATGCGCCGGCCGCCGGCCGTCCGGAACGCGCCGCCGCTTTCATGAGGGATCAGGGCGTCAGCGTCCGGTCCTTGCGGCCGGTGTCGAGCTGCCGCCGCGTCTCGCGATAGAGGATGAAGATGCCCGCGCCGATGACGATCGCCGCGCCGGCCAGGAGCGTGCCGCCGGGCAGGTCGCCGAAGAGATAGTAGCCCAGGATCGAGCCCCAGATGATCGAGGTATATTCGAAAGGCGCGATGGTCGAGACCTCGGCGTAGCGATAGCTCTCGGTGAGCAGGATCTGGCCGATCCCGCCGAGGAAGCCGGCGCAGATCAGGAACGCCGCCTGCGCCGGCGACGGCCATGCCCAGCCAAAGGGCAAGGTGCCGAGCGAGAAGATCGCCGAGGACAGCGAGAAATAAAGCACGATGGTCGGCGTGCGCTCGGTGCGCACGAGCTGGCGGACATGGACCATCGCCACCGCCGCCAGCGCCGCGGAGAACAGGACGGCCATCACGCCCGCGAATTCGTCGGCTCCGAGCTTGCCGCTCTCGAACAGCGTCAGCCTCGGCCAGAGAATGACGAGCACGCCGAGAAAACCGGCGAAGACCGCCGCCCAGCGATAGCGGCGCACATCCTCGCCCAGCAGCACCGCACCGGCGACGACGGCGAAGAGCGGCATCGCATAGCCGATCGCGATCGCCTCGGGCAGCGGCAGGTGGACCACGCCGTAGAAGCCGAGCCCCATCGAGGAAACGCCGACAAAACCGCGGTAGAAATGGCCCATCGGATTGGCGGTCCTGAACGAGCCGGCCAGCTCGCCGCGAAAGGCGAGCCATGCCATGATCGGCACCAGGGCGAAGAAGGAACGGAAGAAGGTCACCTCGCCGGTCGGGATCTCGGGGCCGGCAAGCTTCACCAGCGATTGCATGGTGATGAAAAGCGCGATCGACAGCACCTTCATCGCGATGCCGCGCAAGGGGTTGGCAATGGTTCTGTCCATGAGTCCGCTTTCTTTCCGCCGGCACCTTCCGGCCATGCCGCATTCAGGGCCGGCCGGCCTTCGCCGCCTGTATCGCCTCCCAGATCCGCGACGGGGTGGCGGGCATGTCGAACGCCCGGATGCCGAAAGCGCGGTCCAGCGCATCGATCACCGCGTTCATGACGGCGGGTGTCGCACCGATCGTGGCGGCCTCGCCCGCGCCCTTGATGCCGAGCGGATTGGCCGTCGAGGGTACGTTGCGGGTCGCGAATTCGAAACTCGGCATGCCGTCGGCGCGCGGCACGGCATAATCCATCAAGGTCGCGGTCAGAAGCTGGCCGTCGGGCGCGTATCGCACCCCCTCCACCAGCGCCTGGCCGGCGCCCTGCACGATGCCGCCATGGATCTGGCCGAGCAGCAGGACCGGATTGACGACGACGCCGAAGTCGTCGACGACCTGGTAATTGACGATCTCCGTCGCGCCGGTCTCGGGGTCGATCTCGACCTCCACCACATGCGTGCCGTTCGGAAAGGTCGCCTGGTCCTGTCTTATATCGGCGATCGCGATCAGGTCTTCCGGCGACCGGGCGGCCCGCGCCACCTCGGCGAAGCTCAGCACGCGATCGGTCCCGGCGATCCGGGCCTGCCCGTCAGCCAGTTCTATGTCGTCGGCGGCGCTTTCGAGCTCGTCACCGGCGATCCTGCGGATTTTCCCCGCCAGGTCTTCTCCCGCGCGCGCGACCGACAGGCCGCCGATCGGGATCGAGCGCGACCCACCGGTGCCGCCGCCGACCGGAAGGTCGGCCGTGTCGCCCTGCCGCACGATGATCCGGTCGAAATCGATGCCGATCTTGTCGGCGACGAACTGGCTGTAGGCGGTGGCATGGCCCTGCCCATTTGTCTGGGTGCCGATGAAGAGCGTTACGGTGCCGTCGTCGTTGAGCCGAAGATGGGCCGGCTCCGACCCCGGAAAGGCGCAGATCTCCACATAGGTCGACAGGCCGATGCCGCGAATCCGGCCGCGCGATCGCGCCTCGGCGAGCCGGGCCGCGAATGTATCGAAACGCGAAAGGTCCAGCGCCCGCCCGAGATGGCCGTCGAACTCGCCGACATCGTAGAGGCAGCCGGACTGCGTCCGGTAGGGAAACTGCTCCGGACGGATGAAATTGATGCGCCTGATCTCGACCGGGCTCATGCCGAGCTCGCGGGCCGCCGCATCCATCAGCCGCTCGATCAGGTAGGCCGCCTCGGGCCGGCCGGCGCCGCGATAGGCGTCCACGGGCGTGGTGTGGGTATAGACGGCGTGGATCTCGTAATCGAGTGCGGGAATGTCATAGACGCCCGTCGCCATCATCGCCGCCATGGTGGGAATCATTGGCCCGTATTGCGAGAGATAGGCGCCCATATCGGCGATCATCCGGACGCGCATGCCGGTGATCCGGCGATCCGCGTCGAAGGCGAGCGAGGCATCCATGATGCTGTCGCGGCCATGCGCGTCGGCCAGCGCGTGCTCCGTCCGGCTCGACAGCCATCGCACCGGCCGGCCGAGACGGCGGGCCGCCTCCATCACCAGCGCATATTCGCGATAGCAGAAGGACTTGGTGCCGAAGCCGCCGCCGACATCGCCGGTGACGACCCGCAGCCTTTCCGGCTCGATATGGAATATGTCCCTGGCGAGGATGTTCCGGATCGCATGCACGCCCTGCGAGGGAAGATGCAGCGTGAAGCTCTCCGCCGCGGCGTCATATTCGGCCACCGCCGCGCGCGGCTCCATATAGTGGGAAACGATCCGGTTGTTGACGACGCGGAGATCGACCGTTCGATCGGCGGCGGCGAATGCCGCGTCGGTCGGCGTCCGGTCGCCGATGCGATAGAGAAAGGCCCGGTTGGTGCCGAGCTCCTCCCAGACAAGGGGGGCATCGGCGTCGAGCGCGGTCGCGGGATCGACATGCGCATCGAGGCCCTCCCAGTCGATCTCGATCAGTTCGGCGGCGTCCTCGGCGATCTCGCGGCTGTCGGCGACGATGAAGGCGACGCCGTCGCCGATATGCCGGGCGACGCCGCGACAGAGCACCGGCGCCTCGCGCCTCGGATGGATGCTGCCGTCCGGTTGCCGGACCTGCTGCTTGTTGGGTACGTCTCCCAGATGGGCGACGTCTTCCGCGGTCAGCACCAGGTGGACCCCGGACAGGCCGGCCGCCGCCGCTGTCGAGCCTATGGTAAAGCGGGCATGGGCGTAGGGCGAGCGCAGCACGAAGCCGTGCAGCGCGCCGGCCACGCGCAGGTCGTCGGTGTAGCGGCCCTCGCCCTTCAGCAGGGCAAGGTCCTCCTTGCGAAGCGCCGAGGCGCCAATACCAAATTTCGACACGTTCATCGGTGCGGTCCTGCTCCGTCGGTCGGGTTGGAATCGCATCGGTCGGGCACATGTCGCCGACGCGTCGTTTTCGTCATCATATTGGGTTTGTTCGCGGAGAGAACCCGTGCCCTCATGAAAATTTGAAGCCGCCGAGTTTCGGATTCGTATCGAAACGGGATTGCTTTTAACGATCTTTCAGGATTTGACTGTGATCCTGCCGCCGAACTCGCCTGTCTCTCGCGTTCCGCGAACCAAGGCGCAGAAGAACTGGGACAATCGGGACATCACATGGAAGCCACCGCCGGCCAGGTCATTCATCTGGCAGATTACCGTCCGACCGAATTCGTTCTCGAACGGGTTGATCTGACCTTCGAACTCGACCCCCGCGAGACCCTCGTCATCCAGAGATCGCTGATGCATCGCCGCGAGGGCGTGGCGGAGGACGCACCGCTCGTCCTCGATGGCGACGAGCTGTCGCTCAAGGCAGTGATGATCGACAGCGTCGAGCTCGACCCGAGCCAGTATACGGTGGACGCAAGCCGGCTCGTCATCAACGGACTGCCGAGCGGGGTCAGCTTCGAGGTGACGGTCGAGACGGTGATCGATCCCGAGGCCAATACCAAGCTGATGGGCCTCTACCGCACCAACGGCACCTATTGCACCCAGTGCGAGGCCGAGGGCTTCCGCCGCATCACCTATTTCATGGACCGGCCCGACGTGCTCGGCGTCTATACGGTGACGATCATCGGCGACGGCCAGGCCAATCCCCTGATGCTGTCGAACGGCAATTTCCTCGGCGCCGGCGATTACGGAGACGGCCGGCGCTTCGCCGCCTGGTTCGATCCGCATCCCAAACCGAGCTATCTCTTCGCGCTGGTCGCGGGCGATCTCGGCGTGGTGGAGGATACTTTCACCACCATGACGGGCCGCGAGGTCGCCCTCAAGATCCATGTCGAGCACGGCAAGGAAGCGCGCGCGGCCTATGCCATGGATGCGCTCAAGCGGTCCATGAAATGGGACGAGGAAGCCTTTGGCCGGGAATACGATCTCGACATATTCATGATCGTCGCCGTCTCCGACTTCAACATGGGGGCGATGGA
>JAGRLJ010000187.1 GCA_020441805.1 Rhizobiaceae bacterium
GCTGCTCGCCGCCCGACAGCGTATTGGCATATTGGCCGCGCCGTTCGCCGAGGCGGGGGAAAAGCCCCACCACCCGGTCGAGCGTCCAGTCGCCGTCGCGCGCCGCCGCGAGCAGGTTTTCCGTCACGGTGAGATTGGGGAAGCAGCGCCGTCCCTCGGGCACCAGGCCGAGACCGAGGCGCGCGATGCGGTGCGGCCGCATGCCCGCCACCGGCCGGCCGGCGAAGACGACACTGCCGGCGCGGGGCGGAACGAGGCCGAGAATGGCCTTGATCGTGGTGGACTTGCCCATGCCGTTGCGCCCCATCAGCGCGACGACCTCGCCCTCGCTTATGTCGAGGGAAACCCCGAACAGGGCCTGGGAGGCGCCATAAAAGGCTTGGAGCGACCGGACCTCGAGCAATGTCATGTCATATCCCCGAGATAGGCGCGGCGCACGTCGGGATCGTTGCGGATCTGCTCCACCGTGCCGGTCGCGATGATCTGGCCATAGACGAGGACGGATATCCGGTCGGCGAGGAAGAAAACCGCATCCATGTCGTGTTCGACAAGCAGGATCGGCGCTTCATGCCGCAGTCCGTCGAGGAAGCCCGTGAGAGATTTCGAGCCCTCCGGGCCCATGCCGGCCATCGGCTCGTCGAGCAGGAAGGCCTTCGGGCCGAGCGCCAGCGCAATCGCGATCTCGAGCTGGCGCCGTTCGCCATGCGACAGTTCCGCCGCCGGCACATGCGCCCGCCCCGCCAGCCCGACGCGCTCCAGCATCTCCATGGCCGGGCCGGTCAGGCTCGGATCCCGTGTGACCGGGCGAAAGAAACGGAAGCTCGAACCCTGCCGCGCCTGTACCGCCAGCATGACGTTGCGCAGCGCGGAGAATTCCGGCGCCAGCGACGATATCTGGAAACTGCGGCCGAGGCCCGCCCGCGCCCGCGCCGCCATGTCCATGCCGGCCATGTCGCGCGCCAGGAAGCGGATCGTGCCGCTGTCGGACCGGATCGAACCGCCGATCTGGTGGATCAGGGTGCTCTTGCCCGCCCCGTTCGGTCCGATCAGCGCGTGGATCTCGCCCGGCATCAGGGTGAGGCTGACGCCGTCGGTCGCCTTCAGCGCGCCGAAGGACTTCCGCAGGTTGAGGATTTCAAGGACCGGCTCAGCCATGGCGGGCCCTCCCCGACAGAAGCCCGAGCAGGCCGCCTTGTGCGAACAGCACGACGCCCAGCAGGACGAGACCGAGGAAGAACTGCCAGCGTTCCGTGATCCCGCCGAGCGCATATTCGAAAAGCACATAGAGCGAGGCCCCGGCGACCGGGCCGAACAGCCGGCCCTTGCCGCCCAGGATGATGAGAACGATCAGCTCGCCCGACATGTGCCAGGACAGCATCGAGGGACTGACGAATTTGTTGAGATCGGCGAAGAGCGCGCCGGCTATGCCCGTCAGCATCGCCGAAATGACGAAGGCGGTGAGACGGATGCCGAAGGGTGTGATGCCGACGGCGGAAAGCCGCGTCGCGTTCTGCCGCGCGGTCTCGAGCGCCGCGCCGAAGCGCGAACCCTGCAACAGCCAGAACAGCCCGAGCGCGGCGATCAGGATGCCGTAGCAGATGAGGAAATAGGGGAGCGGCCTGGCGGTGTTCACGCCGGGAAAGGTGTTGCGGACATAGATGGACAGGCCGTCCGAGCCGCCATAAGCGGGCCAGGACTCGGCAAAATAATAGATCATCTGTGCGAAGGCGAGCGTGATCATGATGAAATAGATACCCGCCGTCCGCAGGCTGACCGCGCCGATCGGCAGGGCCGCGAGGCCGCAGACGGCGATGGCGACCAACCATATGACGGGCATGGATGTCGTGCCCTCGTAACCGAGGATCAGCGGCGTCGCCTCATAGGCATGGGTAGCGAGAATGCCGGCGACATAGCCGCCCAGGCCGAAGAAGGCGGCATGGCCGAAGGAGACGAGCCCACCGAGGCCGAGCGCTATGTTGAGGCCGACCGCGGCCAGCGCCAGGATGGCGATGCGGGTGGCAAGGGTCACATAGAAGGGTTCGCCCCAGGCCGTGGCCGCGAGCGGGACCGCCAGAAGAAGCAGCGCGATCAGTGCGTTGACCAGGATTTCCCGTCGCATGCCGGATTCGGTCTCCATGCCCGCCTCACCCCTGCGCAGCGAACAGGCCGCTCGGCCTGAAGGCGAGGATGAGGGCCATCACGATATAGATCACCATCGAGGCCAGCGCTGCCCCGACCGCACCGGCCTGCGCGGCCGGAAGCATCAGGGCGAGCAGCTTCGGCAGCAGGAAACGCCCCATCGTATCGACCACGCCGACGAGGATCGCGCCGAACAGCGCCCCCTTGATCGACCCGATGCCGCCGATGACGATGACGACGAAGGCGAGGATCAGCATGGGCTCGCCCATGCCGACCTGCACCGATTGCAGCGCGCCGACCAGCGCGCCGGCGAGGCCGGCAAGTGCGGCGCCCAGCGCGAAGACCACGGTGTAAAGCGTCCTGATGTCGACGCCGAGGGCGGCGATCATCTCCCGGTCGGATTCGCCCGCCCGGATGCGCATGCCGAGGCGCGTCCGCGCGATGAGGACATAGAGACCGATCGCGACCACGATGCCGACGCCGATGATGGCGAGGCGGTAGAGCTGGTACTGGCCGACGCCGGGCAAGGGCACGGCCCCCTGGAGAAGCGGCGGAATATTGAGATAGAGCGGAAACGATCCGAACAGCCAGCGCGTACCTTCCGAGAGGATGAGGATCAGGGCGAAGGTCGCGAGCACCTGGTCGAGATGATCGCGCTCATAGAGCCGGCGGATGACGACGATCTCGATGATCGCGCCCGCCGCGGCGGCGGCCGCGAGGCTGGCCGCGAGCCCGATCCAGAACGAGCCGGTCGCCGCCGCGACGCCCGCGCAGGCAAAGGCGCCGATCATGAAGAGCGAGCCATGGGCGAGGTTGATCAGGCCCATGACGCCGAAGACCAGCGTCAGGCCCGCCGCCATCAGGAACAGCATGACTCCCAGTTGCAGCCCGTTGAGGATTTGCTCCGTGAACAGCGCGATGGACATGGACGGTGATTTTCCGGTTCGGGGCTGCGGGACATTGCGCGGCCAGCGGCGCGCCGACCGCTCAGGCGCCGGGGCCGAAACCCCGGCGAAGCGTTATCCGCGACGCGAGACGGCGCTTACATCTTGCATTCCGACGCATAGGCGTCCTTGTGCTGCTCGAAGGCGGTGGCGATGGTCTTGTTGGTCAGCACGTCGCCGTCCTTGACCACCTCACGCACATAGATGTCCTGGATCGGGTGGTTGTTGGTGTTGAAGGAGAACTTGCCCCGCACCGACTGGAAATCGGCGGCCTTGAGCGCCGCGCGGAAGGCTTCCTTATCCTTGACGCTGGCCTTGGAAAGCGCCGACAGGATGAGGTTGGCGGTGTCCCAGCTCTGCGCCGCATAGAGCGACGGCGGGCGATCATATTCCGCCTTGAAGGCCTCGACGAATTTCTTGTTGGCTTCATTGTCGAGATTCTGGGCCCAGCTCGCGGAATTCTTGACGCCGAGGGCGGCATCGCCCACCGCGGGCAGGATGTCCTGGCTGAACGAGAAGCCCGGTCCGAGCACCGGGATGTTCACACCCGACTGGGCATATTGCTTCATGAAGGCGATGCCCATGCCGCCGGGCAGGAAGAAGAACACCGAATCCGCGCCGGAATCGCGGATCTGGGCGATTTCGGCCGCATAGTCCGTCTGGCCGATCTGGGTGTAGATCTCGCCGGCCAGCTCACCCTTGTAGTAGCGCTTGAAACCGGTGAGCGAGTCCTTGCCGGCCGGATAGTTCGGCGCGAGGATGAAGGTCTTCTTGTAATCCTTGTTGGCATATTCCCCCATCGCCTCGTGGAAATTGTCGTTCTGGTAGGCGACGTTGAAATAGTTCGGATGGCATTTGGCGCCGGCCAGCGCCGAGGGTCCGGCATTCGGCGACAGGTAGATGACGTCCTGCGCCACCGCGCTCGGCACGACCGCCATGGCCAGGTTGGACCAGATGATACCGGTCATCAGGTCGACCTTGTCGCTCTGGATCATCTTGTCGGCGAGCTGGACGGCGATTTCCGGCTTCTGCGCGTCGTCCTCGACAACCAGCTCGATCTCCTTGTTGCCGGATTGCTTGATCGCGAGCGTGAAGGCGTCGCGTATGTCGATGCCGATTCCCGCGCCGCCGC
>JAGRLJ010000188.1 GCA_020441805.1 Rhizobiaceae bacterium
TCTCGGCCATGCGCTGTCGGCGCTCCTCAATTTCGACAGCGCGCGCGCGGCGGGCGGGCGCTTCCTGCTGCGGATCGAGGATATCGATCCCGCCCGTTGCCGGCCGGAATACGAGGCGCGTATCGACGACGATCTCCGCTGGCTCGGCCTCGAATGGGAGGAGCCGGTGCGCCGGCAGTCGGAGCATGTCGGCGAATACCGCGCCGCCCTGGAAGGCCTCAAGGCGCGCGGCCTGGTCTATCCGGCCTTCCTCTCGCGCGCCGAAGTGAAGGCGCATGTGGAGGATTACGAGAAGAATTGCGGGCGCTGGAAACGCGATCCCGACGGCACGCCGCATTATCCCGCCTTCGAGCGCGATCTCGATCCGGCGGAGGCCGCGGCCCGCATCGCCCGTGGTGAGCGCCATATGTGGCGGCTGAACACGGACAAGGCGCTGGCAGCGCTCGGAAGGACCTCCCTCCGGCCCGCCGGCCTCGCCTGGACCGAAACCGGCAGCGGCGCATCGCAGGCCATGCCCGCCAATCCAGGTCTCTGGGGCGATGTCGTGCTCTGGCGCTGGGACGCGCCGTCGAGCTACCATCTCTCCGTGGTGCTCGATGATGCCCTTCAGGGCGTGACCCATGTCGTGCGCGGCATGGACCTGTTCCACGCCACCCATGTCCACCGGCTGCTGCAGGACCTGCTCGGCCTGCCCGCGCCGGTCTATCGCCATCATCCGCTGATGACGGACGCGGCCGGTCAGAAGCTTTCGAAGAGCATCGCCTCGACCGGGCTCCGGGCGCTTCGCGAGGCCGGGGAGACGCCGTCAGGGATCCGTCGCCTGGTCGGCCTCCCGCTCCCCTGAGCGGCCTTCGATCGAGCGGTTGATGATTTCCCGCACCCGGTATTTCAGCAGCGCCGCGTTGATTTCCGCGCCGATGATGAAGATCACGCCGGTCATGTAGAGGAAGACCAGAGCGATCATGATCGAGGCGAGGCCGGCATAGGTCGCGGCATAATTGGCGAAGGTCGAGATATAATAGCCGAAGCCGTAGGCGCCCGCCGTCCAGGCGAGCATGGTGAGCACGATGCCCGGCAGCACGTCGAGGAACCGCCGGCGGCCGGCCGGCAGGTAGAGATGGCAGATGAAGAGGGCGACGGCGACCGTGGCGACCGCGCCCCAGCTCGACCAGCTGTCGACCACGATCAGGAGGTCGGTCGCCCAGGGGATCCAGCGGCCGGCATAGCGCAGCGCGAGCGGCGCGGCGACGAGGAAGATCGACAGCATGACAAGCGCCAGCACCGATGCCAGCACATAGCCGAGGCTGATCGGCCGCGTGATGTACCAGGGCCGCGTCTCGACCACCCGGTAGGCCCGGTTGAGCGAGATCCTGAGCGCCTCGACCCCGTTCGAGGCGAAGTAGAAGGCGGCCAGCACCGAGATCGTCAGCAGCCCGCCGCGCGGAATGGTCAGGACCTGCGTCACCTCGCGCGCGATCGGGCCGGCGATGTTCTGCGGCAGGTTGTCGAAGATGAGATGGACCGCCGTCTCCGAGAACTGGTCGGCGCCGAGAAAGGTGGCGAGGGTCGTGCCGAAGATCAGGAAGGGAAAGATGGCGAGCAGCGCCGAGAGCGCGACGTGGCTCGCCATGGCCCAGCCGTCATCCTCGGAAAAGTGCCAGAAGGCATCGAAGCTCACCTTCCATGTGATCCGCAAAAAGCCCGGCATTCCACCTCGCTGATTGTTTGCCCCCATAACGCGCGAAGTGTCGCATGCGTTTGCCGGCATTGGCAGTTTCCGCCGAATATGGGAAACAAAGCGGCATTTGTACAGGAAGCGGCGGCAAATGAACCAGCGTCCATCGATCATCGTCACCGGCGCGTCCTCGGGCATCGGCGCCCATTGCGCCCGGGCACTCGTCCGGGACGGCTGGCGGGTCTTCGCTACCGTGCGCCGCGAGCAGGACCGGGTTCCGCTTGAAGCCGAGGGCATCGAGACCTTCCTCATGGACTATACCGACGCCGCCTCGATCCATGCGCTGGCCGACGCCGTGCTCGCGCGCACCGGCGGCCGGCTCGACGCGCTCTACAACAACGGCGCCTATGGCCAGCCCGGCGCGGTCGAGGATCTGCCGACCGACGTGCTCAGGCTCCAGTTCGAGACCAATGTCTTCGGCTGGCACGAGCTCACCCGCCGCGTGATCCCGGTCATGCGGGCCGCGGGCCGGGGCCGCATCGTCAATTGCTCCTCCATCCTCGGCCTCGTGCCCTACAAGTGGCGCGGCGCCTACAATGCCTCGAAATATGCGCTGGAGGGACTGACGGTGACGATGATGATGGAACTCAGGGGGTCCGGCATCCATGTCAGCCTGATCGAGCCCGGCCCGATCCGGTCGGACTTCATGGCCAATGCGCTCAAGGCGGCCGAGGCCAATATCGATCTCGAGAACACGGTCCACCGGGTGGAATACCAGCGCCAGCTCAAGCGCCTGCGGGGCGAGCTCGCCGGCGCGCGCGGCAAGCTCGGGCCGGAGGCGGTCTACGACGTTCTGCGCCATGCCTTGACGTCGCCTGCCCCCAAACCCCATTATATAGTCACGAAACCCGCAAGGCGCGGCGTGCTGCTCAAGCGGCTCCTTCCCTCCGGCCTTTTCTACAGGATCCTCGGAAGCCTCGGCTGAGCGGCCATCATCAACGGACAGGTTCCATGAGCACAGTCACCTATTTCCTGGCGATCATCGTCATGTTCGCCGTCGCCGTGGTGCTGATCCGCGGCCTTCTCAACATGCTGAAGGGCGGGTCCGGCAACACGTCCAACAAGCTGATGCAGGCGCGCGTGATCCTCCAGGCGGTCGCGGTCATGCTGATCATGCTGACGCTCTGGCTGACCGGCGGCGGACGCCCCGCCTGACGGTCCGCGCGCCATGGTCAAGCTCAACAGGATCTATACCAGGACCGGCGACAAGGGGACGACGGGTCTCGCCTCCGGCCCCCGACGGTCGAAGAGCGATCTGAGGATCGACAGCTTCGGCGCCGTCGACGAGACCAATGCCGCGATCGGCCTCGCCCTGCTTCACACGGGCAGCCATTCCGCGCTGGCCGCGATGCTGACCCGCATCCAGAACGACCTGTTCGATCTCGGCGCCGATCTGGCCACGCCCGATACCGGTGAAAAGCTGGAATGGGAGGCGCTGCGCATCGTCGATGCCCAGGTCGAACGGCTCGAAAGCGAGATCGACCTCGTCAATGCCGAGCTCGCGCCGCTCAATTCCTTCATCCTGCCGGGCGGCTCGCCGCTCTCGGCCCATCTCCATCTCGCCCGCACCGTCGCCCGCCGGGCCGAACGGCTGATGGTGGCGCTGAACGAGAAGGACGGCGAGACCGTCGGCGCGCCGGCGCTGAAATATATCAACCGGCTCTCGGATTTCCTCTTCGTCGCCGCGCGGCATGCCAATGAGGGCGGCAAGGCCGACGTGCTCTGGGTGCCGGGCAAGAACAGGTAGCGCCGCGCCGAAGCCCTGGCCCGGGTAAGCCCCGCTCAAACTATTTCCTGTATTTCCCGGCCCCGCCGCGTTATAGAGCCGGCGTTCCGGCGGGTTGCCGGAAGAGGTGTTCTCTCTCATGCAGCGGACCGAAGCCCTGGTGGAAAAGCAGGACGACTCCTATTCGGAAATCCTCGACGTCAAGGCCTTCGCCGACGGACTGGAACGCATCGCCGCCGAATATCCGGCCGACAAGGATGCCCGGCGCGCCGCCCTCCTCGCCTATCTGCGCGGGGTGAGCCAGGAGGGCAGGGCGCGGGCGCGCGACATCCTCGACCGCGACGGGTCCGGCATGGGCTGCGCACGGCGCATTTCCTGGCTCCAGGACCGGATCATCATCCATCTCTACGATTTCGTGATCCGCCATGTCCTGCCGGCGCCGGCCGACCTGATCGCCGTCACCGCCGTCGGCGGTTACGGCCGCGCCACGCTCGCGCCCGGATCCGACATCGACCTGCTCTTCCTCGTGCCCGGCAAGCAGACGCCGCTCGGCCAGAAGATCATCGAATTCATCCTCTACATCCTCTGGGACATGGGGATGAAGGTCGGCCACGCCACCCGCACGATCGACGAATGCATCACGCTGTCGCGAAGCGACGTGACGATCCGCACCGCGATCCTCGAAACCCGCTTCATCTGCGGCAATGCCGGTCTCGAACGCGAGCTGACGGCGCGCTTCGACAAGGAGATCGTGCGCAATACCGGGCCGGAATTCATCGCCGCCAAGCTCGCCGAGCGCGACGAGCGGCATGCCCGCTCGGGCAATACCCGCTATCTGGTCGAGCCCAATGTCAAGGAAGGCAAGGGCGGCATCCGCGACCTGCACACGCTGTTCTGGATCACCAAATATTTCTACCGGGTGCGCGATACGGCCGAACTCGTGCCGCTCGGCGTGCTGTCGAAATCCGAATACAATTCCTTCCAGAAAGCCGAGGATTTCCTCTGGGCCGTGCGCTGCCACCTGCATTTCCTCACCGGCAAGGCGGAGGACAGGCTGTCCTTCGACCACCAGCAGGAGGTGGCCGAGGCGCTGGGCTATCATACCCGCCCCGGCCTTTCGGCCGTCGAGCGCTTCATGAAGCATTATTTCCTCGTCGCCAAGAATGTCGGCGACCTGACCCGCATCCTCTGTGCCGCGCTGGAGGACGAGCAGGTCAAGGACCAGCCGGGCCTTTCGGGCGTCTTTTCGCGCTTCACCGCCCGCAAGCGCAAGATCGCCGGCACGCAGGATTTCGTCGAGGACAGAGGCCGCATCGCGCTCGCCGCCCCCGACGTCTTCAAGCGCGACCCGGTCAACCTCATCCGCCTGTTCCATATCGCCGAGCTCAACGGTCTCGAATTCCACCCCGACGCGCTGAAAAGCGTTACCCGCTCGCTCGCTCTGATCGACGACCGGCTGCGCGCCGATGCGGAAGCCAACAGTCTCTTCATCGCTGTCCTCACCTCGCGGCGCGATCCGG
>JAGRLJ010000189.1:0-1585 GCA_020441805.1 Rhizobiaceae bacterium
GCGAAGCAATCGATCGATGAATCGGGCTCAGCCCCGCTTCAACAGCGGGAACCTTTCCCGTAGCAGCCTCTGCACCGAATCCGAGCCGATCGGCGGGCCGAAATGGAAGCTTTGGCCGTATTGGCAGCCCATCTCACCGAGCTTCACCGCATCCTCCTCGGTCTCGATGCCTTCGGCGACGATCGACATGCCCAGCTCGTTGGCCATGGAGACGATCGAACGCAGCAGCACGTCGCGCTTCTCGGACGGGTCGCGCACCAGCGAGCGGTCGATCTTGATCGTGTCGAAGGGGAAGCGGGTAATGTAGCCGAGCGAGGAAAAGCCGGTGCCGAAATCGTCGATCGCCAGCCCGAGGCCGATTTCCCGGAGCTTCTCCAGCACCAGCCGCGACTGTTCGGGATTTTCCATCACGATCGTTTCGGTCAGTTCCAGCTTCAGCCGGCTGGCCGGGCAGTCGGCATGCGCCAGGGCGCGGCGCACGTCTTCGGCGAGATTGGAATTGATGAGCTGCGAGCTCGACACATTGACCGACATGAAGAAGGGGATGTCCCCCATCTGCGTGAGCCAGATCGAGAGGTCGGCGGTGGCGCGTTCGATGGCGAACAGGCCGAGATCGGAAATGAAGTTGGCGCTTTCGGCAATCGGGATGAACTCGCTCGGCGGGATATTGCCTCGGCGGGGATGGTCCCAGCGCATCAGGGCCTCGAAGCCGGCGATCTCGGCATCGTCGAGCCGGACGATCGGCTGGTAGACCATCGAGATCTCGCGGCGCTCGATCGCGCGCCGCAGGTCGCTTTCGAGCTGGAGCCGGTCCGACACCGCCATGCGGAATGACGGCTGGAAGGGCTCCACCCTGTCGCCGCCGGATTTCTTGGCGCGATACATGGCGAGTTCGGCGTCGTTGAGCAGTCCCTCGGCGTTCACGCTCGGATCGGTCCAGGACACGATGCCGATAGAGGCGGTCAGCACGAATTCCTCATTGGCGAAATTGATCGGCACGGAGATCGCCTTGGCGACGGCGTCGGCGAAGTCGGCCACGCGCGCGGGATCGGTCTCGGACGTGAGGATCACACCGAATTCGTCGCCCGCGAGCCGGCCGAGCGTGTCCTGCGGCTTGAGCAGCCGGCGGAGCCGCCGGGTGAGCGCGATCAGGATATTGTCGCCGGCGGCGATGCCGAGCGAATCGTTGACCTGCTTGTAGCGGTCGATATCGATGGTCAGCACCGTCGGCCGCATCTTGTCGTCGGCCGCCGCGAGCGCCAGCAGCGCCTGGAGCCGGTCGAGGAAGAGCTGCCGGTTGGGCAGGCCGGTGAGATTGTCGCTCAGCGCGTCGTTGAGCAGGCGGTTGACGATGTTCTTCTGCTCGGTCACGTCCTCGACGATGCCGACGCAGCGGCTGATCTCGCCGTTGCCGGCCAGCACCGGCCGGGCCCGGATGGAAAGCCAGTGATACTGGCCGTCCTCGGCGCGCAGCCGGAAATCGTGGCTGAGGCGCCCGCGTTTCTGCGCGAGCAGGATGTCGAGCGTGGCGCGGAACCGGTCGCGATCGTCCGGATGGAGCCGCGGCAGCCAGTTGCGCGCCGGT
>JAGRLJ010000189.1:1639-7126 GCA_020441805.1 Rhizobiaceae bacterium
GTCGTTACCCGGTCGCGGGCCACGTCCCAATCCCAGATCGTATCGCCGGAGCCGGTGAGCGCCAGCGACTGCCGTTCGAGGTCGGAGAACAGGCCCTGCTGGTAGGCGCCGCCGGCAAAGGCGTGCTGCATCACGGTGAAACCGATCAGCAGCACGATCAGCACCAGGCCGAAGGCGAGCGCCGGCTGAACGATATCATTGTCGATCCGGCCGGTGACGGCCAGCCAGGCGGCCAGCATCCAGGCGATGATGACGAGCCAGGAGGGAATGAGCAGGATCGCCCGGTCGTAGCGGTTGAAACCGAGGAAGACGATGAGGACGATGCCGGCCATGGCGGTCAGCGCGAAGGACATGCGCGCGATGCCCGCCGCGATGGACGGATCGTAGATCGCGACCCCGAACAGCGTGCCGAGACCCAGCACCCAGGCGAGCGTCGCGTAGGCGAGGTTGGCGTGCCACCGGCTGAGATTGAGATAGGTGAAGAGGAATATCACCAGGCCGGAGGCCAGCGCCACCTCCGCGCCGGCGCGCCATATCCGCTCGTCGAGCGCATTCTTGCCGAAGAGCTGTTCGAGGAAGCCGAAATCGACGCAGACATAGGCGAGCACCGCCCAGGCCAGCGCCGCCGTCGCCGGCAGCATCGAGGTGCCCTTGATGACGAAGAGATTGGTGAGGAACACGGCGAGAAGGCCGGCAATGCCAAGCACGATGCCGCGATAGAGGGTAAAGGCGTTGACCGTGTCCTTGTAGGCCTCCGGCTCCCAGAGATAGAGTTGCGGCAATTGCGGCGAGGTGATCTCGGCGACGAAGGTGATGACCGCGCCCGGATTGAGCGTGATCGAGAAGACGTCGGCATCGTTCGACGGCTCGCGGTCGAGCGCGAAGCCTTCGCTCGGGGTGATCGAGATGATGCGATCGGAGCCGAGATCGGGCCAGAAGACCTTGGAATTCACGAATCGGTAATGCGGCGCCACGATCAGCCGCTCGAGCTGCTCGTCGGAGACATTGGCGAGCGCGAACACCGCCCAGTCGCCGGCATGCTTGTCCGAGCTCGCCCGGACCTCGATGCGGCGGACGATGCCGTCCACGCCGGCGGCGGTGGAAACCTGGAACGCCTCGCCCTGGTTGGCATAGAGCTCTATCACCTTCGTCAGGTCGAGCGCCTTGTCCTCGCGCGAGATCTTGACGGCTTCGAGCGCGAGCGCGCGCATCGGCAGTAGGGCGAGGACGAGAAAAAGCAGCATGCCCAGGCATGTGCCAATCCGGCCGGCGCCGGAGGCTCGCTGCTCTCTGCTGTTGGACATCAGACGACTGGCTTCCCGCTCTTGTTATGATTGGTCGAAATCAGGGCATAGAGCAGGTGATCCCGCCACTCGCCCCGGATCCTTAAAAATTCCTTCATATGCCCTTCACGCTGAAATCCGGCTTTTTCAAGCAAGCGGATGGAACGGTCGTTTTCCGGAATACAGGCTGCCTCGATCCGGTGCAAGGCAAGCGGGCCGAAGATATGGCCGATGACCATGTTCAGCCCCGCGGTCATATGTCCCTGTCCGGCGAAACGCTCGCCCATCCAGTAGCCGATCATGCAGGATTGCGCGGCGCCCCGGCGGATATGGCCGATCGTCAGGCCGCCGATCAGCTCCTGGTCGTGCCGCGAAAAGAGAAAGAGCGGCACGGCGATGCCCGAGGCGAATTCCTGCGCCGAGCGGATGACGCGCGCGCGAAAGCTCGCCTCGGTGAGCGCGTCGGGCTCCCATGTCGGCTCCCATTTCTCGAGAAAGGAACGACTCTCGCTGCGTACGCGATACCAGGCCCGGTAATCGGCGTTGCGGGGGAGGCGGAAATAGTGGTCGCGGCCGGAGATCTCCTCGTGAACTCCGGGCCTGGACAAGAAACCGAAGACTGATCTTGCCATTCCTGCTGCCTGGAAATGCCGGTCCTACTCGGCCGCTGTCCTGTGTCCCGGCGTCGCGGAGCCGTTGAGCAACTGCGCGATCGCGTCCATCGAGGCCAGCTCGTCGACCGGCCCGATCGCCGAGAGCGTCGGCGCCGTGTTGAAGAAAAGCCGTCCGGCGAGATCGGTCAGGCGTTCGGTGGTGATGCCGGCCAGCCGGTCCATCAGCTCGGCATTCGAGATCGGGCGGCCGTAGAGCATCATCTGTCGGGCGATCTGGCCGGCGCGGGCGGCGGGGCTTTCCTGACCCATGAGCAATTGCGCACGGATCTGGGCGCGGGCGCGGTCGATCTCCGCCTGGTGGATCACCTCCGACGAGCGTCGCAGCTCCTCGATGATGACCGGCATCAGCTCGGGCAGGTTTTCGCCGCCGGTCGCGGCATGGATGCCGAAAATGCCGGTATCGGAGAAGCCCCAGTGGAAGGCATAGACGGAATAGCAGAGGCCGCGGAACTCGCGCACCTCCTGGAAGAGGCGCGAGGACATGCCGCCGCCGAGCACATTGGCCAGGATCTGGGAACAGTAGAAGTCACGTGCATGATAGGCCTTGCCCTCGAAGCCGATCAGCACCTGGGCGTCCATCAGGTCGCGCGCCTCGCGGACGGAACCGCCGATATAGCGGGCGGGCTCGATGATCTGCGGCACGGCGGATTGCGTGGGAAGACCGGCGAACCGTCTCTCGACCTCGCGGACGAAGTCTTCGTGGGTCACCGCGCCGGCGGCGACGACATACATGCGTTCGGCGAGGTAGTTGCGCGCTAGGTAGCGGCGGATCTGTTCGGGCTCGAAACTCATCACCGACTCGGGCGTGCCGAGAATGGGCCGGCCGATCGTCTGCTGCGAATAGGCCGCTTCGGAAAACTTGTCGAAGACGATGTCGTCCGGCGTGTCGTTGGCCGCGCCGATCTCCTGAAGGATGACGTTCTTCTCGCGTTCGAGCTCGTCGGCGTCGAAGGCGGATTCGATCAGGATATCGGCGAGCATGTCGACCGCGAGCGGCATGTCGTCGCGCAGCACGCGGGCATAGTAGGACGTGCTCTCGGTGGAGGTGGCGGCGTTGACCTCGCCGCCGACATTCTCGATCTGCTCGGCGATGTCGCGCGCCGAGCGGCGGGCGGTGCCCTTGAAGGCCATGTGCTCCAGAAGATGGGCGATGCCGTGCTCGTCCTCGGCTTCGTTGCGGGAGCCGGACTTGACCCAGACGCCGAGAGCGACGCTCTCCAGATGCGGCATGGATTCGGTGACGACCGTGAGCCCCGAGGGGAGCGTGGTTACTTCAACATTCATCGTGTCTCAAAAAGGCACCCCTCAGTTCCCGATCCGGGCATGCTGGGCGATGAAGTCTTCCACCGTCTTAATGTCCGCATCCAGCACTTCGAAGCGCTCCTCCCTGTGCATCAATCCGTCCAGCCACGATGGCAAGGCTGGATCGATACCGCAAGCTGTTTTTACGGCCGAAGGGAATTTTGCCGGGTGCGCGGTGGCTAAAGTTACCATCGGAGCGGTGGCTTTCTCGTATTTCCGGGCGGTGAAGACGCCGCAGGCCGTGTGTGGGTCCAGAAGGTAGCCGGTCTCGGCCAGCGTGTCGCGGATCGTGCGGGCGACATCCTTCTCGCTCGCGCGGCCGGCGCGGAAGTCCTTGCGGATCGCCTTCATGGCGCGGCTGTCGATCTCGAAGGCGCCGGACTGCCGGAGCCCGTCCATCGCCACCCGCACCTGCTGCGGATCGCGATCGAAGGCCTCGAACAGCAGGCGTTCGAAATTCGAGGAGATCTGGATATCCATCGACGGCGAGGTCGTGGCCTTGACGCCGCGCATCTCGTAGCGTCCGGTCCTGAGCGTGCGCGCGACGATATCGTTCTCGTTGGTCGCCACGACGAGCCGGCCGACCGGCAGGCCCATGCGGCGGGCGGCGTAGCCGGCGAAGATATCGCCGAAATTGCCCGTCGGCACGGTGAAGGACACCTTGCGGTCCGGCGCGCCCAGGGAAAGCGCCGCCGTGAAATAATAGACGATCTGGGCCATGATCCGCGCCCAGTTGATCGAATTGACGCCGGCGAGCTGCATCCGGTCGCGGAAGCCGTGATCGTTGAACATCGCCTTGACGAGGTTCTGGCAGTCGTCGAACGTGCCGCGGACGGCGATGGCATGGACATTGGCATGCGCCGTGGTCGTCATCTGCCGCTGCTGGACCGGCGAGACCTTCTCATGCGGAAACAGGATGAAGACATCGGTGCGTTCGCGGCCGCCGAAGGCGTCGATCGCCGCGCCGCCGGTATCGCCGGAGGTCGCGCCCACAATGGTCGAGCGCTCGCCGCGCGCGGTGAGCGCATGGTCCATCAGCCGGGCGAGCAATTGCATCGCCACGTCCTTGAAGGCGAGCGTCGTGCCGTGGAAAAGTTCGAGGATGAAGGAATTCGGGCCGCTCTGGACGAGCGGAGCCACCGCCGGATGCTTGAACGTGGCATAGGCCGCGTCGATCATCGAGCGCAGATCGTTTTCAGCGATATCCTTGCCGGTGAAGGGAGAGAGCACCGCAAGCGCGATCTCCTGGTAGGTCCTGCCGCGCAGCGCCCGGATTTCCTTCCTGGAGAAATGCGGCCATTCCCTCGGCACGTAGAGGCCGCCGTCGCGGGCGAGCCCGGTCAGCAATGCATCGGAAAAGCCCAGTTCGGGGGCCTCGCCCCGTGTGGAAACATAGCGCACGTCAATCCCTCGAAAGTTCGTCGGCCACCCGCCGCTTCTAGCAACCGGCCGGATTTTTTCCTGTCCGGATTGCGTCCGAAAGTCCCGGCTTTTGGCTTGAATAATTCAGCGGCTCGGTCGATTTTTTATTTCGCGGCTGATATAGACCGATCACCTCGGCCATGAAAAGGCCCGAAATGACGACTGATTGCTGCGGGCCATAAACAGGCAGCGGCCTAGACCATGAGGTGGCGTAGACGTGTCCGGCAGTGTTCTCAAGACTATTCTCGCATTCGGCCTCATGGCCGGACTCGCCGCCTGTAGCTCCACCGACACGGGCGGAATGTTCTCCGGCATCAGCAAGTCCAGGACCAAGCCCAGCGACACCGGCGGCAACGATCCCAAGATGGTCGTGATGCAGGGCGCCTGCCCGCAGGTCTATCTGCGCCAGGGAACGGCCGTTTACCGGCAATATGCCAAGGGCGTGAAGAAGAACGTCCAGGGCCTCGCCGATCCTAACAAGCTGGTGATTCAGGCGACCCTCGACGCGACCACGCGCCAGTGCCGCCAGACCGCCGAGGGCATCGTCATGACCGTGGTCGTGCGCGGCCGCGTCATCACCGGCCCGTCCGGCGCGGACGGCACCTACACGCTGCCCATCCGCGTGGCCGCGACCGATGGCGACACCACGGTCTATTCGGAGCTCACCAAGTTCCAGGTCGCGGTGCCGCCGGGCCAGGGCAATGCCCAGTTCATCTTCACCAAGGACGATGTCCTGATCGGACGCGTGGGCACTCTGACCCGGCTTTTCGCCGGCATCGACGAAGGCCCCTACAACACGAAATAAG
>JAGRLJ010000189.1:7189-14453 GCA_020441805.1 Rhizobiaceae bacterium
CCTTATGCGACAGCCGTGGCGCTCCGGCAAATCTCACAGTTTCAGGCAAGTCACGCTTCGTAGGGTGCGGGTGCCATCCGTCGGCATGCGCGCGGATATATTTTCCGTGGGCGCGCCGTCGGGCGGCGTCGGCTGCGTTGCGCGCCGAATTCTTGTCGAGCCGATTGCGCGCCTCGGTTCCGTCCGCCGCAGGCATTCTCATTGGACCCTTTAGCAGAAGAACCCATATCATGACGTCCATCCTTTCCTCGCTCAGTGTCACCCAGATCAGGGCGCTTTCGACCAGCATGGTCGCCGCGTGGGACGAGGAGGATATCGCCGCCCTGAGCAAGGCGCAGATCGGCGCGCTTTCGTCGAGCCAGGTGACGGTGCTGTCGACCAGCGCGGTGGCGTCGTTTTCGTCGAGCCAGCTGACCGGGATCTCGCCCAAATCCATCATCGGCTTCAACCTCGACCAGCTGGCGGCCCTGAGCGCGGACAAGATCGCGAGCTTCGAGGCCGTACAGGTCGCCCGTTTCAGCACCGTCCAGATCGCCGGCCTCAGTACCGATCAGGCCGAGGCCCTTACGCCGGCGCAGATCGCCGCGATGAGCTCGACGCAGATCGCGGCGCTCAAGGCGGAAGACCTCGCGACCTTCTCGGCGGCCGATATCGGCGCCATCAGGCCGTCCTCCCTGCGCGGCCTGACGCCGGAGCGGATCGCGGGCCTGACCCCCGAGCAGGTGGCCGGCTTCACGCCGGCGCAGATCGCCGCCCTGAAACCCAGCCAGGTGGTGGCCTTCACCACCGATCATATCGAGGTGCTGAGCGAGAGCCAGGTCGGGGCCTTCAGCGCGAGTCAGGTCGCGGCGCTGTCGACGGAGATGATCGGCACGCTCTCGGCCAGCCAGATAGCCTCGCTCGGCACCCGGGCGCTTCCCGGCCTGAGCGCCACGCAGATTGCCACGCTGTCGCCCGAGCAGGTCGATGCCTTCACCCGGACCCAGATCGGCGCGCTGACGACGCGGCAGGTCGCCGCGCTGGGCGCCGATGCGCTGGCGACATTCTCCGACACCGACATCGCCGCCATCGGCCCCAATGCGCTGGCGGGGCTTTCCGCCGAGATCATCGCCGGGCTGTCGACCGATCAGGTCGCGGCGTTGACGCGGACGCAGGTCTCCGCGCTGAAGCCGGCGCAGTTCGCCGCCTTCACGGTCGATCAGGTCGCGGCCCTGAGCACGGCGCAGGTGGGCGCGATGGGCGCGGGCCAGCTTTCGGTCATGGCGGCGGAAATCGTCTTCTCGATGAGCGAGGAACAGCTCGGCGCGTTGAGCGTCAAGGCGATGGCGGGCCTCACGCCGGCGCAGATCGCCGCGTTGACGCCGGCCCAGGTCGATGCCTTTTCGACGGCCCAGCTCGCCGCCCTGAATTCGCGCCAGGTCGCCGCGCTCGACAGCGACCAGCTTGCGACCTTCTCGACGGACGATCTCGCCGCGCTCTCGACGACCGCCATGTCCGGACTGACCGCCGACAATATCTCGGGCCTCGGGCTCGAACAGGTCGCGGCCTTCACCCGGAACCAGATCGCCGCCTTCAAGCCGGCGCAGATCGCGGCCCTGACGCCGGCGCAGATCGACGTCCTGACGCCGACGCAGATGGCGGCGCTCACCGCCGCCCATATCGCCGCCATGACGGACGAGGGCATCGCGACGCTGTCCGACGAGCAGGTCGCCGCCCTGAATACCAAGGCCGTGCCGGGGCTGACGGCGGCGCAGATCGCGGCCATGTCGCCGGACCAGATCGGCGCCCTGACCTCGGCGCAGGTCGCGAGCCTGAATTCCCGGCAGATGGCGGCGTTCGACGCCGCCAAGCTCGAGGCGTTCTCGACGGCCGATATCGCCGCCATCTCCGCATCGGCGCTGTCCGGCCTGGCGCCGGAGAACATGGCGTCGCTCTCCGGCGAGCAGGTCGCCGCCCTCACCAGGTCGCAGATCGCCTCGCTCAAATCGGCGCAGGTCGGCGCCCTGACGCCGCTACAGATCGAAAGTCTCGGCGCCACGCAGATCGGCGCATTCGGCGCGACCCAGGTCGCCGGCCTGTCCGGGGCGAGCGTCGCGGCCCTGTCCGCAGGCCAGATTGCCGCGCTCGGCAGCCGCGCGGTCATCGGCTTCACCGCCGAACAGGTCGCCCTGTTCTCCCCCGAGCAGATCGACGCGCTCTCGACGACGCAGATCGCCGCGATGACCGCCAAGCAGATCGCGGCCTTCGATACCGGCCACATAGCGACCTTCTCCCCGGCCGATATCGCGGCGATCACCGCATCGGCCATGTCGGGCCTTTCGATGGAAAATGTCGCCGCGCTCAGCCTCGACCAGGTCGCCGCCCTGACGAAGAACCAGATCGCCGCGCTCAAACCCGCCCAGGTCGCGGCCATGACGCCGTCCCAGATCGGCGTGCTGAGCGTCACCCAGGCCGGCGGCCTGAGCGCCGCCCAGGTGGCCGCGCTGTCCAACGAGCAGGTCGGGGCCCTGGCCGCCGAGCAGATTTCCGCCCTCAATGCCAGGACAGTAACGGGCTTCACCGCCGAGCAGGTCGCTGTCCTGAGTCCCGCGCAGGCCGAAGCCCTGACTTCGGCGCAGGTCGCGAGCCTGAGCGCCGCTCAGGTCGCCGCCTTCTCGGCCGAGGCGCTCGCCGCCTTCTCGACGGCGGATATCGCGGCGATCAGCGCCAAGGCGATCACCGGACTGACGAACGACCGGGTCGCGGGGCTGAACGCGGAACAGATCTCCACGCTGACCAGCGCCCAGGTCGCCTCCCTCAAGGCGGAACAGGTCGCCGCGTTGCAGCCGGCTCATATCGCGGCTCTCTCCACGGCGCAGATCGCGGCGCTCGGCGCCGCCCAGGCCGGCGCGCTGACCAGCGAGGCCGTCGCGGCGCTTTCCACCGAACAGGTCGCCGCCCTCGGCACCAGGGCGGTGCCCGGCCTGACGGAGGCGCAGATCGCGGCGATGACGCCGGCGCAGCTCGATGCGCTTTCCACGACGCAGATCGCCGTGATGACCGCGACGCAGGTCGCCGCCATCCCGGCCGGCGCGTTGACCGCCTTTCCGCCCGCCGAGATCGCCGCCATCGCACCCGCCGCGCTTGCGGGCCTGCCCGCCGAAACCGTGGCCGCCCTCAAGCCCGAGCAGGTCGGCGCGCTGACCGTCAACCAGATCGCGGGCCTCAAGGACGCCCAGCTCTGGGCGATCACCCCTTCGCAGGCGCAGGCCCTGTCCACCTCGCAGGTCGCCGCCCTCGGCTCGTCCCAGCTTGCCGCGCTCGCGACGGACGTGGTCGCCGCCTTGTCGACCGACCAGTTCGCCGCGCTGAACGTCAAGGCCATTCCCGGCCTGACGGCGACGCAGGTCGCGACGCTGACGCCGGGGCAGGTGGACGCCCTCACCACGGCGCAGATCGGCGCGCTGACCGAGAGCCAGGTGGCCGCCTTCAGCACCGACATGCTCGCCACCTTCGCGGCTTCGGATATCGCGGCGCTGTCGCCGGCCGCGCTTGCCGGCCTCTCGCCCGCCAATGTCGCGGCGCTCGGAGCCGAGCAGGTCGGCGCGCTCACTGCCGCGCAGGTCGCCGCGCTCAAGCCGTCGCAGATCGAGGTGATGACGGCGGCGCAGGTGTCGGCGCTGAGCGCCACCCAGATCCGCGCCCTGAGCGCCACCCAGATCGAGGCCCTGCCGGCCGGCCGGGTCCCGCTCCTGACCACCGACCAGATCGCGGCGATCGACACCAAGGCGATACCCGGCCTGACCACGGACCAGATCGCGGCCCTTTCCACGCTCCAGATCGATACTTTGTCGACGGCGCAGATCGGCGCGCTCACCGCCACGCAGGTGGCGGCGCTGGGAAGCGAGCATGTCGCCACTTTCTCGGCCGCCGATTTCGCGGCGATCGGCCCGCTTGCGATTTCCGGTCTCTCGGCCGCGAATGTCGCGGGCCTGACGCTGGAGCAGATCGGCGCGCTCACGGCCAATCAGATCGCGGGGCTGAAGCCGGAGCAGTTGCGGTCGATCGGTCCGGCGCAGGCCGGGGCGCTGACCGCCACGCAGGTCGCGGCGCTGGGCCCGACCCAGGTGGCCGAAATTCCCATCGGCGTCGTCACCTCGCTGTCCGACGAGCAACTGGAGGCCTTGAGCCCGAGAGCCATTCCCGGCCTGACCGCCAGCCAGGTCACTGCGCTGACGCCGAGCCAGTTCGACGCCTTCACGACCGACCAGATCGGAACCATGACGTCGGCGCAGATGGCGGTGCTGAGCGCCGCCCAGCTTGCGACCATGTCCACTTCCGATATCGCGGCGATCAGCGTCGCGGCCATTCCGGGCCTGACGACGGCCAGTGTCGCCGGACTGGATCTCGAACAGACCGCCGCGCTGACGCCGGGCCAGATCGGGGCGCTGACCTATTACCAGATCACGGCGCTGCGCTCCGACCAGATCGGCGTGCTGAGCCCGTCGCAGATGGCGGCGCTGAATCCGTTGCAGATCGCCTCGCTCGGAACCGCCAATATCGCCGCGCTGTCCACCGAGCAGATCGCGGCGCTGAGCGCGAAATCCATCGGCGGCCTGACGTCCGGCCAGGTCGTGTCGCTGAGCCTCGCTCAGGCCGAGGCGCTGACGCCGGGTCAGGTCTCCGGCCTGACCGCGACCCAGCTCGCGGCCCTGAGCCCGGCCAATCTCGCCACCTTCTCGACCGGCGATATCGCCGCGATCAGCACGTCGGCCATGCCGGGACTGAGCACGGAGGGTATCGCCAATCTCGGCCGTACCCAGCTCCAGGCCTTCAAGACCTCGCAGCTCGAGGCGATGAACGCCCAGCAGATCGCGGCGCTGATGGCGGCCTATGAGGCCGCCGCATAGCCGTTGGAGCGGTCCGTTGGCCGGATGGATGCCGGTCCCGGCGTTCAGACCAGTTCGTCGAAGCCCTTGAGCGCTTCCACCATCTGCGGAAGCTCGACCATGCGCGAGATCACGGTCTCCGCGCCGGCATCCGTCAGCCGGTCGGCATGCGTCGGATAGGTATGGGAGCCGCCGGTGAAGCCGACGACCCGCATGCCGGCCGCGCGCGCGGCATGCACGCCATGCACCGAATCCTCGACCACGAGGCATCGCGCCGGATCGGCACCGAATTGCCGGGCGCCGTGGATATAGATATCCGGCCGGGGCTTCGTCCGGTCGGGGCCGAGATCCTTGGCCGAATAGATATGGCCCTCGAAATAGGGCCTGAGGCCGACCTTGGACAGCATCAGGTCGAGGCGCGGTGTCGAGGAGTTGGAGCAGATGCAGCGCTCCTCGGTGATCTTGGAGAGTGCGTAGCGGACACCCTCGATCATCTTGACGCGCCTCGCCAGCGCCGCGTCCAGCAGCTTCTCCGACTTGTCGATGAGCTGGGCCGAGATCGGGATATCGGCCTCCCGCTCTATCGTTAGCAGAATGCTTTTCCAGTCCATGCCGGCGAAGCGGATGCACATGTCCTCGGGCGTTATGTCGAAGCCGGAATCGCGCAGCAGCCTGGATTCCACCTCGGCCGCGATGATTTCGGAATCGACGAGCACGCCGTCGCAATCGAAAAGAATCAGGTCAAAACCGGCCATTCAGTCAAACTCGTGGGGGGATCAAACAATTCATCGGCTGCCTACACGATTGGGCGCGGGGTGACAATGGCGGCATTTGCGGCGGCCCAGTCAGATCCGCAGCATGATCTTGCCGATATGCGCGCTCGATTCCATCAGCCGATGCGCATCCGACACATCGGCGAAATCGAGGACTTTATGGATCACGGGCGCGACCGTGCCCTGTTCCAGCATCGGCCAGACCCGGGCGAGGAGCGCGTCGCGGATCTCCCGCTTTTCCGCCGCCGTCCGCGGCCGCATGGTCGAGCCCATCACCCGGAGCCGATTGACCATGATCGGTGTGAGGTTGGCCTTCTCGGCCACCGCGCCGCCGAGAAAGGCGATGATGGAGAGCCGGCCGTCCCGGGCGAGACAGGAGAGGTTCTTCTCGAAATAGGCCGCGCCGATCATGTCGAGCACGACATCGACGCCGCCCCGTGTCTCCGCCTTGACGACGGCGGCGAAATCCTCGGTCCTGTAGTTGATCGCGCGTCGGGCGCCCAGCGAGCGGCAGGCCTCGGCCTTTTCCGCGCTGCCGACGGTGGTGAGGACATCGGCGCCCGCCGCGCGGGCAAGCTGGATGGCGGTCGTGCCGATACCGCTCGACCCGCCATGGACGAGGACGGTTTCGCCGGCCTTCAGCCCGGCCATCATGAAGAGATTGGCCCAGACGGTGAAGAACGTCTCGGGCAGGGCGGCGGCGCGGATCGCGTCATAGCCTGCCGGCCAGCGCAGCGCCTGGGTCGCCGGAACGGTGCAATATTCGGCATAGCCGCCGCCATTGGCCAGCGCGCAGACCTTGTCGCCGATCCGGAAATCCCGTACCTCCGCGCCGAGCGCCACGACCTCGCCCGCGACTTCGAGGCCCATGACGGGGCTTGCGCCGGACGGGGCCGGATAGCTGCCCTGCCGCTGGGCCACATCCGGCCGGTTGACGCCGGCTGCCTCGACACGGATCAGGAGATCGTCCGGCCCGGCCTCCGGCAGCGGCCCGGTCGCGATCGTCATCGCTTCGGGCGCGCCCGGTTGCGGCAGGTCGATGAAGCGCATCGTGGTCGGCGGGGCCATGTCGTTCTCCGGTCGTGGACGATATGGAGATAGGCCCGATCGACGCGGAATGAAAGGCCCGTTCTGCCTTCGCCGGCGGCGCCCGGGACCTGCCTTCCGCCGGACCATGTCGCAAACGGAATGCAAACTGCGGCCTCCGGGGATGAACTTGCCGAGCGGATCGGCTCTACTCGAGCCGGCTTCGGCCAACCAGCCTTCTCACGAACCAGCTTCCACGAAACGGATCGCCATGTCGCCGCGCAAGCCCAATATCCTCATCCTCATGGTCGATCAGCTGAACGGGACCTTCTTTCCGGACGGGCCGGCCGATTTCCTGCACGCGCCCAACCTCAAGGCGCTCGCGGCGCGCTCGGCCCGCTTCGTCAACAATTACACGTCCTCGCCGCTCTGCGCCCCCGCCCGCGCCTCCTTCATGGCCGGGCAGCTTCCGAGCCGCACGCGGGTCTACGACAATGCCGCCGAATATGTCTCCTCGATTCCGACCTTCGCGCACCACCTGCGGCGCGCCGGCTATTATACGGCGCTCTCGGGCAAGATGCATTTCGTCGGCCCCGA
>JAGRLJ010000189.1:14533-14780 GCA_020441805.1 Rhizobiaceae bacterium
GGCGAGCGCATCGACTGGTGGTATCACAATATGGGCTCCGTCACCGGCGCCGGCGTGGCCGAGATCACCAACCAGATGGAATATGACGACGAGGTCGCCTTCCTCGCCAACCAGAAGCTCTATCAGCTCGCCCGCGAGAGCGACGACGAGGATCGCCGGCCCTGGTGCCTGACCGTGTCCTTCACCCACCCGCACGACCCTTACGTCGCGCGCCGGAAGTTCTGGGACCTTTACGAGGATTGCGACC
>JAGRLJ010000189.1:14978-18513 GCA_020441805.1 Rhizobiaceae bacterium
CATGCTCGACGATACCGCGATCCTGTTCTGCTCCGATCATGGCGACATGCTCGGCGAGCGCGGCATGTGGTTCAAGATGAGCTTCTTCGAGGGGTCGGCCCGGGTTCCGCTGATGATCGCCGGCCCGGGCATCGCCGCGGGCAGCCATCGCGCGCCGGTCTCCAATCTCGACATCGCGCCGACGCTGGCCGATCTCGCCGGCATTTCGATGGCCGGGATCATGCCTTGGACGGATGGCGAGAGCCTCGTCCCGGTCATCCGGGGCGGCGAGCGCCTGTCGCCGGTGCTGATGGAATATGCCGCCGAGGGGTCCTACGCGCCGCTCGTCGGCATCCGCGAGGGAAAGTGGAAATATGTCCGCTGCGCGCTCGATCCCGATCAGCTTTTCGACCTCGACGCCGATCCGCGGGAATTACGGAACCTCGCGGCGGATCCCGACCATGCCGAAGTGCTGGAGCGGTTCAGGGTCCGGGCGGAGGCGCGCTGGGACCTGGCCCGTTTCGACGCGGAGGTGCGGGAGAGCCAGGCGCGGCGCTGGGTGGTCTACGAGGCATTGCGCAACGGCGCCTATTATCCCTGGGATTACCAGCCGCTGCAAAAGGCATCCGAGCGCTATATGCGCAATCACATGAACCTGGATAATCTCGAAGAATCGAAGCGCTATCCGCGCGGCGAGTGATTTTGCCGCAGGAAGGGCCGCATGCCCGAATTTGCCGCAATCGCGCCGCACAATCGCGATTATGGCGGAATAGGAATAGAATAACATTAAATATGACGTGAATATTTCAAGAACATATGAAATTCATTTAAGTTGATTCCGGTGGAGAACGGCCTAAAATCGTCCTCGGAAACGGAAATTGCCGGCACTTTTCAAGCCATCTGTGCGACGCGACAATTTAAGACGTTTCCATCTGGAAAGTGCACGATCCATCAAAGTCACCTTCGTGCATGAGATCAAGAGGATTACGCCAATGCGCGCTCTCTTTGCTTCCGCAGTCCTTCTTTCTTCCATCGCCCTGGTTCCCGCCGCCTTCGCGGCCAGCCAGTCCGTGACCGGAACGGTCAAGGCCTACCAGTCGGGCCAAATGCTGACGCTCTCCAATGGCGACATGTTCACCCTGCCGAAGAACTTCAAGGATCCGGGCATCAAGACCGGCGAGAAGGTGAAAGTGGCCTATCAGAAGACAGGCAAGAAGCTTCAGGCCGAGATGGTGACCATCGTTCGGTAACGGTGGCCGGATTGCCGCGCATGGCCCCGGCCATGCGCGGTAGGGCCGTCTCCGGCATTTTCGCGGCCAGTCCGCCCGGACGGAACAATCTTGTCCACTTGCGAACGGTTTTCTGTCGCAAATGGAACGGAATCTGGCCCGCCGGAAAGGATGCGCGGACGAGCTGTCACCTATATGCTCCCGACAAAGCGGATTCCGGCAACGACCGGACAGGGGGAGCATCATGCGCGCGCAACCGAAAGCCAGCCATTTCATCGACGGCGACTATGTCGAGGATACCGCCGGAGCGGTGTTCGAGAGCGTCTATCCCGCGACGGGCGAGGTGATTGCGCGGCTCCATGCCGCCACGCCCGCCATCGTCGAGCGCGCGGTCGCCTCGGCGAAGAGGGCGCAGGAGGAATGGGCGAAGACCAGCCCCACCGCCCGCGGCCGCATCCTCAGGCGCGCCGCCGATATCATGCGCGAACGCAACCGCGAGCTTTCCGCGCTGGAGACGCTGGATACGGGCAAGCCGATCCAGGAGACGATCGTCGCCGATCCGACCTCGGGCGCCGACGCCCTCGAATTCTTCGGTGGCGTGGCGGGGGCCGCGCTCAATGGCGAACATATTCCGCTCGGCGCCGACTGGGCCTATACCAAGCGGGTTCCGCTCGGCGTCTGCGTCGGCATCGGCGCCTGGAACTATCCCCAGCAGATCGCCTGCTGGAAGGGCGCGCCGGCGCTGGTCTCAGGCAACGCCATGGTGTTCAAGCCCTCGGAGAACACGCCGCTCGGCGCGCTGAGGATCGCCGAGATCCTGACCGAGGCGGGCCTGCCCAAGGGCCTCTTCAACGTGATCCAGGGCGACCGCTCCACCGGGCCGCTGCTGGTCAACCATCCCGATGTCGCCAAGGTGTCGCTGACCGGTTCGGTCCCGACCGGCCGCAAGGTGGCCGAGGCCGCCGCCGGCCATCTCAAGCATGTCACGATGGAACTCGGCGGCAAGTCGCCGCTCATCGTCTTCGACGACGCCGATATCGACAGCGCCATCGGCGGCGCCATGCTCGGCAATTTCTATTCGACCGGCCAGGTCTGCTCCAACGGCACCCGTGTCTTCGTGCAGAAGGGCATCAAGCGGGAATTCCTCGATCGGCTCAAGGCCCGCACCGAGGCGATCGTGATCGGCGATCCGGAGGACGAGGCGACCCAGATGGGCCCGGTGATCAACCGCGCCCAGCAGGAGAAGATTCTCTCCTATATCGAAAAGGGCAAGGCCGAGGGCGCGACGCTGGTCGCCGGCGGCTCGATCCCGAATTCGGTGCCGGCCGAAGGCTGCTACGTCCAGCCGACCGTCTTCGCCGACGTCACCGACGATATGACGATCGCGCGTGAGGAGATTTTCGGGCCGGTCATGTGCGTGCTCGATTTCGACCATGAGGCGGAGGTGGTCGCGCGCGCCAATGCGACCGAGTTCGGCCTGTCGGGCGGCGTCTTCACCAGCGACATGGCCCGCGCCCACCGCGTGGTCGACAGCCTCGAAGCCGGTACGCTCTGGATCAATACCTACAATCTCTGCCCGGTCGAGATTCCCTTCGGCGGCGCCAAGCAGTCCGGCTTCGGCCGCGAGAATTCGCTTGCGGCGATCGAGCACTATTCCGAGTTGAAGACGGTCTATGTATCGATGGGAAAGGTCGAGGCGCCGTATTGATAAGATGAGACCGCTCTCTATCTCCCCGAAGGGAGGGATGGGGAGGGGTCTTGGAAAAGAATTCGGGGGAATTCATGCAGGCAGATTACGTCATCGTCGGGTCCGGTTCGGCTGGTTCTGCGCTCGCCTATCGCCTGTCGGAGGACGGCAGGAACAGCGTGATCGTGCTGGAATATGGCGGCTCGGATGCCGGTCCGTTCATCCAGATGCCGGCGGCGCTCGCCTGGCCGATGAGCATGAAGATGTACAACTGGGGCTATCTCTCCGAGCCCGAGCCGAATCTCAACAACCGGCGCATCACCGCGCCGCGCGGCAAGGTCGTGGGCGGCTCGTCCTCGATCAACGGCATGGTCTATGTGCGCGGCCATGCGCTCGACTACGACCACTGGGCCGAGATGGGCGCGCAGGGGTGGAGCTATGCCGACGTGCTGCCCTACTTCCGCAGGATGGAGACCTGGCACGACGGCGGCTTCGGCGGCGATCCCGAATGGCGCGGCAAGGATGGCCCGCTGCATGTCAGCCGCGGGCCGCGCTGGAGCCCGCTCTTCGACGCCTTCGTCGAGGCCGGGCGGCAAGCGGGCTATCCGGTCACCGCCGACTACAACGGCCGCCAGCAGGA
>JAGRLJ010000190.1 GCA_020441805.1 Rhizobiaceae bacterium
CACAAGCGCAATCCGGTGCTGACGGAAAACCTCACCGGCCTCGCCCGCATGGTCCGTTCCTATGCGATGCCCGCCATGGAGAATGTGGCGCTGTGGCATGAGCGCGACATCTCGCATTCCTCCGTCGAGCGCATGATCGGCCCCGATGCGACGATCACGCTCGATTTCGCGCTGGCCCGGCTCACCGGCGTCATCGACAAGCTGCTGGTCTATCCCGAGAACATGATGAAGAATCTCAACAAGTTCCGTGGACTTGTTCATTCGCAGCGCGTCCTGCTTGCCCTGACGCAAGCCGGCGTTTCCCGCGAGGACGCCTACCGCCTCGTCCAGCGCAACGCGATGAAGGTCTGGGAACAGGGCAAGGACTTCCTCGAGGAACTGCTCGCCGACCGGGAGGTGCGCGCCGCGCTGTCCGAGGCCGATATCCGCGAGAAGTTCGATCTCGGCTATCACACGAAGCATGTGGACACGATCTTCAAGCGCGTGTTTGGATAGGCCTCGCGCGCAGGGGAGGTTCGCATGGCAGGCAGGCTGGACGGCAAGGTCGCAATCGTATCGGGCGGCGCGACGGGAATGGGCGGCGCGGCATCGGTCCTGTTCGCGGCTGAAGGCGCGCGCGTCGCGATCATCGACCGCAATCTCGCCGAGGCTGAGGCGCGGGTGAACGAGATCATCGCCGCGGGCGGCGAGGCGATGGCGATCGCCGCCGACGTGTCGCGCGCGGTGGACGTGACCGACGCGGTCGCCCAGGTCGAACACGCCTTCGGCCCGGTCACCGTGCTCTTCAACCATGCCGGAACGATCGTCATCAAGCCGTTCCTCGACACGACCGAGGAGGAATGGGACTGGCTGCACGATGTCAACGTCAAGTCCATGTTCCTGATGACGAAGGCGGTGCTGCCCGGCATGATCGCCGCCGGCGGCGGCTCGATCGTCTGCACCTCCTCGATCTCGGCGGTCGCCGCCACGCCGATGGAAGTGCTCTACGACACGACAAAGGGCGCGGTGCATATGTTCGCCCGCGCCATCGCGGTCGAATTCCGCGACCGCAACATCCGCTGCAACGCCGTCTGCCCCGGCTTCGTCCGCACGCTGCATGGCCTGCGGGAAGTGAAAGACCTCCAGGGTCTCGGCGTGGACGTCTCCGACGCCGCCCTCGCCGCCCAGCAGGGCCGGATCTGCGAACCGGAGGAAGTGGCGCGCGCCGCCCTTTTCCTGGCGAGCGACGAAGCCAGCTTCGTCAACGGCGCCCACCTTTTCGTCGACAACGGCTTCACGGCGCTCTGATCCGGCGAGGCACGGATCCGAGCGATCGCGCGCCTCACGTCTCAAAAAATGAAGTCTGCTTCCTTGATGTTGATCTTGCCGTCGAACAGGATCGCGAAATCGGCCTTGCCGTCGCCGTCGATATCGCCGGACAGAAGCGTCGTCTTGCCGGATTTCTCGAAACGCAACTCCCCGGCCTCCTTGGAGAACCGGGCCTTTCCGATGAAGTCGAAAGCCTGATCCTCCGCCAGGGTGGAATCGGCGTCGATGGCCGAAAGGTCGATCCGGTCGCCCTCCTTGCGGCTGAAATCCGCGACCGTGTCGCGCCCCTTCGCCTTTACCGTGCTATCGGCCGCCGATAGGAAAACGAAGATGTCGGCGCCGCCGCGGCCTTCAAGGCTGTCCTTTCCGAGGCCGCCGGTCAGGCGGTTTGCGCCGGCATTGCCGATGATCGCGTTGGCGCCAGCATTGCCGGTTCCATCGATATCGGCGCGCCCGGTCAGGACAAGCTTCTCGATATTGACCGCGAGCGTGAAATCGATCGAGGATTTGACGGTATCCTGGCCACCGGCCGCGGTCTCGTAGATGAAATTGGTGCCGCCCGTCACGATATAGGTATCATTGCCATTTCCGCCGTAAAGGTGGTTGGTCCCGCCCTTGCCGATGAGCGTGTCGTTGCCGCCAAAGCCGTAGATCGTGTCGTTGCCCGCAGTGCCTTCGAGCCTGTTCTTCCCGTTGTCGCCGGTGATCGGCTCCACGATGTCGGTCAGCGCGAATTCGAATGTCTTCGAATAGACGTTCCCCTCCGAGTCTTCGACCTCGATCCGAACGCTTTCCGTGAGCTGGGCCGCCGTCTCGTAGTCGAGCGTCACGCCGGCCTTCACCACCAGGTCGCTGCCGGATATGTCGAACCAGGCCGAACCGTCGGGAAGCGAGAAGGTGAAGCTGTCTCCGATGGAGGGATCGACCGCCCCCAGCTTGGCCACAACCGTTCCGGCCGCGGTGTTTTCCGCCACCGTGAGGCTCGAAACGGTGATGTCGGTGGGAGACATGTCCGCATTGTCCGTCAGTTCGATCGCCTGACTGTAGATGCCGCTCAGGAACCCGCTGCGAAAATCGTTCCAGACGATGGTCAGCCGACCATCCTCCCAGACCGCGTCCGGCGTGCTCTGCGCGCCGTCGCCGATCCGGTTGACCTTCGTCGCCTCGATCAGCGCCGAGCCGTCGCTCGCGAACATCTGGACCCAGACATCCGACCAGTCCGATCCCATCCCGGAGCCCGGGCCGTCGAAGACGAGCGCGAAAGCGCCGTCATCCATCGCGACCAGCGTTGCCGCGCCGATGATGGCCGGCGCCGGATCGATCTCGATCGCCGCGCCTTCCGGTGCACCGTCCGTGCCGATGAATTGCAGCCGGAACCTGCCGTCCTGCCGCGTCAGCGCCACGAACCGGCCATCGTCCAAGCCCTCCAGTCCGAGAACCTCGCCTGTCGTCAGCGCCACCGGCACCGAGCGGCCGCCCTCGGAATCGGTAACGACGATCTCGCGGACGAAGCTTCCGATCCCCACCATGCGGCGTTCGACCAGGAGCAGGGCGCCGTCCTCCAGCGTCTCGACCTGCTCGAGCGCCGTGACGCCACCGCCGTAAGGACCGCCCTCCGGATAACCCCGCGTGACGACAAGGGCGGAAAGCGGCACGCCGTCCTCGTCATATCGATGGAGCGTCTGCACATAGTCCGGCGTCGGACCGTCCTCGACGAAGCCCCAGTCGCCGCCACCCAGGTCGACAAGCGGATCGTAGGTATTGAGCCGATCCACGACGATGGGCGCGCCGACCGCCGCTCCCGACGAGTCGAATTTCTGCACCGCATGGGTCTCCCCCTGCTGCCAGGACATGAGGAAGCCGCCGCCGGAAAGCGCGAGAAGACCGACACCGGTCGCCGGCGAACCGTTGGTCGAGGCAACCGAAGCCCGGAAGACCTCATTTCCGGCCTCGTCGGCGATGACATAGTGCACATCCGGATTCTGATGGTAAGCGATCACGCTATGCCCATCCGCCAGGCGTTCGATCTGGGGCTGGTAAGGATTGCTTCCGGGAAGGGAGACCTTCCATTCGTCGCCGGCATATACGATCTGCGCCATTCTCTCGTCCGCTCCCACATCGTTTCTCGATGGGAACGGGCTTCGCCCAGTCGCATGAACATGGCAATACCGCGTTCAGGTGAGGCGGAGCAGGTTTCGCGCCCGCGCCCGCCTGCCTATCGCGGCATCGGTCGCTCAGGGCAAGGCCGGCGGCTCGACCAGCTTGCGGTAGAGATGCCAGGTCGCATGGCCCAGCACGGGCAGCACGACCGCGAGACCGGCGAAGACCGGAAGGCTGCCGACGACCAGCAGCACCGCCACGACCAGCCCCCAGACGAGGATCGGCACCGGATTGGCGACCGTCGCCCGGACGGATGTGGCAATCGCCGCCGCCGCCCCGACATCGCGCTCCAGAAGCAGCGGAAAGGTGACGACGGAAATGGCGAGCGCCACGACGGCGAAGCACAGGCCGGCGACATCGCCCCATATCATCATCCGCCAGCCGGCTCCGGCGGTGAGCACGTTGGACAGAAATGCGGAGAGCGAGGCGGGAACCTCGTCCCCGAAATGCCACTCGTAAATCGCCTGGGCGACATTGAGCCAGGCGACGAACAGCACCAGGAGCATGGACGCCGCCGCCGCGATCGAAAAGAGCGCGGGCGATTTGAGCACGGCGAGCGCTTCCCGCCAGGAGGGGTCGAGGCCCAGTTCGCGCTTGCGGCTGATCTCGTAGAGACCGATGGCCGCCACCGGTCCGAGAAGCGCGAAGCCCGAGGCGAGCGGAAACATGACCGGCAGCAGGTTGGCGCCCGCGGCCCATATCATGAGCACGGCGCCGGCGACCGGATAGAGCAGGCAGAGAAAGACATAATGGGACGGCTTCTCGCGAAAATCGATCCAGCCGAGCCGCAGCGCGTCCAGGATCTCCAGGACGCCGATCTTGCGCACGGTCGGGCGCGGCATCAGCCCTTCCGCATCCGAATAGACATGAAGCGCTGCCATCGCCGTTCCTCCTTCATCCAAAGAGTCCACGCGCATCATGCGCGCAGGCGGCAGATGCCGACAATAGCACGGAAGATGCGGAATGTCGCGCGGCGCCCGGATCCTCACGCTGTATTGAACAGGGACTATCGACAGGGGCGCGGCTTTCTGGTTCTCTTCGGCCAGTTGCAAATTTCGGGAAGGATCGATGAGTCTCAGATTGATTCTCATGGCTGTCTGGGGCCTGCCGCTCGCGATGGCCGCCGGGCTGCTTTACTACGAGTTCATGATGCCCGCTCCGCAGACGACGGTGACCAATCGCGCCATGCGCGAACGCATGTGCCGGGAGCATGTCGATCTCGCCCGGACCGAACCCGCCAATGGCACAGCGCGCGTCGCCATCGCGGAATGCGTCGATTCCGGCTATCTGACGCAGGCGGAAGGCCTGACGGCGATCGACTGAGGCTCCGGGGAAGCTTGACACCCGGAAGAACAGCCATCATGTGACGCTCATGAAGGCTTCAGACGCAGACATTCTCATGATCCCCGGTCCGGGGAACGACGATCCGGATCTCTGGCTGGCGCGCTGGCGGGCCAAGCTCTCCACGGCGCGGCTGGTCCTGGATGCGGACGGGAACGGTTCCGGACGAACCGACATGACGGGCGCGATCCTCGCGGCGGTCGAGGCGGCCGAGCGCCCCGTCGTCCTGGTCGCGCATTCGACCGGCGTCGCCTCGGCGATCCTCGCGGCACCGCTTGCCGCGGGGCGCATCGCCGGCGCCTTCCTCGTATCGCCACCCGAGCTCGACGGCAACGGTCCGCTCGCCCGCAAGCTGAGGCGGCTCGGCGCCTATCCCCGCGAGCCCCTTCCCTTTCCCTCCGTTGTCGTCGCGAGCCGCAACGACCCCCATGGCTCGTTCGATCATGCCGGCGACCTCGCCAATGCCTGGGGTTCGCTGCTTATCGATGCCGGCCAGTCCGGCCATATCGACATGCGCTCCGGCCATGGACCCTGGCCGGAGGGATCGATGGTGTTCGCCCGCTTCATCGCACGGCTGGCGGCATGAAAAAGCCGCCCGGAGGCGGCTTCCAAGGCATGTCTTCCGCCGGATAGGGTTCAGCTCGCCTCGATCTGCTCCATCGCCACCGGCAGGAGTTCGGAGAGCTTGGCGCGGATCTCCGCATCGCCCGCGGCGACGCCTCCGGCCTTGAAATCGCCCGCGACCTTGCGAATGACGTCCTCGTCGCCGGCTTCCTCGAAATCGGCCGCGACAACCTCCTTGGCATAGGCATCCGCGTCGGTCTTGCCGAGCAGGCCGGCCGCCCAGATTCCCAGGAGCTTGTTGCGCCGCGCGATGACACGGAACTTCTTCTCCTGATCATGGGCATATTTGTTCTCGAACGCCTTTTCGCGGTCGCTCATGGACACCATTGGACATCTCCCCGGATTCGTGTCGCTTGAATATAGGCTGGGCGCACATAAATCAAAAGGCAGGTGAAAGTGCAACATGGGAATGCTCCGGTTTAAATCGGGGAATCGGAACCCTCCGCGATTGTTAAAGCCGTGCATTTCGTTTATGGAGCGCTCGAAAGAGCACTGCGGCCGCTCGCCCTTTGCGAGTCCGCCGCCAACAAAATAAAGAGAACAGGATGAACAACCGCCGCCGCCGGATTTACGAGGGTAAGGGAAAAATCCTTTACGAAGGTCCAGAGCCGGGCACGCTGGTTCAGTTCTTCAAGGACGACGCCACCGCTTTCAACAAGAAAAAGCACGAGGTCATCGATGGCAAGGGTGTCATCAACAACCGGATCTCGGAATTCGTCTTCACCCATCTGAACCGGATCGGGATCCCGACCCATTTCATCCGCCGGCTCAACATGCGCGAGCAGCTGATCCGCGAGGTCGAGATGATCCCGCTCGAAGTGGTGGTGCGCAATGTCGCCGCCGGCGAGCTGTCCTCCCGCCTCGGCATCGAGGAAGGGCTGGTCCTGCCCCGCTCGATCATCGAATTCTATTTCAAGTCGGATGCGCTCGAAGACCCTATGGTCTCCGAGGAGCATATCACCGCCTTCGGCTGGGCGAGCCCGCAGGAGCTCGACGACGTGATGGCGCTCGCCATCCGCATCAACGATTTCCTGACCGGCCTTTTCCTCGGCGTCGGCATCCAGCTCGTCGATTTCAAGATCGAATGCGGCCGCCTCTACGAGGGCGACATGATGCGCATCATTCTCGCCGACGAGATCTCGCCCGATTCCTGCCGTCTCTGGGACATCGAGACCAAGGAGCGGCTCGACAAGGACCGTTTCCGCAAGGACATGGGCGGCCTGCTCGACGCCTATCAGGAAGTCGCGCGCCGGCTCGGTATCATCAATGAGAACGAACCGATCCGCACGTCGGGTCCGGTTCTCGTCAAGTAATCCACCATCCTGAGTTCGAGGGGAAGATGATCAAGGCACGTGTCGTCGTCACGCTGAAGAACGGCGTCCTGGACCCGCAGGGCAAGGCGATCGAAGGCGCGCTTGGCGCGCTCGGCTTTTCCGGCATCGACGGCGTCCGCCAGGGCAAGGTGTTCGACCTCGTGGTCGACCATGACGACAAGGCGAAAGCCGAGGACGACCTAAAAGCGATGTGCGAGAAACTCCTCGCCAACACGGTGATCGAGAATTATGCTATCAACCTCTCATAGAGGTTGGAGGCTCTCGTGGCCGGAATGACGCGTGAAGAGCTGATCGAGGAACTGCTCAGGATCGACGCGCGGCTGGAAAAGTCGATCGCGGCCAAGGACGAAACCCTGGCTTGCGGACGCGAGACGAATCGTCTCGTCGAGCAGGAGCGGAAGAGGTTCAAGGAGCTGGCGCTTGCCGACGAACTCAGGCGACTCCGCAAGGACGCCGCCGAGTGACCGAGCGGAGGCCACGAACTGCTTCGCCGCACCCATCAGCGCTTCGATCGCCTGGAACTGCGAGACTTCCAGGCGATGGCGTAGTCGCCCTCCGATTCGGATAAGTAACCATGCCCGCCACCGATACCGAAATCTCCAAATTCATGAGCTATGTGCTGCGGCATGCGCCGCATGAGCTCGAACTCACACTGACGGAAGACGGCTGGACCGACTATGCCGCCCTCAGCGAAAAGCTCTGCCGGAAGCTCGGCGTCACGGACGCCGACATTCGGCGCGTCATCGATGAAAACGCCAAGAAGCGGTTCACGCTCGCCGGCGGCCGCATTCGCGCGGCGCAAGGCCATTCCGTGAGCGTCGATCTCGCTCTCAAGCCCGAGGCGCCGCCCGCCCTGCTCTATCACGGCACGACCGGCGGAGCCTGGGCGGCGATCCGAGAGACGGGCCTCAAGCCGATGGACCGCACGCATGTGCATCTGTCGCCCGATCTCGAAACGGCCCGCGCCGTCGCCCGCCGCCGCAAGGGGCCGCACGTGCTGTTGAAAGTCGATGCGGCCGCGATGCATTCGGCAGGAATGGCTTTCTTCGTCGCGGACAATGGCGTATGGCTCACCCACGAAGTGCCACCGGCCCATCTCTCAATCGTCCCGGAGACAAGCGCATGAAATCCGCCGTCGTCCAGCTTCCCGGCCTCAATCGCGACCGCGACATGATCGCCGCCCTGACCAAGATTTCCGGCCGGGCGCCCGTCACCATCTGGCAGACCGAGACCGCCATCCCCGATGTCGATCTCATCGTCATCCCTGGCGGCTTCTCCTATGGCGACTATCTGCGGTGCGGCGCGATCGCGGCGCGGATGCCGGTCATGCAGGCGATCCGGGACAAGGCCGAGAAGGGTGTGAAGATCCTCGGCGTCTGCAACGGCTTCCAGATCCTGCTCGAAGCGGGGATGCTGCCGGGAGCGCTGATGCGCAACGCCTCGCTCAAATTCGTCTGCCGCGAGGTGAAGCTGGAAGTCGTGAACAACGAGACGGCCTTCACCCGGGCCTATGACAAGGGACAGGTGATCCGTTCGCCGGTCGCCCATCACGACGGCAACTATTTCGCCGACGCGGAGGCGCTTCGGGCCATCGAGGACAATGGCCAGGTCGTCTTCCGCTATGCGCACGGCACCAATCCCAACGGCTCGGTCAACGATATTGCCGGCGTGATGAACCGGCAGGGCAACGTGCTCGGCATGATGCCGCATCCGGAAAACCTGATCGAAGCGGCGCATGGCGGCACCGACGGCCGCGGCATCTTCGCCTCGGCGCTCGAGGTCATGGCGGCTTAAGCTTTGGCCGCTATGACGGGCAACCGACCGATTTCCGGAGTGTCCCGATGCGCCTTGACGTCCTCTGCCTGCTGTCCGCCGCCGCCTTCCTGCCGGGCTGCACGGCCAGGGAAAAACCCGCCGCCGCGCTCGAAATCGGCGCCCTGCCGGTCATGGAACGGGTCGCGCTCGGCGCCAATCGGTGCTGGTTCAAGTCGAAGGATCCCGCCTTTTCCGCCTACAGGCTGGCGCCGGAGCTCAAATCCTTCACCGGCACGCCGCGCATCCTGGTCGTGAAGAAGAACGCGCCGGAGGCGTTGCCCCTGCTGGTCGTGCAGGCGCAGGGATCGCCGGCGCGGCTGGACGCCTTCGGGCCGCTGATGCAGGACGCCGCGCTCAATGCCCGCATCGGCAAGGACGTCAACCGCTGGGCCCGCGGCGGCAAGGACTGCTGAGCGGACCAGCGCCGGCCGCTGTTGATCGATCACATTTCCTGTCGCGCTTGCCTGTATCATCGGCTATAGGGTGCCCGAAGTCCTCCTACCCTCCGTTCCGAGAGCCCGATGACCGTTTCAAACGACCGCCCGATCACGCCAGACCTCATCGCCAGCCATGGCCTGAAACCGGATGAATATGAGCGGATTCTCTCTCTGATCGGACGCGAACCCACCTTCACGGAGCTCGGCATCTTCTCGGCGATGTGGA
>JAGRLJ010000191.1:0-4410 GCA_020441805.1 Rhizobiaceae bacterium
CGTTGTTGGGGAAGAAGTTCTTGAACTCGGAATAGAGCTGGGCTGCCAGTGTCTTGTTCGGCGCGAGGATGACCGCCGGACGCTGGGTCTCGGCAATGACCTGCGCCATGGTGAAGGTCTTGCCGGAACCGGTGACGCCGAGCAGCACCTGGCTGCGTTCCCCGGATTTCAGCCCCTCGGCGAGGTCGCCGATCGCGGTGGGCTGGTCGCCGGACGGCTTATAGTCGGTGACGAGGTCGAAGGCGATGCCGCCCTCGGACTTTTCCGGCCGGGCGGGCCGGTGCGGCACCCAGATCTTGCCGTCCTTGAACAGCGGATTGCCGGATTCGATCAGTTTCGCCAGCGCGTCGACCGTGGCGGTGACGGCGCCGGAGGCGAGATTGTCGATACCGGAGGCTTCGTCATTGGCCGCCGCGCGCTTCTTGTCGCGGCTCCTGGTTTCCTTGTTGAGGCGCTCGGCTTCCTCCAGCGAGATGTCGAGGCCGGCGACCGGATTGAGGCCCGCCGCCGCGCGGATGCGGGGATCGTTTGAGCCGCCCAGCGAGCCGCCGCGCGACGAACGCTTCTCGCCCATGCCGGTCTCGGCCATGCCGCGCGCGTCCTTCTCGACCGCCTTGCGGTGCTTGCCGGCCCTGGAACGGATCTCGCGCATGCTCTCGGCGCGCGACTGCTGCTCGGCCTCGCGTTCGAGCTGCCTGACCCAGTCCGACACCGAGCCGGAAAGCGGCTCGCCCTCGAACGGCGCCTGTGGGGCTTCCTCGAAGCCGGACGGTGCTTTTTTCGTGCTCTTTGGCATGCACGATATATGGCAAGGGAATCGGGGAAAGGAAAGATCGGGTCGCGGGAAAACCAGGCTTTATGCTGACAGTTTCTGTCAGCATAAAGCCTGGTGTGCGCCGGGTCGTGCCGTGTTGCGCCGGCGGCGGCGAATGTCAGCCGAAAGGCGAATAGTCGGTATGGTCGAAACTGTTGAACGGCACGTCCTTCAGCGTCAGGGTGCCGCCGCTGTCGAAATGCAGGACGACATCGTGCCCGCTTTTGACAATGTCGAAATCCGAATTCTCGCCGACGAGCAATAGATAGTCCTGCCTCTGACCGCCTCCCGTGGCATCGAAATCCTTGATGACCGTCTTTCCGAAGGCGAATTCGAAAATGAATATATCGGATCCCTTGCCGCCGGTGA
The DNA here is from genome assembly GCA_020441805.1 of Rhizobiaceae bacterium. Lineage (GTDB taxonomy): Bacteria > Pseudomonadota > Alphaproteobacteria > Rhizobiales > Rhizobiaceae > Rhizobium_E. The sequence continues at coordinate 1,184 of JAGRLJ010000191.1, forward strand.
ACTGGTCGTTGCCCAGGCTGCCATAGATTCGGTCGTCACCTTTGCCGCCGAAAACCTTGTCGTTGCCCGCGCAGGACTGCATGTAGTCCGCGCCCTTCGAACCGATGATCCGGTCGTTTCCGGTCAGGAGCAGTTTTTCTTCGAGGTTCCAGATATGGTCGTTCGCATAGATCTGGGAGAATTCCTCGGCGGACCATGCCCCTTTTTCAAAGGTCATGAAGGGTTTGCCCTTTCCCGTCTCGAAGCTCACGGAAGTAATGGTGCCGGCAATCAGATCGTCGCCGTCATACTGCAATCCCGACCCATTAAGAACGATATGATTGCCGGTTTCGCCGTCGACAAACACGGCCTTGCCGGCCTTTGCCAGTGTCAGGTCCAGGTTCCCATAATCGGAGAAGAAGTCGCTGATCGCGCCCTGATGGCCGAGACGGCTATAGTAGGTTACCTTGCTCATGAAAAATGCCTCCGGAACCCGTTGTGCATGCCATGGCAACAGGTTGGAGACGATACGTCAATCACCTGAACAGGGTAGGCGGGCCGGTGGCGCGGCGGACACTCAGTTCGTCGAGCAATGCGTGGCCGAGAGGGTTCCGGGCGTCTTGCCTTCCGCCGTGACTGTCGTGCTGTCGCCCATCACGGCGCAGCGCGTCTTGCCGAAATGCACCGGTTTGAAATGCACCATGGGCTGGCCGTCGATTCGCACGGAGCTGATGATCTCATAAGTGTCCGGCGGACACATCGTCACGTCGGAGAGCCGCAATGCGGGCTTGCCGCCGATCATCACCGTCTTGCTACCGGTCAGCGCGCAACCGGGAATATCCTGGCCGAAGGCCAGGGCGGGCGCCAGAAAACAGAACAGGACGGCCGTGCATTTTTTCATGACGTGTCTCCCCGGCACTTCTTCAAACCCCCGGCTTGCTACGCAACCACTTCGTCCCAGTGTGGGGATGACGTTTCAGATGGAAGATCGAACGTCCGGACCGTCAAAAAAATAGCACGGGCCCGCTTGAGCGGGGCTGGCACGGTATCATGCGCGCAGATAGGGCTGGCTTCGGAGATCGAGGGAAAGGCCGGGGAAGATTTTCGATGTCAGGTCGCCCGCCGCTATGTCGAACTGACTATGAAGGAGGGCGGCGGCGATTTCCCGGACATCCGTGGTGGGCATCAGGTCCCGCCCCTCGAAGAGCTGGTTTTCCGCGAGGCCCGGCCAGCGGCCGTAGAGCTGCCCGCCCCGGATCACGCCGCCGGCGATCACGGCGAGGCCGCCGGTGCCGTGATCAGTGCCCTTCGAGCCGTTCTGGCGGACGGTGCGGCCGAATTCGGTCATGGCGAGAATGGCGGTCTTGTTCCAGATATCGGGGCCGAGTTCGGCCTTGAGGGTGGTCAGAGCCGTGACCAGAGCCCGAAGCGGCTTGCGGAAAATATTGGCCTGGCCGATATGCGTGTCCCAGCCGCCGATCGAGAAGCTGGCCAGCCGGTAGTCGCCCTTGAGCATGCCGGCCGCGAGCCGGGCGATACCCGCCGCGTCGGCGGAGCGCTTGCCGCCGGCAAAGACGTTGTCGGCATCCTTGTCGGTGTCCTTCGCATCGTCGAAGGCCTTGGCGAAATCGGGATCGGCGCCATAGAGCCGCTGGAAGAATGTGAGCTCGTCCGGCTTTATGGCGAGGTCGGAATCGCTCGACCAGGTATCGACCGGATTGGGGCCGCTCAGGATGAGCTCGGCCGAGGTGTGGACGTCGATCGCCTTGCGGTTTTCGGGGCGCGGGATCGCGGCGAGGGCGCGGTTGAGCCATCCGGTTCTCTCGTCGCCGGGATCGGCGCCGCCGCTTTCCAGAATGTCCTGCCCGTCGAAATGGCTGCGCTGATCGCGATAGGGCGTCGAGACGGCATTGACGAAGGCGAGCTCGCCGTTCTTCCAGAGCGGAAGCAGGTCCGCCGCTTCTCCATGCAATCCGAAATGCCCGTCGAGGTCGAGCAGCCCGGCGGGATCGAGGGTGAGATCCGGACGGTAGCGCGCCAGAAGCGGATCGGCATGAGGCTGTAGCATGTAAAGGCTGTCGAGCGCGCCGCGCAGCACGATGGTGATGAAGCGCCGCTCGCCGGGAACGGCGGCGAAGGTGAGCGGCGTCATGAGGGGAGAGGCGGCAAGGCAGCAGGCAGAGGCGAGAAAGGAGCGGCGGCTCAGATGAATGGGGGCCATGTTCCAGCCTTTCAACGGCGGTTGAATTCGGGGGAGGCAAGGAGAAGCGAGAGACCCGCCTGCCGGCTCGGCGCCTGCGACACGACCTTCAGCGTATCGTCGCGGGCCGCGTCGCGCAGCACGGTCCTTGCCAGTTCGCGCGGTTCGGTGCGGCTCCCCATCCGGGCGGCGATGGCCTGCGCCCATTCGATGCGGCCGGTGAGCTGGCTCGACGAGATCCAGGCGGCGAATTCCTCCTCGGTGCCCTCGGGGCTCGTCGGTTCCCAGATGGGCTGGCCGAGCTTCTTGATCGCGCCGACCGTCAGGGGATTGAGCGGCGGTCGCAATTTCTCGCGCCGTTCCTGGCGCATTTCGGTGCGGTCTTCGCTCGTCATGGTCTTTTCCGCGCGCTTCTTGCGCCGCGCCGCCATGTCCGGCGTTATCGCCATCATCTCGTCCTGTTCGGCTTTTGCGAGAACCTTCCGGACCGGTTGGGCGAAATCGCTCTCGGGCAGGCCCGCGGCCCGCAGGCCGGTGACGACATAGTCATAGGGCCGGCGCGCCTTGCGGCCGGGATCTTCCCAGGCGGCGGGATGGGCGAGCATCGCGGCATAGACATCGGTCAGGTTGCCGCCGGAGGCCGTCCATGCCTCGACCATCGTTTTGACGAGCGGCACAGGCGGTTCGTCGGCGATGAAATGGATCGCGAGCTTGCGACAGATATGCCGCGCCGTCGCCGGCATCGCGGCGAGGTCGGCGAGCATGGCATGGACGTCCTCGATCGACCGTCGCTTCGCGCCGAGGGATTTGCCGAGGACGGGGATTTCGATCGGGCCGGGCTCTGCGGCGTTGCGGCGGAAGGTCGTCCGGCCGCTGTCGCGATCGATGCCGAGGCCGGTCAGGGCGAGCGCCACGGCCCGGACATCCTCCTGCCGGTAGCCGCCGCCCACGCCGAGCGTGTGGAGCTCGAGCAGTTCGCGGCCGAGATTCTCGTTGAGCCCGTGTCCGCCCTTCCGGCCGCGTTTCGAATTCGGCCCGGTTGACTTGA
>JAGRLJ010000191.1:4461-22114 GCA_020441805.1 Rhizobiaceae bacterium
GGCGAAGGGCCCGGCGAGCCGCCGGCGCAGGACCTCCGCCTCGTAGAGCGAGGTATAGAGATACATGGACCGCTGCTTGCGCACGCTGACGGAGAAGTGGTCGGTCCAGAAATCGGCGAGCCGCTCGTAGAAGCCATGCGGCGAGAAGGCGGACTGGGCGACCCTGGCGTGCCGGTCGCGCCCATTGGCGTCGAACGCCTGGCGTCGGATCGGCCGGGCCGCCTGACGGCGTTCGGTGCGGTCGGTGGGAAGTCCGGCCATCTTGACGTAGTAGTCCCGGATGGCCTGCCAGCGGCCCTCGATACCCTCGGTGGGAAAGAGCGGCGCCGCGGCGAGGCCGGCCTCGATCTGGCCGAGCAGCGCCTCGGGGCCATCGGGGACGGTTTCGCCGGGACGGATGCCGTAGCCGAAGCGGATGGCGCTCATCGTGGGCCTGGACAGGGACATCGGCTGCTCCTCGAACCTATGCCGCCGGACGAAGCGTCATCGGTGGCAGCGGCATGGGAATTACCAGCGGGCTTATGAACGGAAGATGAAGGATGCGCCCACGGTGTGGCATCGGTCAAGCAGCGGGCCGTCGCGGTGTCGAATTTGTTTCAGGCGGGACCTGCTAAAATTCGCATAGGGGAAATGAAGGGTACAAAATGGGGGTAGGCCCTTCAGCTTTGCTTATCAATCGCAAAGGTAGTGCTTCTGTCTGAGGTTGCAGAATCCCTGGGGGCAGGACTCGGCATATGGTTTTCAGTGACGGCGGCGTCGACGACAACGATCATTACCGCAGGCTGCGTGCCGCGCAGGCGCGCAACGCGTTGAGCAACCTGACGCCGACACTGGCTGCAAACCTGTTCATCGCCGGCTCGACGACGTGGCTGCTCTGGCATTGGACCGGCAATGCCGGAGCCTTTGTCTGGCTCGCTTTCATCGTGGCGTTGAACCTCGCGCGCTTCGCGATGTGCTGCTGCCTGTCCGGATCGGACCTTCCTCGTGAGAAGCCCGTCCAGGTGTTGCGGATCCTGACGGCGATTTCCTTTTTCAGCGGCCTGTCCTGGACGCCGGTGCCGCTGTATTTCGCCGCGCCGGGCAGCGGGCCGGTGAGCGGCTATATCGTCTTCGTCATGGCGGGCCTGACCACCGGCGCGATCATCCAGAGCCTCGCTTATTGGCGCTCCGCCGTGGCCTTCGGCGCGCCGCTGATGCTGGCGACGATCGCGATGATGATCGGCGGAGGCAACGGTATCGATTGCTTCCTCGCCTCGAATGTCGCGCTTCTGACGCTGATGCTTTTCCGCGCCAATGTGCTGAGCGAACGGTCCTTCGTGCAAAGCCAGAATGTCGCGATGCGCACCTCCCAGCTCGCCCAGTCGCTGGCGGTCGCCAATGGCGAGATCAGCAAGTCGAGCCAGGCGCTCGAACATCTCGCCAACAACGACGTCCTGACGGGACTGGCGAACCGGGCGGTGTTCAACCGGCGCATGGCGACACTGTTCGAACATTGCCGCGCGGGGCGGGTCGAGGTCGCCTTGCTCCTGATCGACCTGGACAAGTTCAAGATGATCAACGATACGCGCGGCCACAATGCCGGCGACGCCTTGCTCAAGACGGTGGCCGCGCGGCTCGATGCGCTGTGCGACCGCAACGATCTCGCCGCGCGGCTCGGCGGCGACGAATTCGCGGTCGTGCTCGCCGGCGTCAATGTCGAGGCGCGCGCGACCGCCATGGCGCTCGATGTCATGAGGGAATTTTCACGCCCCTTCGCCTTTGCGGGGCAGGACATCGTGCCCGGCGCGTCGGTCGGCGTGGCTTTGGCCCCGCGGCACGCCGCCGACGAGGACGAGCTGTATGCCTGCGCCGATCTCGCCCTCTATCGCGCGAAAATGGAGGGGCGCAAACGCGTCCACTTCTTCGACGCGGCGCTTAAGGACAGGCTCGACTACGAGCGGGCGGTGGATCGTGATCTCGCCATGGCGATCGATACCGGCTCGATCGAGGTGCATTTCCAGCCACAGGTCGACATGTCGCGGAGCCGCGCGACCGGCTTCGAGGCGCTGCTGCGCTGGTGGCATCCGGATATCGGCGCGGTCGCGCCGCCGGATATCGTCAGGGCGGCGGCCAAGTTGCAGCTTTCGGAACGGCTGGCCGCGAGCGTCGCCGATCATGCCTGCCGCTTCGCATGCATGCTCGACGCCGCCGGTCACCGCGACATGACCGTGTCGATCAATATGTCGCCGGCGGAGTTCGACGCCTATGACGCGGCGCGTCTGCTCTCGGGCGTCACCGCCCGACACGGTGTCGATCCCGGCCGCATCGAGGTCGAAATCACCGAGGATGCGATCCTCGATCCGGCCAAGGCGGAGCGAGCCTTGTCCGCGCTTCGCGCCGCTGGCTTCACCATCGCCGTCGACGATTTCGGCATGGGCCATTCGTCGCTTGCCCATCTCATCCGCCTGAAGATCGACCGGCTGAAGATCGACCGCCATTTCGTGACGGATATTTCGGCAAATGCGCATAATCAGGTGCTGGTCTCCGCCCTGGTCAGCGTCGGACGGGCGCTCGACATGGAGCTGGTCCTGGAGGGCGTGGAGACGGCCGACGACGCCGAGACGCTGCGCGTGCTCGGCTGCGTCACCGGCCAAGGCTGGTTCTTCGGCAAGGCCATGGCTCCGGCCGACGCGCTGGAATGGCTTCGCCGGCGGACCGGTCGCATCCGCGCGGTGGCCTGAACCCGCCGGGATCAGCGGCGCTCGACGGCCGACGGTCTGCCCTCGGCATCGAGCGCGACCATCACGAAGGTGGCGTCGGTGACCTTTTCCATGGTCGCTGTGAGATATCGCTGGGCCCAGGCCTCGATATTCAGCGTGATCGACGAGCGGCCGATGCGTTCGAGCCGGGTATAGACGCAGAGCGTGTCGCCGATCTTGACCGGCAACTGGAACACCATTTCCTTGACTGCCATGGTGACGACTCGGCCATGCGCGACCTCGGCGGCGCGGATACCGGCGGAGAGGTCCATCTGCGCCATGACCCAGCCGCCGAAAATATCGCCGGCCGCATTGGCGTCGCCGGGCATGGCGAGCGTACGTAGCGTGAGTTCCCCGCTGGGCGCGGCCTGATCCGTCATGGCATGTCTCCGTCCGATGTCGGGACGATCCATAGCGGTTTCAGTCTCCGGCCGCGAGGGCGTCGCTCGCTGTGTTCGCGGCAATCCACCGGATCATCGCGCGCAGCTTCCGATCAGCCTGACGAGCGCCTGCCGGGAGCCCCGGAGCGGGAAGGCGATGCCCGGCAGCTTTCCGTCGGCATCGGAAAGGACGAATGTCTCGCCGTGCATCAGCGCCTCGACCAGGCTGTCGCCGATTTTTGTCGTCATCGCCATCGCGCCGTCCATCGCTTCAAATCGCGCTCTGCGGGTGAAGGTTTCCCGATCGAGCGAAAGCGTGAGGTCGGCCTCGAAATTCTCCGCCTCGCCGGGCGGATAGTTCGTGGAGGCCGCCGGCAGGTATCGCAGCGAAAGCGTACCGTCGCCGCCGCATTGCACGGAAAAGTCCTGAAGGGCTTGGCCCGCGCCCACGCAGACGCGCGCGGTCATCTGCGGTCCGCCTTCGTCTTCCTGCATCGCCGCGGACCATCGGCCGCATTCCGACGCTTGCGCGCCGGCGCCGGCGAAAAGGCATAGCAGAAGCGTGGCGGTCGTTCTCATCGGCTCTCTCCCGCGGTTTCCGTCATGCGGGATGACGTCCGGAAGGCCGAGATTATGCGCGGCGCGGCGGCAGGTCCAGTGTGGCGAGGATGAAATCGGCGATCGCCGTCGTGTCGTTCAGGTCGAAAACCGGGAGGCTTCGATCCTCGACGGCATGGTCCGCCGCGATGGCGCGGATATGCGGATCGGTGGGGGCAAGCGGCGTGCGGTTGGCGGCGGCGACGCGCCGGGCCTCGATCTTCGGCACCGGCTCGCGCTTGTAGCCTTCGATCAGCACGATGTCGCACGGCCCAAGCCGCGCCAGGATTTCATCCAGTGAGGGTTCCGGCGCACCGCGCAATTCATGCATGATGGCATAGCGCGTTCCCGAGACGATGGTGACTTCATGCGCGCCGGCTTCGCGATGACGCCAGGAATCGGCGCCGATCTTGTCGATGTCGAAATCGTGATGGGCGTGCTTGATGGTCGATATGCTGTATCCGCGTGCGGCGAGCTCGGTGACGAGACGCACGGCGAGCCCGGTTTTTCCGGAATTCTTCCAGCCGGCTATGCCGAAGACCTTGGGTGCGTTCACGGTTTCACCTCGTCAAGCAGCCGCCGCGCGCGATCGAGATCGGCGGGGATGTTCACATTGAAAAATGGGTCGAGCGGGCCGAGGGCGGTCTCGACCATGGGATAATCGGTGATGCGAACCGGCCGGCCGTCGAGAAAGGCGCGGACCTTGAGAGTCGGCGGGTCGGCGAGCCATGCGGCCAGGGGATCCATAAGCGAAACCGGCCAGAGCCCGAGCACCGGATGCATCCGGCCCCCGGAGGCCGCGAGCGATATGTCCGACGGCGCGGTCAGGGCATCCGACAGGCGCCGGACGATATCCCTGGGAAAGAAGGGACAATCGACCGGCAGGACGAAGACGTGGCTCGCCCCCGGCCGGGCGTCGCGGATATGGGCGAGCGCGGCATGAATGCCGGCGAGCGGCCCCCGGAAGCCGGATATGCCGTCGGCGAAGGCGTCGATGCCGGTGAGCCTGATCGACGGATCGTTGGCGTTGATGAAAAGATCGGACACCTGCGGCGCGATCCGGGCGGCGACATGATCGACGAGCCGCGCGGGACCGAAGGCGAGCAGGGCCTTGGCCTCGCCCATTCGGGACGATCTGCCGCCCGAGAGGATGACGGCGGGAGGAAGGCTATCGGTCCGGTCGGTCATGATGGGCGCATTCTCGGTCTTTCCCGATCCGGGCTTCGTTTCCGGGCCGATGCGGCTCCGGCGATTCCCGGAGGGTCGTATAGACCGCAGCGGGCAGCCCGCACAACCATGCAATATCTTGTCTCAGGCGATCCGGCGTTCGGCGTCGGCGTTGCAGCCGGACATGTCCAGCCGGTTCCTGCCCGCGGCCTTGGCGCGATACAGCGCGCAATCGGCGCGATCGACCAGGTCGAAGGCCCCTTCGTTGGGATCGAGGCCGGCGGCGATACCGATCGAGCAGGATATGCGGACCATGCCGCCGGGAAGCCGGTAGGGGACGGCGATCGCTTGCAGGATTTGCTTGCCTGTCGTTCCCAGGCGCCGGTCGTCCGCGCCCGAGGCGAAGAGAAGCGCGAATTCGTCGCCGCCGAGACGCGCCACGAGCGTATCGTCGTCGGTGCAATCCAGGAGCCTGCCTGCCGCCTCGCGCAGCAGGACGTCGCCGGCGCCGTGCCCCATCGTGTCGTTGACCGCCTTGAAGCCGTCGAGGTCGATATACATGACCGCGATGCTCGTCTTGCCGGACCGGATGCGGCGCAGCGCCTTGTCGACCTCGGCGAAGAACAGCGCGCGATTGGCGAGCCCCGTCAACGGGTCTCGGAACGCTTTCTTTTCCCGGTCGATGATCAGCTGGGCCGAGTTGATGGCATGGCGGAAGACGAGCGCACCGAGCGCCACGAGGACGGCAAGGAACACGGCGAGGAAGGGCAGGGCGATCTTCAGCAGTTCGTCGCCGGGCCGGGCGGGCAGCCATGCGAGCCGGGAGACCGTTCGTCCCTGGCCGTCCCGGATCGACAGGGTCGCGCGCGGATCCAGGACCATGCGATCGGATTGGGCGATCCTGAGATCGGCCAGTTCATAGTCGCGGGTCAGGAGTTCGAGCATAGGGCCGTCGAGGAGCCGGACGAAGAGCAGCGCATAGCCGGTCGGCGGACGCTTGGCGTCCTGCCACGACCGGACCGGCGCGATCGCGATCAGGGCGGCGGAATTTCCATAGGGCACGGTGCCGGAATAGGTGCGGCCCGGCGGCAGCGTCTTCCAGGCGGCGAAGGCTTCCCTGAAGCCTTGCGGGAAGAAGCGCGCCGGATCCTCCGCCCCATCGACGCCGCCCACGCGGGAAAAGAGCGGCCTGCCATCGGGATCGAGCGCGAAGGACATGGCGACGCCGAGGCTTTTTTCGGCGCCGCTGCCGATATTGTCGGCGATCCAGGCGAGATCCGGATTGTCGACGATCGCCGCGACGGCGTCGTCCCAGTAGCCGTAGTCGCTCGCGCTGACGCCCAGCTTGTCCGCCTGCGTCCGGAGTGCGCCGCCTGCGAGCCGGACCTGCTGGGCGATCGCCACATCGGTCTGGTAGCCGGCGATCCAGATTATGCCGGCGACGGCCGAGATCATGAGGGCGCAGACCAGCATCGCCAGGGGAAGGATCACCCTGCGCAGGAATGCCTGACTGGCCTCGGCGGTCATATGGTTCATCGCAAGCTCCGGTCTGGCGGAAAAGCCTAGCGGCGAGCTATTCAGAATTTATTGATCGGCATGGTGAAAATGACGTGAATGCGGGCGGTGTATCTTATTGCCCGGCATCCCGTGGCAGCGTGTCGAACAGAACATAGCTCTCCGGCGCTTCCGGATCCTGTTCCGCGTCGCCGGGCGGCTGATAGGTCGGATCGATCTCGTATTTCCGCAGGACGAAGACGCCATTGTCGAATTGCCACACGCCGCCGGACCAGGCATCGCCGATGCCGCGCCATTTCGCGAAAGCGGTGATCGTCCGGGTTTCCGCGGCATATTCGCTGTTGGTCAGCTCGGTTACGGTCACATAGCCGGAAACCTTCGGCGGCGCCTTGAGCTTCGAGAAATTCTCGTCGGCATAGTCGTAGTCGGCGACCGGCTCGGCGAAAGCAAGCAGCGTCCAGCCGCCGGCATCGTCGTCGCGCATCACATAGATGGAGTTGTAATTATAGGCGCCGGACGAACAGGCGAGCTGGACCAGTGTGCGTTTCAGGTCCGGCGAATCCTGATCCTGCCCCCTGGCCCGGAAGGCAAAGCGGAAAACATTGTTGTAGCCGCCCGGCCTGCCGTCCGCGTCATTTTCGAAATCGCATTGGCCCGACATGACCGGCTCGGCGAATTTACGCGCCGCGACGATATCGGCGCTATCGTCCGCATGGGCCGGGGCGGCGGCAAGGAGTGCGGCCAGCGCCGGGACCAGGCCCCGCCGAGTCATCCGCCGGTCATGCTCATATGGCGCGCCACGGCCGGGCGATCGCGGTTCCGGTCGATGACGAAATCGTGCCCCTTGGGCTTGCGGCCTATGGCCTCGTCGATCGCCCGGGCCAGCACGGCGTCGTCATCGCTCGTTCGCATCAGGTCCCGGAAATCCGCGGCGTCGTCCTGGCCGAGGCACATATAGAGCGTGCCGGTGCAGGTGAGCCGCACACGATTGCAGCTTTCGCAGAAATTATGGGTGAGCGGCGTGATGAAGCCCAGACGGCCGCCGGTCTCCTCCACCGACACATAGCGCGCCGGTCCGCCGGTGCGGAAGGGAATGTCATGCAGCGCGAACTCGCTTTCGAGCCGTGTCCTGAGTTCCGAAAGCGGAAGATAGCGGTCGGTCCTGTCCTCCTCGATCTCGCCCATCGGCATGGTCTCGATCAGGGTCAGGTCCATGCCCCGGCCATGCGCCCAGCGTAGCATATCGGGAATCTCGGCCTCGTTGAAACCCTTCAGCGCCACGGCGTTGATCTTGATGTCGAGCCCCGCCTTCTGCGCCGCGTCGATGCCGTCGAGCACCTTCGACAGGTCGCCTATGCGGGTAATCTGCCGGAATTTCACCGGATCGAGCGTGTCGACGGAGACGTTGACGCGCCGGACACCGCTGTCGGCAAGCGCCCCGGCGAAGCGCGCGAGCTGTGAGCCGTTGGTGGTCAGGGTGAGTTCATCGAGGCCGCCGTCGCCGATCCTGCGGCCGAGCCCGCGGACGAGATGCATGATGTTGTGGCGCACCAGCGGCTCGCCGCCGGTCAGCCGGATCTTGCGGACGCCCTTGTCGATGAAGATGGAACAGAGCCGCTCGAGTTCCTCGAGCGTGAGCAGGTCCTTCTTGGGCAGGAAGGTCATATGCTCTGCCATGCAATAGCTGCATCGGAAGTCGCAGCGGTCGGTCACCGAGACACGAAGATAGCTGACCATGCGACCGAAAGGGTCGATCATGGGGGCTGGGCCTGTTGCCCTGATCCGGTTGTGGCCCGAGAATATGTTCATGTCTCACTCCCGCCGGCCATATTCGATGGTGAAAAAGCCGGAGCGTCAACTCCATATAGGATCGATATAGCCGGGTTTGAAGCGGAATTGTCTTGCGGATGCGACAGCGCGCCGCTAATCCGCGCTCGGAGAGGTGAATGATGAGCGATGTCTGGCCAACGGGGATCAGGGTTTCGAAGGATCGGCGAACGCTGACGGTGAGCTTCGACGATGGCGCCGCCTATGCGCTGTCGGCCGAGATGCTGCGGGTCCTGTCGCCCTCGGCGGAAGTGCAGGGCCATGGACCGGGGCAGAAGCTGACGGTGCCGGGCAAGTGCAATGTCGCGATCGCCTCCGTCCAGCCGACGGGCAATTATGCGGTGCGAATCGGCTTCGACGACGGCCACGACACCGGCATCTATACCTGGACCTATCTCCACGAACTCGGCGAGCGAGGGGAGCAGCTCTTCGCGGATTACGAGCGCGAGCTTGCCGAAAAGGGCCTCAGCCGCGACATCGGAGCCAAGCCGCGCTGAGAGCGGCCGGGATTTGCGGTCGCGGAGAAAGGCGGGCATCGATCACCATTGGTAGATGGTGAAATCGTCCTTCGTGAAATCGCTCTTGTCGACGTCGAGAAAGGTGAGCACGTCGCCGTGGCCGAAATCGATGACGACGTTCTTGCCCTTCTGTTCCATTAGCCCCTTGAGCTCGCCGAAGTTCGCCACGCCCAGTCCCGAGAGCTCGACGGAATCGTCGCCCTTGCCGAAATCGGTGATCTTGTCCTTGTCCCAGCCGCGGGAGAAGTCGAAGCTGTCGTTGCCCTTTCCGCCCGTCATCCTGTCGTTGCCCTCGACCCCGGCGAAGTGTTCGTTCTTCTTCGTGCCGACGAAGGTGTCGGCGAACCTGGTGCCGCGAACGTCCTCGATTCCGACGATCGTATCCTTGTCGCCCCAGGGATTGATCGCCTCGCCTTTGGCGAGGTCGACCTTGACCCCTTTGACGTTCGGGTTTTCGGCGTAGTCGATCAGCGAATAGGTGAGCACATCCTTGCCGCCCTTGCCGCCGTCGATCAGGTTCTTGCCATCGGAACCCAGGATGTAATCGTTTCCGCCGAGGCCGTAGATCTTGTCGTTGCCCCTGTTGTCGCCATACATGATCCAGTCGCCGGCCGACGAGCCCTTGAAGGTGTCGTTGCCCTTCTCGAAGATCGAGAAGTTGAAGAGCACGTCGGTCGGCGACAGGGCGGCAAGCTTGAAGGAAGCGTCGGTGATCGTGAGCAGGAGGTCGCCATCGGCATTGAAGAACTCGACCTTCTTCACCTTTCCCGCGGTTGCCTCGTCGCCGTCGAAGGTGAAGCCGGTGCCGGTATAGACGACCTTGTCGCCATCGATGTCGGCGATTTCCAGCTTTGTCGCGCTCTGGCTGGTCACGGCCATCGAGGCGGCGTCATAGTTGTAGTGAAAGAGGCTGAGTTCCCCGATCTTCTTTTCAAGCTTGAACTTCGCCACGCCCGTTCCTCCGAAAGATCCATGAATCCTGAACGGCGAGTCTAACGACCGATATCGGCAAAGTAGATCACCCGAATAGGTGAGAACGCGTCATTCCGCTTCACGAGCCTCGGCGAGCAGGACGTCGATGATCTTCTCCATATGGTCGGCGACCATCAGGCATCGTTCCTCCGGCGAGGTCGCCATGACGGCGTCGATTAACGATGTCTGGATTTCCATGGCCTTCTCGGTCACTGCCTTGCCCTCGTTCGTGAGATGGAGCCGCAGGACCCGCTTGTCCCGCACATCGCCGCGTCGCTCGATCAGGCCGCGCTTTTCGAGTTGCGGCAGCAGCATCGACATGTTGGATCGGCCGACAAGCAGCTTGCGCGCCAGCTCCTGCTGCGAGATGCCCTCGCGCCGATAGAGATTGATCAGGATGTCGAGATGCGGCGGCTTGATTTCGAGATGCGCCATGTTGCGGGCGAGCGTCAGCTGCATGAGCTGGCAGGCGCGCGCCACGGCGATCCAGGTGCGGAAGCGCGGATGATCCCATGGCAGGGCTTGATTTTTGTTCATGGTTGTACTTTATTGTTCATTCTTGAACTTTTAGAGACGCGATCATGGCATCTTACCTGCGCAAGGTTACCGGGCAAGCGATCAATCTCGCCGGGGTCGTCTCGATGCGGCTCGCCGGCAGGCTGGCGTTCCGGCTCTTCGCGTCGACGGGCTCGTCCGAGCCGCGAACGGGCAAGGAACGCGCGCTGTTTGCCACGGCGCGGGCGGCGATGGCGGGGGCGGAGACGGCGATGCTGTCGATTCCGTCCGGCACGGTCGCGGCCCATCGCTTCGCGCCCATCGGCGATACCAACGGCCGAACCCATCTCGTGGTTCACGGCTGGGGCTCCAGGGTGGATTACATGCAGGGGCTGATCGAGGGATTGCGGCGGACCGGTGCCCATGTGGTCGGACTGGACCTGCCCGGTCATGGCGGATCGACGGGCCGCATCCTGACCGTTCCCTCCGCCGTCGAGGCCATCGATGCCGCCTGGCGACAGTTCGGACCCTTCGATGCGGTGGTTGGTCATTCCTTCGGCGGTTTCGTCGCGGCGTTGTCCGCAGCCGGGCCGGAGGACTGGATAGGCCGCCATGGGCCGCGCCGGCTGGTGCTCATCGCCTCGCCCGTGGCCGCCGAACATGTGTTCTCGCAATATTCCGGACATATGGGCTTCAGCCGCCGGGTGAAACGCGCCCTCGGCGACGAGGTGCTGCGGATTGCGGGCAGGTCCGTCGATTTCTTTTGCGCCGGCCGCATGCTGGCGGCGCGGCGCGACCTTCCGGTCCTCGTGCTGCACGCCGAAGACGATAAGGAGGTGCCGGCGCGGGCGGCCCGGCTCTACGCCGCCGCCGGGCCGCATGTGCGTCTGGAATGGTTGAACGGCCTCGGACATCGCCGGATCGTCAATTCACCGAGGACGATCGATGCCATCACGAAATTTCTCGTTTAAGCGCGGCGGAATGGTTGTATAGCCGGGTGACCGCAAGGAGCCCGTGATGCGCAGGATCGAGACCGTCGAGGAACTGAAAGCTCTTTATGGCATGCCGGTGGAGGCGTCGATCATCAAGGTGCGGCCGTCGCTGACGCTGGCCTATCGCCGCATGATCGAGGCGTCGCCCTTCGTGGCGCTCGCGACCGCCGGGCCCGAAGGGCTCGACTGCTCGCCGCGCGGCGATGCCGCCCAGGTCGTGCATGTCGAGGACGAGCGGACGATCCTGATGCCCGACTGGCGTGGCAACAACCGTGTCGATTCGCTCGCCAACATCGTGCGGGATCCGCGCGTGGCGCTGATGTTCCTCGTCCCCGGATCGAATACGGCGATGCGCGTCAACGGGCGGGCGATCGTCGCGGTCGAGTCCGCGCTTGTGGAACGTTTCGAGATGGACGGCCGACATCCCCGTTCCGTGATCGTGATCACCATCGAGGAGGTCCATTGCCAATGCGCGCGGGCCCTGATCCGTTCCGATCTCTGGAATCCGGATAAATTCGCCGACCTGAAGCAATTGCCGACCGTGGGACAGATGATGGTGGAGATCAAGCAGGGTTTCGACGGCGCCGCCTATGACCGGGAGTGGCCGGGCAGGGCGGCTGGAACCATGTGGTAGCCGTGGCATGCGGAATCGAAGCCTGCCGTCCGGTCCCGGCGCCCGCATGCTTGAATAGAGCGTATTTTTCGGGCGTTATGGTCGCAGGAGAAACCACCATGTCGCCTTCGTTCGCCGCCGGCCTGCTTCTCATCCTCGCCTCAGTCTGGGCGATGCCCGCTCGCGCGGCCGACCTCTCTCTCGCCGAGAAGATCGACATTCTCGTCAAGGCCTATCCGGACACGCTGCGCAACGGATCGGGAAAAGACGTCGGTTTCGTCCGGCATGCCCGATTTCTGCCGGTCGACGACGGCGTCGCGCGGGATCATCTCGAAATGATCGAGAGCGGCGACATCGAGGACAGCCTGCGGCAGATCTACCCGGCCGGGCCGTGCGAGGCGCGGCCGGAGATCAATTTCGATCCGGGCCGCATCCGCTCCGAGCCGTTGATGAAGCTGATGTATGGCGGCTCCAGCAAGGAGGTCGCGGCCCAGCTGGCGCCGGTCAAGTGGTTTGGGGAGACATTGCGGGTCACCCGGGTGAACGGCGTCGACAAGGCGCTGGAGGCGGTTCGTGACGAACTCGTGCCGCGGGCGGACCTGAGGAAATACCTCGCGCCCTCCGCCGGCGTGTTCAACTGGCGCAAGGTGGCCGGGCAATCCAATCTCTCCGTGCACAGTTTCGGGGCAGCGATCGACCTGAATACCAAATATGCGGACTACTGGCGCTGGTCGGGTGGAAAGCCGGGCCATGTTCCCGTCTACAAGAACAAGTTTCCGATGGAAATCGTCGAGATTTTCGAGAAACATGGTTTCATATGGGGTGGCCGCTGGTATCACTACGATACGATGCATTTCGAATACCGGCCGGAACTCCTCGAAATCGGAAGACTTTCCGGGGTCTCGGCTTGCAAATGAGGCCTGACCATGAAGAAGCTCTATATTGCGGGACCCGAGGTCTTCCTGCCGAATGCCCGTGAGCAGATGAACCGCAAGGCGGCGCTCGTCCGGTCATACGGTTTCGAGCCGCTATGTCCCGGCGATCTCGACATTCCGCCGCAGAAGACGAAGAAAGCCCTCGGGCTGGCCATTTCCAGGGTTAACGAGGGGATGATGAACGAAGCCCATGGCATCATCGCCAATCTCACGCCGTTTCGCGGTCCATGGGCGGATGTCGGCACGGTTTTCGAGCTTGGCTACATGTGCGCTCTCGGCCGATTGATCGCAGCCTATTCCAATGTGGCAGACGACCACTACACGCGCCTGCTCGCCTATTATGGCAATCGCATCACCGAAGGCGCCGACGGCCACGCGCGCGGGCCCGATGGCCTGTCGCTCGAAAATTTCGGGATGGCGGACAACCTGATGCTCGACGGTGGCGTCGAGCGCAGGGGAGGGATTGTGGCCACTCACCATGCGGCGCCCGACGAACTCTATACCGACCTTACCGCCTTCGAGGCCTGCCTCAAGCATCTCTCGATGCGGCCCGATGCGGGCGACGAGGGCCTGCGACCGGAGGAACTCGACGCGAGCAACGACGGTTGAGGTCGGGTTGCTGCTTGTGAAATGCTTCCGGATGAGTCAAAAGTCGGCCGTATTCGGACGACGGACGTCCGGTGGTTGAAGCAAATTTCAATATTGGATCCCCCATGCCCCTCAGGATTTTCGGATCGGCCGGAAAGAAAAAGCCAGTGAGTGAATTGCGTGCAGCGAAAGAGGGGCAGCCGCAGGAGGAAGAGACGCTGGAAGTGCTGCTGGAGCGGCGCAAGAAGATCGAGCTCAAGCTTAAGAAGTTGCAGCAGCAGGCAAAGCGCGCCGATTGGGATCTGTCACCGGTTGAGCGTATTACCAAATGGGGCCATAGAAGTTATGTTGGCGGGCTCGACCTCGAAACCTGGTTCGGCATCGGCAAGCATCAATATCAATATCTTGTGAGCAAGGGACTCAGAGCGCATCACAGGTTTCTCGATATCGCTTGCGGCAGTTTGAGGCTCGGACAATTTTTGATTCCCTACCTCGACGAAGGCTGTTATTTCGGTCTGGAAGGTGAGGAGATACTTGTCCAGGCCGGTCTCGAGAATGAGATTTTGCCCGAACTGGTGGCGATGAAGAAGCCACGTTTCTCCTTCAACTACGATTTCGATTTCGATTTTATCGACGGTTTTGATTTTGCAATGGCGCAGTCTCTATTCACGCATCTGACGACTGAAGACATAGCCAGATGCTTTCACAATCTAAAATCGAAGGCCGGCCCCGACAGCACCTTCTTCTTTACTTATTTCGAAGGAGATAGTTCTTCGAATCCCACCGAAAGCCATGCCAACAAAGGCTGGAGATATTCGGTCTCGGAGTTGTCGGATATTGTGTCCTCCGAGGGATGGACGATGACGAACATCGGCGGATGGGGACATCCGCGCAATCAGAAGATTGCATTCGCGAAGCTTGCCATTTGACTGGAACTCGCAAAGCCGGCGGTAGGCCGGCTTTGCGAGCGGTTTTCCTTGTGCTCCTCAATCCCGGACGATGACGCGGGTGCCGATCTTCACATGGGCATAGAGATGCTCGACATCCTCGTTGGCCATCCGGAAGCAGCCGGAAGAGGCGGCCTTGCCGATCGAATCGGGCTTGTTGGTGCCGTGGATGCGATACTGGGTCGAGCCGAGATACATGGCGCGGGCGCCGAGCGGATTGTCGAGGCCGCCTTCCATCCTGGCCGGCAGGATATGGCCCTTCCGCGCCTCGCGGACGCGCATTTCCTCCGGCGGGGTCCAGGTCGGCCATTCCTGCTTGGCGGTGACGACTTCCTCGCCCGTCCAGCCGAAGCCTTCCTTGCCGATGGCGATGCCATAGGCCATGGCGACACCCTTGGAGATCACATGATAGAGGCGGCGGTCGGAATTGTCGATGACGATGGTGCCCACCGGTACGCGCGCGTCGAACTTGACGAGCTTGCGGGCGATCGGCGAGGTGTTGATCGTCTTCTTCTTCGCCTTGACGGGCTTGTCGTCGGACAGGACCGCGAGCCAGCCGGCCTGATCCGAAAGGCCCGCGACCTCGACCCGCTTCTCGGTGGTCTTGAACAGGAAGCCGGCATTGGCCGGGGCGGCCAGCATCAGCGTGGCGATTGCGGCGGCGGCGATTGCGATCATCTTCTTCATGGCAGTCTCTCCGTTCGTTGGGAGGCTGCCTCATTTGCCCTGCGGCGCCTCACCGGTGTTCATGAGGCTGTTCTAGAAGGATGAGGGAAGGGCCGCTGTTTCGCGGGGAACAGGGTCGATATGTATTGCGTTCATGTGTCCCGGGACAAGCGGGAGCGCCGGGCGGCCTATTTCTTGTAGAGGAGCCAGCTCTTCGACGGCTCTTTCTTCATGCCGTCCTCGAAGAGCGCGGAGCGGTTGCGCCCCGCCGTCTTGGCGCAATAGAGCGCGATGTCGGTCTTGAGGTAGAGATCCTGGGGATCGTCGGCCTGACTGGCCATGCATAAGCCCATCGACAGCGTGACGGGACCGTAGTTCATGCCCGTCCGGGAATTCTTGAACGGGGTGGTTTCGAGCGCCTTGCGTACCCGCTCGGCGATCGAAAAGGCATCGTCGGCGGTCGTCAGGTCGAGGATGATGGCGAATTCCTCGCCGCCGGTGCGCGCGACGAAAGCGTCCTTGCGCACGGTGCCCTTGATGATGTTGCCGACGGTGGCCAGGATCTTGTCGCCGACCGGATGGCCATATGTGTCGTTGATCCGCTTGAAATGATCGATATCGCAGATGACGAGCGCGCTCGTCCGGCCGCGCTGATTGTCATAGATTGTGGCGAGCCGGTCGTCGAAGGCGCGGCGATTGTAGAGCCGCGTCAGCGAGTCGGTGTTGGCGATGCGCTTGTATTCGTCGAGTTCCTTGCGAATATCCTCCATCTCGCGCGACTTGGCCTCGACGCCTTCGACCGTCACCTTGCCCTGTGCCATGGTGGTGCCGGTGGCTTCCGACAGAACGCCGATGGCATTGCGCAGCAGGTCGACGCTCGACGCATTCTTGGAGGTGATGCGGGAATGCGTCTCCTCCAGCACGCGATTGTAGTTTTCAAGCGCGCTCTGCTCATCCTTGAGGAGCGACAGGAGGTCCTGCAATTCGCTGACGATACGGCCATGCGCGCCCTGCATCGCCTGGTTCTGGTGGCGGCCGAAATATTGCGCGCCGATGGCGTCGAGCTCTTCCTGCGTCGCGCGGGAACCGAGGGAGGCGAGTTCCTTGGTCAGCTTCGGGTTGGATCCGAGATAGGCCTCGTAGAAGAGTTCGTAGTTGCGGGGGATCGGGGCGACGCCCATCTGGCGCATGGCATAGGATACCTGGGCGGCAATATCCGGCACCTGTATCTTCGGCTGCGCCATGTTCATCTGCAAACTCCCGAGCCCGCTCAATCTCTATCCTTCTAGGCCCCAATTGTTGGAAATCGGTTAACTTCAACTGTTCGCACCCGGTAAAATACTCGGAAAATCCTCTATTTCCCGACGCTTTACGCGTGACGTCACTCCAGGTTCAACTCCTTGAAGAAATCGTTGCCCTTGTCGTCGACAACGATGAAAGCGGGGAAATCCACGACCTCGATCCGCCAGATCGCCTCCATGCCGAGCTCCGGATATTCGACCACCTCCACCTTCCTGATGCAGTCCTGCGCGAGGCGGGCGGCCGGGCCGCCGATCGAGCCGAGATAGAAGCCGCCATGCCTGGCGCAGGCGTCCCGGACCTGCCGTGAACGGTTGCCCTTGGCGAGCATGACCATCGAGCCGCCGAAGGACTGGAACTGATCGACATAGGAATCCATGCGGCCCGCCGTGGTGGGGCCGAACGAGCCGGAGGCGTAACCTTCCGGCGTCTTTGCCGGGCCGGCATAATATATCGGATGATCCTTGAAATAGTCCGGCATGCCGAGCCCTTCCTCGAGCCGGGCGCGGATTCTGGCGTGGGCGAGGTCGCGCGCGACGATGATCGGACCGGTGAGGGAAAGACGGGTCTTGACCGGGTGCCGGGACAATTCGGCGAGAATTTCCGGCATCGGGCGGTTGAGGTCGATCTTGACGACGCCGTCGTTGAGATGACGGTCCTCGACCTCGGGCAGGTATTTCGACGGATTGGTCTCCAGCGTTTCCAGAAAGATGCCGTCGCGGGTGATCCGGCCCTTGGCCTGACGGTCGGCGGAACAGCTCACGCCGAGGCCGATCGGCAGCGAGGCGCCGTGGCGGGGCAGGCGGATGACACGGACGTCATGACAGAAATATTTGCCGCCGAACTGGGCGCCGACCCCCATGGACTGCGTCGCCTTGTGGATCTCCTTCTCCATCTCCAGATCGCGGAAGGCATGGCCCGCTTCCGAACCCGAGGTCGGCAGGTCGTCGAGATATTTCGTCGAGGCGAGCTTCACCGTCTTCAGCGTCATCTCGGCCGAGGTGCCGCCGATCACCACGGCGAGATGGTAGGGCGGGCAGGCCGCCGTGCCGAGGGTGAGAATCTTCTCCTTGATGAAATCGACCATGCGGTCGTGGGTGAGGAGCGAGGGCGTGCCCTGGTAGAGATAGGTCTTGTTGGCCGAGCCGCCGCCCTTGGCGATGAAGAGGAAATCGTATGCGTCCGTGCCGTCCTCGTAGATGTCGATCTGCGCCGGCAGGTTGTTCCGCGTGTTCTTCTCCTCGAACATCGAGAGCGGCGCGAGCTGGGAATAGCGCAGGTTCTTCTTGAGATAGGCGTCCATCACGCCGGCGGCCAGCGCCTCGTAGTCGCCGCCCTCGGTCCAGACCCGGCGGCCCTTCTTGGCCATGACGATCGCCGTGCCGGTGTCCTGGCACATCGGCA
>JAGRLJ010000192.1 GCA_020441805.1 Rhizobiaceae bacterium
CTCGACCTTCTCGCCGAGATAGGCTTCCGCCGTTTCCTTCATCTTCTGGAGGATCATCGCGGAGATCTGCGACGGGGAATAGCCGGTGCCGCGGGCCTCGACCCAGGCATCGCCATTGCCGGCCTTGATGATCTTGTAGGGAACCAGCGCCTTGTCCTTCTCGACGGTCGGATCCTCATAGCGGCGGCCGATCAGCCGCTTGACCGCGAAAACGGTATTTTCGGGATTGGTGACGGCCTGACGCTTGGCCGGCTGTCCGATGAGACGCTCGCCGTCTTCGGTGAAGGCCACCATGGACGGCGTGGTGCGGGCGCCTTCGGAATTCTCGATCACCTTGGCGTCCTTGCCGTCCATGACGGAAACGCAGGAATTCGTCGTTCCGAGGTCGATACCGATAACTTTTGCCATTCTACTTCTCTCCTCTTAGCAGGCTGCCTGGACCCGGTGACCGGCGTTCCTTCGCAACCCCCGTATGGATGGTTTCATTCAGATGCCTGAACGTCACGCCGTTCAGGCCGATGCGGGGTATATAAGGAGGCCCGTTTTTCTCTGCAAGGCGCAAGAATGCGCCTGACCAAGCAAAATTCACCGTTTCGTGAAAGAAAGACGGGGCGCCGCGTCCGCCCGGACCGCCACGCCGGGCAAAGGCGGCGCGCCGGACGGCCGTCAATTGCCCATCAGGACGTCGAGAAGCGTGGAATTGGCCTTGCGGCGGGTCTGGGTCGCGCCGGTGGTCTCGCCGATATCGGCGGGCGGGACGAGGCCGTCGTTCTCGGCCCGGTCCTGCCGGCGGATCACGTCGTCGACATCGAGCGGCGGGACCACGACCTGCTTGGCCGGACGCTCGTCCGGCACCACGCCGGCGGGCTTCCTGACGGGCTTATCCTCGCCCAGCGCATGGCTGATCATATCGAACAGCGTTTCCTGGCTCTTGTCGGCGCCCGGATTCGCGTCGACCTCCAGGGCCGGCTCCGTCGCCGTGCCCGACCCGAGCCCGAAGAGCGGCGCGGGCGAAAGCCCCTGATGCGCTGCGATCATGAACTGGCTCCAGGCCTTCGAAGGCAATCCGCCGCCGGTGACCTTCTTCATGGATGCCCCGTCGTCGTTGCCGAACCAGACGCCCGCGACGATATTCGACGTGTAGCCGACGAAAAGGGCGTCACGGAAGGACTGCGTCGTGCCGGTCTTGCCCGCCGCCTGCCAACCGGGCAGCTTCGCATTCTTGCCGGTGCCGCGCGCGATCACGCCGGCGAGCATCCGGTTCATCTGGGCGGCGATTCTTTCGGAAATCACCCGGGGCGGCTCGTCATAGGTGTTCTCGTAAAGCACCTTGCCGGAGACCGTGGTGACGCGTTTGATGACATGCGGCGTCGCCTTGTAGCCGCCATTCATGAACGGCGCATAGGCCGAGGTCAGCTCGACCAGCGACACTTCGGACGTGCCGAGGGCGATCGAGGCGTTTTCCTGCATATTGGTCTCGATGCCCATGCGATGGGCGAGCTTGATGACGTTCTGGGGGCCGGCCTCCATCACGAGCTGGGCCGCGATGGTGTTGAGCGACTGGGCAAGCGCGCTCGCAACCGTCACCTGGCCGCGATATTTGTTGTCATAGTTGTCCGGCGTCCATTTGCCGATGCGCACCGGCGCGTCGTTGCGGACGGAATCCGGCTTCACCCCCTGTTCGAGCGCGGCCGCGTAGACGAAGGGCTTGAAGGCCGAGCCCGGCTGGCGCTTGGCCTTGAAAGCGCGGTTGAACTGGCTTGCCGCATAGTCTCGCCCGCCCACCAGCGCGCGGATGGCGCCCGTGCCGTCGATGGCGACGAGCGCGGCCTGGCTGGCATTGAGCTTCTTGCCTTCCCTGTCGAGCGTGTCCTTGATCGCCTTCTCGGCGGCTTTTTCCAGTGTCCGGTCGATGGTCGTATCGACCACGATGTCTTCCTTGACCTCGCCGATCAGGGCGGGCAGCTCGTCCATCACCATGTCGGCGGCGTAATGCTCGGCGCCGGTCCAGTAGCTCTTGGCCTTCTTCGGCTTCTTTTCGACCGCCGCGACCAGTTCGTCATGGGAAATGTAGCCCTCGTCCTCCATGGCGGCGAGAACGAGCTTGGCGCGCGCCATCGCGCCGTCCGGGTTCTTGGCGGGCGACAGCGCCGAGGGCGCCTTGAGCAGGCCAGCGAGGATCGCGGCCTCGGTCAGGTTCACGTCGCGGGCGGACTTATTGAAATAGCGGCGCGAGGCGGCCTCGACGCCATAGGAATTGGAGCCGAAGAACACGCGGTTGAGATACATGGCAAGGATCTGGTCCTTGGTATATTTGCTCTCCAGCCAGAAGGCGAGAAGCACTTCCTGCACCTTGCGCTCCAGCGTCCGGTCCGGCGTCAGGAACATGTTCTTGGCGAGCTGCTGAGTGATGGTCGAACCGCCCTGCACCATCCGGCCGGACAGCGCGTTGCGCATCATGGCGCGGGAGAAGCCGATCGGGTCGAAGCCGAAATGCGAGTAGTACCGCCGGTCCTCGATCGCCATCACGGCAAGCGGGATATAGGGCGACATGGCGTCGAGCGGAATGGCCTCGCCCCCCGTCGAGCCGCGATTGGCGAGCAACTGGCCGTTGACGTCGACGATCTTGATGTTCGGCGGGCGATCCGGCATCGCCCAGCTTTCGGCGCTCGGCATCTTGGCGCCGTAATAGACGACGAGGCCGGTCAGCCCCAGTCCGCCCCAGAGACAGAGCACGAGGCACCAGTAGATCGCCCTGCGGACGAAGCCGAAAAAGCCGCCGGTGCGCCGGCTTCGGCTGCGGCTACGGGAAGCAGTCCTGGATCGGGACGAACGGCCCGAACGGTCGCGCGGATCGGCGCGCAGGTCGCTGTCGCGACCGCGCCGGCTTCCCTCGAAAGAAGGCTCGATCCTCGTCCTAGACCGGGTGCTTTTTGCCATCCCCTCGAATTTCCATGTCGTTTCTGGCCCGTCGTGATTCCGGGTGGACTCTAAATGTGGCCATTTAAAGGGTCGTTAAGGCTCGGGACTTTCCGTCCGAAGCCCCCATTTTTTCATCCGGATCGGCCGTCTCCGTTCACGCAGCTGGAAACGTTTTGGCAATCCCGCGGGAAACCTTTCCGAATCCGAAGGGTTCAACACGCGGGTCCGATGAAGAGACCGAAAACAAGGAGAAACCCATGTTCCCGATGATCAAGACTTCGCTCGTCGCCCTGTCGATCCTTGCCGGCGCCTCGGCCGGCCATGCGGCCGACAACAACCATAACAATAGCGGTAGCCATTTCGGCCGGGACGACCGCATGGGCGGCCGCCTGGACTCGCCGGAGCCGATGGAGCGCCAGGACCTCGACCGGAACAATACCGGTTCGATCGACCGTTGCGACACCGGCGCCTATGACGAATTCGGCAATTGCATCGTCAGTCCCGACATGCGGCCGTGACGCCGTCCCCGGCGAACGAAGCCGGGTGATGTCCGATCCACAGGAGAAACGCCCCTCGCAGCCCGATGCGGCGAGGGGACTGCCGTCAGGATCGCACGGCGTCGATGATGCGGATCCAGGACCGGATGCCCTTGTGGAAGGAATCGAGATTGTATTTCTCGTTGGGCGAATGGATGCGGTCGTCGGCGAGCGCGAAGCCCACCAGCAGCGTTTCCATGCCCAGCATCTTCTGGAAGTCGCCGGCGATCGGGATGGAGCCGCCCATGCCGATCATCACGGCGGGCTTCGGCCATTCGTCGGAAAGCGCGTTCTTCGCCTTGTTGAGCAGTGCCGAATCGTAGGGCAGCTGGATGGCGGGCGAGCCGCCATGCTTGTGGAATTCGACCCGGCAGTCGGACGGCAGCCTCGACTGGACGTGCGACCGGAACGCGGCCCGCACCTTGTCCGGGTCCTGCTTCCCGACAAGGCGGAAGGACACCTTGGCGGAGGCCTCCGCCGGAATGACCGTCTTGAAACCCTCGCCGGTATAGCCGCCCCAGATACCGTTGACCTCCGCCGTCGGCCGCGCCCAGGTCAGTTCCATGACGCTGCGGCCTGCCTCACCCGAGGGCACGGACAGGCCGATCGCGCCGAGGAACTTCCCGGTCGTCATGCCGAGCGTTTCCCAGGACGCCTTGATCTGCGACGGCGTCTCCTCCACGCCTTCATAAAAACCTTCCAGGGTCACCCGGCCGGTCTCGTCGTGCAGCCCGGCGAGGATGTCGCTCAGGATATGGATCGGATTGGCGGCGGCGCCGCCGAAATAGCCCGAATGCAGGTCGCGGTCGGCCGCCTTGATCGTGACTTCCTCGCCGACGAGGCCGCGCAGGCCGGCGGAGATCGCCGGCGTCTCGCTGTCCCACATCGACGTGTCGCAGATCAGCGCGAAATCGGCCTTGAGCTCCGCCGCATTGGCTTCGAGGAACGGCTTGAGCGAGGGCGAACCGGATTCCTCCTCGCCCTCGAACAGAACCGTTACCCGCACCGGCAGCGCGCCGTGGACCTCCTTGTAGGCGCGGCAGGCCTCGACGAAGGTCAGAAGCTGGCCCTTGTCGTCGGAGGTGCCGCGACCGGTGATGACCTTCCTGCCGCCCTGTTCGCGGATCGCCGGCTCGAAGGGATCGAAGTCCCAGAGGTTCAGCGGATCGACCGGCTGGACATCGTAATGGCCGTAGAACAGCACATGCGGCGCGTTCTCCGTCGCCCCGGGATGATGGCCGACAACCATGGGATGGCCTTCGGTATCGCGCACCGATGCGGTGAAGCCCAATGTTCCGAGATAATCGACCAGCCATTGGGCAGCGGCACGGCATTCGGTCCTGTAGGCCATGTCGGTCGAGATCGACTTGATGCGGCAAAGCGCGAACATCCGATCCAGGCTTGAGGCGAGATTCTGGTCGGCACGGGCGAGCACGGGGTCGATGGAGGTCATGGGCATGTTCCTGACGATGTGAAGGGTGATTTGCGGCGGAGCTTAGCGGATTTGAAATCGCTTCAAAAGCCGTCGGGGTTTTTACGGCATAATAGGATTGAACCTCCGGGAAAAATCGCTATAGCGCCTTGTTGCGGTTGGCCCTTTGCGGCAATCTCCGTCGCGAGGAGCGAGGAAAGAGGGCTTTTTCTTGACGGCACGCGAGACGATCGCACTGATCGCGCATGATCAGAAGAAGGACGACATGGCCGATTTCGCCCGGCGCCACCGGCAGGCGCTCGCGGGTTTCGATCTTGTCGCCACCGGCACGACGGGCGGGCGGATCATGGAAGCGGCGCCGTCGCTCAAGGTCACGCGGATGAAGAGCGGCCCGCTCGGCGGCGATCAGCAGATCGGCGCGATGATCGCCGAGGGCAGGGTGTCGATGCTCATCTTTTTCACCGATCCGCTGACGCCGCTGCCGCATGACGTGGACGTCAAGGCGCTCACCCGGCTCGCGACGGTCTACGATATCCCGATGGCGCTCAACCGGGCGACGGCGGAGCTGCTGATCGCGCCCGACGCGGCGTGACGGCAAGGACAGGAACGGACAGGCGGGACAAGCTACCCATGGCACGAATGAATGACGATCACTTCCCGTTCCCGATCCTGATCGGCGATATCGGCGGCACCAATGCGCGCTTTTCGATCCTGACCGACGCGATCGGCGAGCCGAAGGAGTTCCCGATCGTCCAGACGGCGGCCTTCGCGACCATCGACGCGGCGATCCAGGGCGCGGTGCTCGACAAGACCGCGATCCAGCCGAAATCGGCGATCCTCGCCGTCGCCGGGCCGATCAACGGCGACGAGATCCCGCTGACCAATTGCCCCTGGATCGTGCGGCCCAGGGACCTGATCGCCGGCCTCGGTTTCGAGGACGTGATGGTGATCAACGATTTCGAGGCCCAGGCGCTCGCCGTCGCGACGCTCTCGGAGGAAAACCAGATCCAGATCGGACGCGGGGCCGTGCGTCCCGGCCATTCCAAGGTCGTGCTGGGGCCGGGTACCGGCCTCGGCGTCGCCGGCCTCGTCCATGCGTTGGAGGCGTGGATTCCGGTTCCCGGCGAAGGCGGACATGTCGATCTCGGACCGCGCACCGATCGCGACCTTGAAATCTTCCCGCATATCGAGCGGATCGAGGGGCGGGTATCGGCCGAGCAGATCCTGTGCGGCCGCGGCCTCGTCAATCTCTATCGGGCGATCTGCAAGGCCGACGGTGTGGCCCAGACATTGACCGATCCGGCCGATATTTCCCACCACGGCCTCGCCGGCAGCGACAGGCAGGCCGAGGAGGCCGTCTCTCTCTTCGCCGTCTATCTCGGCCGCGTCGCCGGCGACATGGCGGTGGTCTTCATGGCCAAGGGCGGCGTCTATCTCGGCGGCGGCATTCCGCAGAAAATCCTGCCGGCCCTCCAGAAGCCGGGCTTCCGGGAAGCCTTCGAGGACAAGGCCCCGCATGAGGAACTGATGGCGACGATCCCGACATTCGTGGTGACGCACCGGCTGGCGGCGCTGGCCGGCCTCTCCGCCTTCGCCCGCATGCCGGGAAGCTTCGGGGTCGCGACCGACGGCCGCCGCTGGCGGAAATGACTGTTCAAAGCCCCGCCCAGCCGCTATGAGCCTGCCGATCTGGAATTGGAAGGCCGCCCTTGAGCGCTGACGTGACGAAGACCATCAGGGAAGACCGGTCGGCGATGCTGCCGGTGATCAGGCGGCTGTTCCTTGAGAATGCCCGCGATCACGTCGGCCGCTACGCCTTCGCGGTCGCCTGCCTGGTGACGGTGGCGCTTTCCACGGCCTTCACCGCCTGGGTGATGGAATCGGTGATCAACGAAGCCTTCACCCACAAGCGGACGGCGCTCGTCGCCTGGATCTGCATCGCGATCTTCCTCGCCTTCGCGCTCAAGGGCTTCGCCGCCTACGGCCAGTCGGTGGTGCTGAACAAGATCGGCAATGCCATCGTCGCCAAATACCAGAAGCGGCTCTACGCCCATCTGATGGCATTGAATCTCGGCTATTTCTCCGACGCCCGCTCGGCGCGGATCGCCGCGACCGCGACGCAGAACGTCAACGGCATCCGCGAGACGATGAACCTCGCCGTGACCTCGGTGGCGCGCGACGTGCTGACCTTCGTCGCGCTGATCGGGGTGATGATCTCGAAGGACTGGCTGCTGACACTGCTTGTCGCCGTGACCGCGCCGCCGATGCTGATCGCCGTGCGCTACCTGGCGCAGCGCGTCCGAACGGCGACGCGCGAATCGGTCGAATACAATTCACATGTCAGCGGCGTGATGCAGGAGACCATCCAGGGCCTGACGATCGTCAAGGCCTTCACGATGGAGGACCAGCTCCGTGCCCGCATGGATGCGCTGATCGATACCGCCGAGAAGCGGGCCAACAGGATCATCCGTCTCTCCGAGCGCACCTCGCCGATCACCGAAAGCTTCGCCGGCGCGGCCATCGCCGCCGTCATCGGCTATGCCGCCTATCAATCGATCTATAACGGGCAGTTGCCAGGCGCATTCATCTCCTTCATCGCCGCCATGCTGCTCGCCTACGATCCGGCGCGACGGCTCGCCAAGCTCCAGGTCCAGCTCGAAAAGGCCTATGTGAATGCGAGGATGATCTTCGACATCCTCGATACGCCGGTGCCGATGCGCGAAGCGGCCGACGCCAGGCCCCTCGTGCTGACGCAGGGCCGGATCGAATTCCGCGACGTGAGCTTCGCCTACCATGCCGAACCGATCCTGAAAGGCGTGAGCTTCGTCGCGGAGGGCGGCCGGTCGACCGCGATCGCGGGGCCGTCGGGCGCCGGCAAATCGACCATCATCGGCCTCATTCCGCGCTTCTACGATCCGGACCGGGGCCAGATCCTTATCGACGGGCAGGATATCCGCCACGTCACCAAGCAATCGCTTCGCGAAAAGCTCGCCTATGTCTCGCAGGCGCCGGTCCTGTTCGAGGGGACGATCCGCGACAATATCCGCTATGGCCGGCCGGGCGCGACCGATGCCGAGATCGAGGAAGCCGCGCGGCAGGCCTATGCCCACGATTTCATCCTGGCGTTGCCGCAGGGTTACGACACGCCGGTCGGCGAGAACGGGCTCAACCTTTCCGGCGGCCAGCGCCAGAGGCTTTCGATCGCCCGCGCGCTGGTGCGCAACGCACCGATTCTTCTTCTCGACGAAGCGACCTCGGCGCTCGATTCCGAATCCGAGGCCGCCGTGCAACAGGCGATCCAGCATGCCATGCATGGCCGAACCGTGGTGGTGATCGCGCACCGGCTCTCGACCATCGCCGAAGCCGACAAGATCATCGTCATGGAAGACGGACGGATCGCCGAGGAAGGCACGCATGAAATGCTTGCGCAGGAGGAAGCGGGTCTCTACGCTCGCCTCAACCGCCTGCAAATACGGGAAAAATGAGCCGGGGACGGGTGCGAGATGAGCGAGACGGACATGAGGATGGTGGTGGTGGCGGGCGCCGCCGGGCGGATGGGCCAGACGCTGCTGCGGACAATCCACGCGGCGGAGGGCATGCAGATCCATGCCGCGCTCGAACGCGAGGGATCTTCCGCGCTCGGCAAGGATGCGGGCGAGATCGCCGGCATCGGTCCGATCGGCATACCGGTCACCAGCGATCCGCTCCAGGCGTTTCTCAACGCCGATGCCGTGATCGACTTCACCTCGCCGGCCTCGACGGTGGAATTCGCCGGGCTCGCCGCGCAGGCCCGCATCGTCCACGTGATCGGCACGACCGGCTGCTCGCCCGACGACATCGCCAGGATCGAGGCCGCGAGCCGCCATGCCCGGATCGTGATGTCGGGCAATATGAGCCTCGGCGTCAACCTGCTGGGCGTGCTGGTGCGGCAGGCCGCGGCCGCGCTCGCCGCCAGGGGCTGGGATATCGAGGTGCTCGAAATGCATCATAACAGGAAGGTCGACGCGCCCTCCGGCACCGCGCTCCTGCTCGGCGCCGAAGCCGCCAAGGGTCGCGATATCTCGCTCGCGGACCATTCGGTGCGGGTGCGCGACGGCCATACGGGACCGCGCGAGGAGGGCACGATCGGCTTTGCCACATTACGCGGCGGCGGCGTGATCGGGGATCATTCGGTGATTTTCGCCGGGCAGACGGAAATGATCACGCTGTCGCACCGCGCCAATGACCGGTCGCTCTTCGCCCAGGGCGCGCTCGCCGCCGCCCGCTGGGCCTTCGACAAGAAACCCGGCCTCTACGACATGCTCGACGTGCTCGGGCTCGACGGATAAACCCTTCTCGATCAAACGGAGACGATGCGATGAGCGGAACGCTGGTGCTGGTCCGGCACGGACAGAGCGAATGGAACCTCA
>JAGRLJ010000193.1:0-1383 GCA_020441805.1 Rhizobiaceae bacterium
TCGACCAACACCGTGCTGCACATCCTCGCCGCCGCGCATGAGGCCGAGGTGGATTTCACCATGGCCGACATCGATGCGCTTTCCCGCCGCGTCCCGTGCCTGTCCAAGGTGGCGCCGGCCAAGAACGACGTCCATATGGAGGATGTCCACCGCGCCGGCGGCATCATGTCGATTCTGGGCGAGCTCGATCGTGGCGGGCTGATCAACCGCGACTGCCCGACAGTGCATGCGGCGACGCTCGGCGACGCCATCGACCGCTGGGACATCACCCGCACCAACAGCGAGTCCGTGCGCGACTTCTACCGCGCCGCACCGGGCGGCGTGCCGACGCAGGTCGCTTTCAGCCAGAGCGAGCGCTGGGAGGATCTCGATACCGATCGCGAGAACGGCGTCATCCGCTCCGTCGAGCATCCCTTCTCCAAGGATGGCGGCCTGGCGGTGCTCTATGGCAACGTCGCCCTCGACGGCTGCATCGTCAAGACCGCCGGCGTCGACGAGAGCATCCTGAAATTCTCCGGCCCCGCCAGGGTCTTCGAGAGCCAGGATGCCGCGGTCAAGGGCATCCTGTCCAACGATGTCGCCGCGGGCGACGTCGTCGTCATCCGTTATGAAGGACCCAAGGGCGGCCCGGGCATGCAGGAAATGCNNATGCTCTATCCGACCAGCTATCTGAAATCGAGGGGC
This sequence comes from Rhizobiaceae bacterium, assembly GCA_020441805.1. Classification (GTDB taxonomy): domain Bacteria; phylum Pseudomonadota; class Alphaproteobacteria; order Rhizobiales; family Rhizobiaceae; genus Rhizobium_E. The sequence continues at coordinate 685 of JAGRLJ010000193.1, forward strand.
CTCGGCAAGGCCTGCGCCCTGATCACCGACGGCCGCTTTTCCGGCGGCACGTCCGGTCTTTCGATCGGCCATGTCTCGCCGGAAGCGGCCAATGGCGGCACGATCGGGCTGGTGCGAGAAGGCGACATGATCGACATCGACATTCCCAACCGGACGATCTCGCTCAGGGTCGACGAGGCGACGCTCGCCGAACGCCGCGCCGAGCAGAACGCGCTCGGCTGGAAGCCGGCGGCGCCCCGCAAGCGCAACGTCACCACGGCGCTCAAGGCCTATGCCGCCTTCGCGACCAGCGCCGACCGGGGCGCGGTGCGCGACCTCGACGCCTACAGCAAGTAGGATTGGGGAGGGGAGGCACGGCGCCTTCCTCGCGACGTCATCCTCGGGCTTGTCCCGAGGATCTGGTGAGCCCCGACCCATGCTGAACGGTCCCGCCTTGGGTGTCTGTCCCAGATCCTCGGGACAAGCCCGAGGATGACGTCTCGGATGTGGCTGGACGCCAGCATTTCAACAAAGAAAGGGCGCGGAACTCGGTTCCGCGCCCTTTCCGATTCCGGCAGCAAAAGCCTCAATGCAGGATCTGGCTGAGGAACAGCTTCGTCCGCTCGTGCTGCGGATTGTCGAAGAAATTCACCGGGTCGTTCTGCTCGACGATCTGGCCCTGGTCCATGAAGATCACGCGATTGGCGACCTGGCGGGCAA
>JAGRLJ010000193.1:1425-11319 GCA_020441805.1 Rhizobiaceae bacterium
ATGGTCATGCCTTCCTCGGCGAGGCCCACCATCGTGTCCAGCACCTCCTTGACCATTTCCGGATCGAGCGCCGATGTCGGCTCGTCGAAAAGCATGATCTTCGGCTTCATGCAGAGCGCGCGCGCGATCGCCACGCGCTGCTGCTGACCGCCGGAAAGCTGGCCGGGATATTTGTTGGCCTGCTCGGGAATCTTGACACGGGTCAGGAAATGCATCGCGATTTCCTCGGCCTGCTTCTTGGGCATCTTGCGCACCCAGATCGGGGCGAGCGTGCAGTTCTCCAGGATCGTGAGATGCGGGAAGAGATTGAAGTGCTGGAACACCATCCCGACCTCGCGGCGAACCTCGTCGATCTTCTTGAGATCGTTGGTGAGCTCGATGCCGTCGACGACGATCGAGCCCTTCTGATGTTCCTCGAGGCGATTGATGCAGCGGATCATGGTCGACTTGCCGGAGCCCGACGGGCCGGCGATGACGATCCGTTCGCCGCGCATCACCTTGAGATTGATGTCGCGCAATACGTGGAACTCGCCGTACCACTTGTTCATATTGGTGATCTCGACCGCGACATCGGTTTCCGAGACGTTCATCCTTGCGGCTTCCGCCATGTGTCTTCCCCTATCTCTTGTAACCGGTGTCGAGGCGGCGTTCGATGAAAGCCGAATAGCGCGACATGCCGAAACAGAAAACCCAGAAAATGAAGCCTGCGAAGATCAGGCCCGTCAAGGGCGTGACCGGCGTGATCCACTTCGAGTCGCCGAAGCTGGCTTTGACGATGCCGAGCAGGTCGTACATGTTGATGATCGACACGAGGGACGTGTCCTTGAACATGCCGATGAATGTATTGACGATGCCCGGTATGACCAGCTTGATCGCCTGCGGCATGACGATGAAGGTCATCTTCTGGAAATAGTTGAGCCCGAGCGAATCGGCGCCTTCATATTGTCCTTTCGGGATCGCCTGTAGGCCGCCGCGAATGACCTCGGCCATATAGGCCGAGGCGAAGATCGAGACGCCGACCAGCGCGCGCAGGAACTTGTCGAAGCTCGTGCCGGGCGCCAGGAAGAGCGGCAGGAGCACGCTGGCCATGAAGAGCACCGTGATCAGCGGCACGCCGCGGATCAGTTCGATGAAGCCGATGCAGGCCGCCTTGAGGATCGGCATTCGCGATCGGCGTCCGAGCGCGAGCAGGATGCCGACAGGCAGCGAGATCACGATGCCGACGAAGGACAGGATCAGCGTCACCATCAGTCCGCCCCAGAGCGAGGTTTCGACATGGGACAGGCCGAACCAGCCGCCGAGCAGGAGCACATAGGCGACGAGAGGCAGGGCGATGAGCAGGAGAAGCGCGTTCAACCCCTTGCGCGGCGCCTGCGGTATCAGGAGCGGCACCAGGAGCCCGACGAAGAGCACGGTCACCAGGATCGGCCGCCACAGCTGGTCTCGCGGATAGGAACCCACCATGAACTGGGTGAACCAGTCGCCGACATAGGCCCAGCAGGCGCCTTTCCAGCCATCGGGTTGGACGCCGCCCTGGGCGATCGTGGCGCAGACGGTCCGGTCGGAGCCGGTCCAGATGGCCTCGAACAGAAGGAAGTCGATCACCGACACCACGAACCAGAGGATGATTGCGACCGCCACGATCGTGACGATCGAATCCGTCACGGAGGCGAAGAGGTTGCGGCGCGCCCAGCCCCAGGCCGTCTTGTCGCTGGAGGGCGCCTCGAGCGGCGGCAGGAAATCCCGGCGGACATAGGAAACGGTCTCGGCCATGTCAGCGCTCCACCAGTGCCATCTTGGCGTTGAACCAGTTCATGAAGATCGACGTGATCAGGCTGATCGAGACATAGATCAGCATCCAGATGGCGATGATCTCGATCGAATGGCCGGACTGGTTGAGGATCGTGCCGCCGACGGCGACGAGATCCGCATAGCCGATGGCGACCGCCAATGACGAATTCTTCGTCAGGTTCAGATATTGCGAGGTCAGCGGCGGGATGATGATCCTCAGCGCCTGCGGAAGCACGACGAGCCGGGTCGTCAGCCCCTGCCTGATGCCGAGCGCATGCGCGGCTTCCGTCTGTCCCTTGGCCACGCCCTTGATGCCCGCCCGCACGATCTCGGCGATGAAGGCGGCGGTGTAGAAGGACAGCGCCATGTAGAGCGAGAGGAATTCGGGGCCGACGACGGTGCCGCCCCGCATGTTGAACTTGCCGAGCTCGGGTATGTCGAAGGTCACCGGCGCGCCGATCGCCAGGAAGACCAGGATCGGCAGGCCGACGACCAGCGCCAGGTTCACCCAGAGGACAGGCGGACGGACACCGGTCGCGAGCTGCCGCCCGGTCGCCCAGCGGCCGAAAGCGACCGCCGCGACCACGCCGATGACGAGCGCGGCGACGACGAGCCAGATGCTGTCGCCGAAGACCGGGGCCGGTGTATAGATGCCGCGATTGCTGACATAGACGTAAAGCGGCAGAGAGAGCGCCTCGCGCACATCCGGCAGAAGCGACAGGACGCCCTTGTACCAGAAGAAAATGACGAGGAGTGGCGGAATGTTGCGGAAGATCTCGACATAGACGGTGCAAAGCCGCGCGATCAGCCAATTGCTGGACAGTCGGCCGATGCCGACGAGAAGCCCGACGATGCTGGCCGTGACGATGCCGCACACGGCGACGATCAAGGTATTGACCAGGCCGAGCACCAGCGCCCGCATATAGGTGGAATCGCTCGAATAGGCGATCGGCGTCTGGGCGATGTCGAAGCCCGCCCGTCCCTGGAGGAAGCCGAAGCCCGCGGTCATGTTGGCGCGGGCGAGGTTCTGCGCGGCATTGGTGCTCGCGTACCAGATGAGCCAGACAATGAAGATGACGGTCAGCGCCTGATAGACGAACTGACGGATTTCCGGATTGTAGAGCAGCGATTGCGTCGGACGGACCGTTCCGCCCCGCTCAGCGGCGCCGAGTGCCATTCAGTTTTCCCCTGTTTCCGCAGCCCTGTTTGCCGGGCCTTTGCGTCGGAAGAGGGGGAGGGCGCATCATCCGCCTTCCCCCCGAGCAGCCCTAGGGCTTAGCGGATCGGCGGCGCATATTGCAGGCCGCCCTTGGTCCAGAGCGCGTTCAGGCCGCGCTGGATCTTCATGTTCGAGCCGTCGCCGACATTGCGATCGAAGCTTTCGCCGTAATTGCCGACCTGCTTGATGATGTTATAGGCCCATTTCTCGTCGATGCCGAGATCCTTGCCGATCGTCTGGTCGGCTTCCTCGCCCAGGAAGCGCTTGATGTCCGGGTTCGCCGAGGACTTCATCTCGTCCACATTCGCCTGGGTGATGCCGAATTCCTCGGCGGCGACCATGGCGTAATGCGCCCAGGTCACGATGTCGAGCCACTTGGAATCGTTCTGGCGCACGGCGGGACCGAGCGGTTCCTTGGAAATGATCTCGGGCAGGATCACGTGATCGGCCGGGTTGGAGAGCGACAGGCGGATCGAATAGAGGCCGGACTGGTCGGTCGTGTAGACATCGCAACGGCCGGCCTGGTAGGCGGCGTCGACTTCTTCCTGCTTTTCGAACACGACAGGCTTGTATTCGAGATTGTTGGCCTTGAAATAGTCGGCGAGGTTGAGTTCCGTCGTCGTGCCGGACTGCACGCAGACCGCCGCGCCCGACAGTTCGAGCGCCGATTTCACGCCGAGCTTGGCCGGCACCATGAAGCCCTGGCCGTCATAATAGTTCACGGCGCGGAAATCGAAGCCGAGCTGGGAATCGCGGCTCACGGTCCAGGTCGTATTGCGCGCCAGCATGTCGATCTCGCCCGATTGCAGGGCCGGGAAGCGGTCCTTGGCGGAGAGCGGTGTATACTTGACCTTGGTGGCGTCGCCGAAAACCGCCGCGGCAACCGCGCGGCAGAGGTCGACATCGAGGCCGGCCCAGTTTCCGCTGGAATCCTGGGCGCCGAAACCGGCAAGGTTGGAGCCGTTCACGCCGCACTGCACGAAACCCTTGGCCTTGACGTCGTCGAGCGTGCCTGCATGGGCGGCGACCGCGCCGAGAGCGAGAATTGCGGCGCCGACGGCGCCGGTCAGAAGCTTGCTTGTCATTTTTTCCAACCTTTGGATTGTTGTCGTTTTCTTCCCCCCGCGCCCTTTGGTGGGCAGCAGGCGCCCGTCCGTTTTCCCTGCCGGTGTCCGGGCCGGCACTTAAGACAGTCTCAAATTGGTCGATAGTCAAGACCAACCTTTGCGATTGCCAAAAAAATTGCGGGTATTCCCCGAAACGCGAAAAAAAAGGCAATGCATCGCCCTGTTTCGAGGCTTTTTGGCGAATATTTTTGCGTCGAACCTCTTGAAACCATGCATTGCGAAATTGTTGTTTGCCTTTTGCCGCAAACCGGAACTATGAAAGTACAACCGAACCGAAATACACGGAATTTCATGACATGAGCGACGACGACAAAAACCTCGGAAACTGGGGCGTCAACACGCGCCTGGCACATGGCGGCTACGATCCGCGCGATTACCACGGTTTCGTCAATCCACCGGTCGTCCATGCCTCCACCGTGCTGTTTCCCGATGCGCGGACGATGGACCGGCGCGCGCAGAAATATACCTATGGAACGCGCGGCACGCCGACGACGGATGCGCTCGCCGAGGCCATCAATGAACTCGAGGGCGCCGCGGGCACGATCCTGGTGCCATCGGGTCTCGCGGCGGTCACCGTGCCGTTCCTCGGATTCGCCAAGGCGGGCGACCATGTGCTCGTCGTCGATTCCGTCTATCATCCGACGCGGATTTTCTGCGACACGATCTTTTCCCGCCTCGGCGTCGAGACCGAATATTACGCCCCCGATATCGGCGCGGACATTTCCCGGCTGATGCGGCCGAACACCACGATCGTGCATACCGAGGCCCCGGGCTCGAACACGTTCGAAATGCAGGATATCCGCGCCATCGCCGATGCCGCCCATGCCGGCGGCGCGGTGGTGATGATGGACAATACCTGGGCCACGCCGCTCTATTTCCGGCCGCTCGATTTCGGCGCCGACATTTCCATTCACGCGGCCACGAAATATCCGTCCGGCCACTCGGATATCCTCTTCGGCACGGTTTCGGCCAATGCGGCGCATTGGGAGCAGCTTCGCGAGGCCAATACCGCGCTGGGCGTCTGCGCCTCGCCCGACGACAGCTACCAGATCCTGCGCGGGCTCCGCACGATGGGCCTGCGGCTCGAACGTCATCAGCAAAGCGCGCTGGAGCTCGCGCGCTGGCTGGAGGGCAGGGAGGATGTGGCCCGGGTGCTGCATCCGGCGCTGCCGAGCTTCGACGGCCACGATATCTGGAAGCGCGACTTCAAGGGTGCGTCCGGCCTGTTCTCCATCGTTCTGAAGGAGCCGGATGCGTCGCGGCAGAAGACGCGCGCCTTCGCGTTCCTGGACGCGCTGAAGATTTTCGGGCTCGGTTATTCCTGGGGCGGCTACGAGAGCCTTGCGGTGCTGGCCAACCTCGCCGACCGCAGGGTCGCCAAGGCGCCGGCCGAGGGTCCGGTCCTGCGGCTCCAGATCGGGCTGGAGGACGTGGCCGATCTCAAGCGCGATCTCGAAGCGGGTTTCGCCGCGGCGAGGGCGGCGGGTTGACGAGGGCGGGGTTTTAGCCCGGCGCCTTGTAGCCATAGAGCCAGTCGAGGTCGGCGGCGACCTGTTCCGGCCGCCTCAGCCGCAGCACCAGGTCGCGCGCGACGCGCACCGGTCCCCGGGCATGATAGGCGAACTTGTTGAAGGCGCCGCGCGACCGGACGCGGGAGACGCGGTGCTGCCGGTTGCGCTCGAAGAAGACCAGCGCGTCGGACAGCGCGGCATTGCCGGTCACCACGCCGGCGAGTTCGAACGCGTCCTCGATCGCCATGGCCGCGCCCTGGGCCGCGAAAGGCGTCATGGCATGGGCCGCGTCGCCGATCAGGATGCGTGAGCGCCCATCGGTCCAGCGGCCGTGCGACACGCCGAAAAGCGGCCACCATGTCGGTTTCGGCGCGTAGGACAGCAGGGTCCGGATATCGCGATGCCAATGGGCGAATTGCGCGGTCATCTCCGAGCGGAAGGCCGGATTGCAGTCCGCGGCCCAGGTCTCGCCCGGATTGTTGCCGGCCGACAGCGCCACGACATTGAACGCGCCGGCATCCTTCAGCGGATAGGCGACGATATGGGCATTCGCGCCGACATAGGCGGTGATATTGCGCGGATTGAGGAAGAACGGCGCGTCGCGCTCGGGAATGATGAAGCGCCATGCGACCATGCCGGTGAATTCCGGTGCGCCCGACTGCGGCACGAATCGCCGGAACTTCGACCAGACGCCATCGGCGCCGATCGTCAGGTCGGGCTGCCCGCCGGCGAGATCGCAGACCTCGGCCTCGCTTTCGCAATCCGTGTCGAGATGCAGCGAGATCAGCGGCTCGGCGCGAACCCGCTCGATCAGCACCTTCTGGAGCGTGGCGCGGTGGATGGAGGCATAGGGCGATCCCCAGCGGCTCCGCGCGATGCTCTTGGTGGCGATCGAGGTGATCGGCGCCAGTGTCTGGCCGGAGACCAGGCAGATATTGTCCGGCTCGCGCCACAGGCCTTCGAGCTGTTCGGCGAGGCCGAGCTTGCCCAGGACATAAGTCGCGTTGGGAGAAAGCTGAAGGCCCGCGCCAACCTCCTGGAGAGTGGCGGTGCGTTCGAGAATGACGGAGCGCACGCCCTTGCGTGCGAACGCGAGCGCGCTCACGAGCCCGGCGACGCCGGCGCCCAGAATGGCAACGGATTTCATGCCTTGTCCCTGGTCCCCGGACCGTCGCGCAAACTTACGCGGCGCGGTCGACGAAGACGCAACCGGCCGGATCGGACTGGCTGGCCTTCAGGTTTGGATCATAGCGGTAGAGCGTCGAGCAATAGGAGCAAACCTTCTCGTCCTCGTCGCCCATATCGATGAAGATATGCGGATGATCGAAAGGCGCGGATGCACCGGTGCACATGAATTCCTTGACCCCGATCGCGATCGTCTTGTATCCGCCATCGTTCTGGAAATGCGGGATGCTGTGTCCGGCCATTCAACTCTCCGACCATGATGTTGTGGCGCAACATAATGGCATTGGGGGCAAATGTGTAGAGCCCAATCGCGCCATTCGCATGCCGCTTTCGCATAACAGACATGATTCCGGAAGATTGCAAGATGCACCTCAACAGCCCGAAATTTTCGACCTTTGCGCATGATGGCCTGGAATTGGCCTATTTCGACGAGGGCGATCGGGCGGGGCCGCCGACATTGCTGATTCACGGATTCGCCTCCTCGGCGCTGGTCAACTGGGTCCAGCCGGGCTGGCTAGAGACGCTTTCGCAGGCCGGACGCCGGGTGATCGCCATCGACAATCGCGGCCATGGCGGAAGCGCCAAGCCGCATGACCCCGCAGCCTATCATCCGTCGCTGATGGCGGGCGATGCTGTGGCGCTCCTCGAGCATCTCGGCATCGCCTCGGCCGATATCATGGGCTATTCGATGGGCGCGCGCATTTCGACCTTCCTGGCGATCGACAATCCCGGACGGGTGCGGTCGCTGGTGCTGGGGGGATTGGGCATCGGGCTCGTCCACGGCGTGGGAGACTGGGACCCGATCGCCGAAGCGCTGCTGGCGCCCTCGCTCGACGACGTCTCGCACGAACGGGGCCGCATGTTCCGGGCTTTCGCCGACAAGACGGGAAGCGATCGGGCGGCGCTGGCCGCCTGCATCGCCTCCAACCGCGTGCTGGTCACCGAGGCCCAGGCCGGGCGGATCTCCCAGCCGGTGCTGATCGCGGTCGGCACGCGGGACGACATTGCCGGCTCGCCGCACGAACTCGCGGCACTCCTGCCCGACGCGCGCGCGGTGGATATTCCCAATCGGGATCACATGCTCGCCGTCGGCGACCGCGCCTTCAAGGCGGCCGTTCTGGATTTCTACCGCGGGATCGGCGGCCGATGATTGCGCATCGGCGTCGCGGACCCCATTTCTAATCGGCGTCATGCATTATATAATGGTTTTGCGAGAAGAACGAAAAGGAGAGCGGCTATGGTCGCAAAGACCGATATCCGACCGATGGAACATATCTCGTCCGTCGATCCGATATGGGACACGATGAAGGCGGAAGCGCGGACGGCCGCGGACAAGGATCCGGTCATGGCCACGTTCCTCTATTCGACCGTCATCAACCACAAGAGCCTCGAGGACGCGGTGATCTACCGAATCTGCGAACGGCTCGATCATGCCGATATGCCCGCCATTCTGCTCAGGCAGACATTCGAGGAGATGAACCGCGACAATCCGGAATGGAGCGCGATCATCCGTGTCGACATCCAGGCCTATTACGACCGCGATCCCGTCTGCACGCGCTACATCGAGCCGGTCCTCTATTTCAAGGGATTCCACGCCATCCAGACCTATCGTCTCGCCAACTGGCTGCTGAAAAAGGGCCGGAAGGATTTCGCGCTCTATCTGCAAAGCCGGTCGTCGAGCATATTCCAGACGGACATCAATCCGGCGGCCCGGATCGGCCGCGGCTTCTTTCTCGACCACGCGACGGGCCTCGTCGTCGGCGAGACGGCGGTCGTCGGCGACAATGTGTCGATCCTGCAAGGCGTCACGCTGGGCGGCACCGGCAAGGAGGCGGGCGACCGCCATCCCAAGATCGGCAACGGTGTGCTGATCGGCGCCGGCGCCAAGGTGCTCGGCAATATCTCGGTGGGCGAGTGCTCGCGCATCGCGGCCGGTTCCGTGGTCCTCAAGCCGGTGCCCAGCAAGACGACCGTCGCCGGCGTGCCCGCGCGCATCATGGGCGAGGCCGGCTGTTCGGAGCCGTCGCGCTCGATGGACCAGGTCCAGATACCCGCGATCGACTGACCTACGCCGGCCGGGCCGGCTCCACTCCACGGGGTTTACACGCCGTGCCCGGCATGGCACAAGCCCGGCCAATCGAAGATCCCCCAAGGAGACAGATGTGAAGCCCGAGGAACTCAAGAAGCTCGACGCTTACTTCAAGCGTACCCTCAATCCCGAGATCGCCGTGAAAGCCCGCCCCCGGAAGAACGATTCCGCGGAGGTCTATCTCGGCGAGGAATTCCTCGGCGTGATCTACCGCGACGACGAGGACGGCGACCTCTCCTATAATTTCTCGATGGCGATCCTCGACGTCGATCTCTGAGTGTCCCGGACGCGCTCCTCCTGCCCCGGCGTCCCGTCAGGCGCCGGGCTTTGTTTTTGCGTTGCAATATGAGGCTTGACTTTATTGTGCGGCGCACATATACATTAGGAATGTCACAACAAAACAGGACGGGACCTGCGATGTTCAAGTTTGATGATACGAATCTCTACGGCAAGGAAGCCATGGACAACCTCCTCAAGAGCTATTCCGCCGCCACCAAGGGCTTCCAGGCGATCGCCACCGAAGCCAGCGACTATTCCAAGAAGGCCTATGAAGCCAATGTCGCGCATTTCGAAGCCCTGATGTCGGTCCGCAGCCTCGAAGCCGCCGTCGAGCTCAATACCGCCTTCGCCAAGTCCGCGATCGAAGGCTATCTCGCCGAACTCAACAAGCTGGGCGAAATGTATTCGGATATCGCCAAGCAGACCTACGCTCCGGCCCAGGCTGTCGCCGCCAAGGCCGTCGAGACCGTCAAGTCGAATGCGGCCAAGGCCGCTGCCGCCTGAGCGGAATTCGTGCCTTTCCATAAGCCGGCTGCCCTCGCGGGTAGCCGGTTTTTTTATGGATGCGTAAACTTCCACCGGGCCGGCCGGGACGGGATCGGCGGTTTTTTCGGGCGTACGACCGGCGTCACATGAGGATTGCCGGATCGGGGAGGGCATCCGATGCCCGACGATGCGCACATGCCGGCGACT
>JAGRLJ010000194.1 GCA_020441805.1 Rhizobiaceae bacterium
CTGTTTTCCCACAACCCATCCCAACTCGCTGTTTCCCCGGGAACAGGGGGATCCGGACATAGAAAACCCGGCCGCGATGGACGCGGCCGGGCTTGTGGAATCGGCATTGCGAAAGCGTCATTCCGCTTCGTTGGCGGGCTCCGCGTTGAGCTGGCCGTATTTTTCGACGCCAAGCTTTTCGAGCAGGTCGACCTGGGTCTCGAGGAAGTCGATATGGCCTTCCTCGTCGGCCAGCAGTTCCTCGAACAGCTTCATGGAGACATAGTCGCCGGCCGCGTGACAGATGTCGCGCGATTGCTTGTAGGCGGTGCGGGCATCGTATTCGCCGGCGAGATCGGCTTCCAGCACTTCCTTGATGTTCTGGCCGATCCTCAGCGGTGCGAGCGTCTGAAGGTTTGGATGGCCTTCGAGGAAGATGATGCGGGCGACCAGCCGGTCGGCATGATGCATTTCCTCGATCGATTCGGCCCGCTCCTTCCTGGCGAGCTTCTGATAACCCCAGTCCTCCAACAGCCTGTAATGCACCCAATACTGGTTGACGGCGCCGAGTTCCAGGAACAGCGCCTGGTTCAAGCGCTCGATGACTTTCGCGTCGCCCTTCATTCCGGTTCTCCCTTCACGATACGATGTGGCTATCAAACAAAGCAGGAAACCCCTCTGCTGTCGAGTAAATCTGGAACGGTTCAAAAATCCGGACCGTTCCGGCCGATCGCGGCGCGGGGGAAGACGGGAAGGGTCAGGCGACGCTCGCCATGCGCTGGCGCCGCTCGAAGATGGCGGTCTTCTGCTCTTCCTGGAAGATCCGGAGCCGCTCCATGAAGACGACGACATGGTCGCCCGCGGACTCGCGGGCGGCGTGATATTCCTCGGTGGTCCTGACGATCAGGTCGACGACGTTCGGGAAGCAGCCGCAGCAGCGACCGCGCTTCTGCATGGCGTGATAGACCTTGCCGGGAACGATGAGTTGCCAGCAGTCCTCATCGAGAAGTGCGACGATCACTTCCTTGATGTCCTTGTCGGTGATCAGGTTGCAGGAGCAGACCATCATGAGCGGGCGTCCGGACAGAAATGCGATTACGTCCTTTAATCAAAAGGCGACCTCGGTTGTCAAGATAACGATTGTCGCAGGTGCGGATCGGCAATGGACGCTCCGTTCGCCGCCCGGTTGACAGTCGGGCTCCTCTCTTCCATCTGGTGAGCGATCATCAGGAGCCTGACCATGACCCTTTCCGTTCGCCAAGCCATATCGACCGATTCGGCGACGATCCTCCGCTTCGTCCGCGAGCTCGCCGATTACGAGAAGGCGATTCACGAGGTCGAGGCGACGGAGGAGAGTGTGCGCGCGTCGATCTTCGGCGCCGGTTCGGTGACGCAGGCCCTGATCTGCGAGCATGACGGCCGGCCCGTCGGCATGGCCGTCTGGTTCTTCAGCTATTCGACCTGGCAGGCGCGAAACGGACTCTATCTGGAAGACCTCTATGTGACGCCGGAGGCGCGTGGCCTCGGCGCCGGCAAGGCGCTGCTTCGGCGACTGGCGCGCATCGCGCTGGAAAGCGGCTGCGGCCGGTTCGAATGGAGCGTGCTCGACTGGAACGAACCGGCCATCAGGGTCTACGAGGCGGTCGGTGCGGAGCCGCAGACGGAGTGGATCCGTTACCGGCTGGCGGGGGAGACGCTGGCGCGGTTCGCGCGGGGGCAGGATGCCGATATGAGCGGCTGAATTGACGCCCGGCCCGGAAAGAGCGCGAACCGGCTCCAGCGCCCCTTAAACCCTCACCGCCTGCTTCACGAAATCCTCGGTGCCGAAGAACTTCTTGTAACGCTCCACCTCGGCGGGAATGCCCGTCGCCTTGTTGGGATTGTCCGAGAGCTTCACCGCCGGCCGGCCATTGGCTTCGGTCACCTTGCAGACGACGGAGATCGGATTGAGGCCGGTGATCTCGTTGGGCGCGCAGCCCTCGAAATCGTTGGTGAGATTGGTGCCCCAGCCGAAGCTCATGCGGACGCGGCCGTGGAAATGCCTGTAGGTCTCGATGATCGTGTCGACGTCGAGGCCGTCGGAGAAGATCAGCAGCTTCTCCCTCGGGTCGCGGCCATGCGCCTTCCACCAGTCGATGATCTTTTCCCCGCCCTCGATCGGCGGGGCGCTGTCGGGGCGGAAGCCGGTCCAGTCGGCGACCCAGTCCGGCGCGTGGCGGAGGAAGGACGAGGTTCCGAAAGCATCGGGAAGGACGATCAGGAGATTGCCGCCATAAAGCCGCTCCCAGTCCTTGAGGATCTTGTAGGGCGCCTCGGCGAGCGCGGCGTCGGTCTCGGCGAGGGCCGCGCTCACCATCGGCAGCTCATGGGCATTGGTGCCGACGGCCTCGAGGTCGCTGTCCATGGCGAGAAGCACGTTGGACGAGCCGGTGAAGGCGTTGCCGATGCCTTCCTTGAGCGCCTGCACGCACCAGCGATGCCAGAGGAAGGAATGCCGGCGCCGGGTGCCGAAGTCGGAAATCCTCAGGCCCGGATATTGCTTCAGCCGCTCGACCTTTTCCCACATTTTCGACTTGGCGCGGGCATAGAGGACGTCGAGCGCGAACTGGCCCATGCCTTTCATCGCCGCGCGCGACCGGAGTTCGTTGATGATGGCCAGCGCCGGGATTTCCCACATCGTCGTCTCGCGCCAGGGGCCGGCGAATGTCAGCTCGTACTGGCCGTCCTTCTTCTCCAGCTCGTATTCGGGGAGACGGAATTCGGCGAGCCAGGCGAGGAATTCCGGCTCGAAGATCTGCTTGCGGCCGTAGAAGGTGTTACCCGCGAGCCAGATCATCTCCTTCTTGGAGAAGCGGAGTTCACGGGCGTGGTCGAGCTGGTCGCGCAGCTCCTGCTCGTCGATATCGTCGGCGAGGCGGACGGATTTCGTGCGGTTGATCACCGAAAAGGTGGCGTTCACCTCCGGGTGCAGCTTCCAGATCATCTGTAGCATCAGGAGCTTGTAGAAATCGGTGTCGAGCAATGAGCGCACGACCGGGTCGAGCTTCCAGGCGTGGCTCCAGACGCGGCGAGCGATATCGGTCTTTGCGGCCATGGCGGCCTCCTTGCGAATGAATGGGAACCGGCGTCAGGCGAGCGTGACGCCCGCCGCCCGCATCTTCTCCGTCATGGCGGCCAGCGAGCCGCCCAGGTCTATGCCGCGGCAGGCATCGAGGACCACGGTGGTGGCGAGTCCCTGCCGGACGGCGTCGATCGCGGAAAAGGCGACGCAGAAATCGGTGGCGAGGCCGCAGAGCGTGACATCCGGGATGCCGCGTTCCCGGAGATAGCCGCCGAGGCCGGTGGGTGTCGTGTGATCGTTCTCGAAGAAGGCGGAATAGGAATCAATCGTCCCGCGGAAACCCTTGCGGATGACGAGCTCGGCCTTCGTCCATTCGAGCGCGTCGTGAAAGGCCGCGCCGCGCGTGCCCTGGATGCAATGGTCGGGCCAGAGCGTCTGGGGGCCGTAAGCCATTTCCACCGTCTCGAAGGGCGCCTTGCCCGGATGGCTGGAGGCGAAGCTCGAATGGCCGGCGGGATGCCAGTCCTGCGTCAGCACGACATGGTCGTGGCTTGCGATCAGCCGGTTCACGGTCGGGATGATCTCGTCACCGCCGGCGACGGCCAGCGCGCCGCCCGGGCAGAAATCATATTGCATGTCGATGACGATCAGCGCTCGCCCGGCCATCACGAACCCCCTCGATAATCCTCGCGCCAAAGGTCAATCACGTTTGGCGCTCCCGCACAAGGGCATTGCGGCGGCGGCCTGTCCGTCAATGTCCCTTGATGCCGTCGGCATGCCGCATGAGGTTGGCGAGCAGGAGGACGACGACGAGCAGCATCGGCGTGCCGATGAAGATCGCGGCAAAGCCGGTATGCTCGGCGATGAAGCCGAACAGGGTCGGGAAAAACAGCGTGCCCGAATAGCCCATCACCGTCACGACCGAAAGGCCGACGCCCTTGGCCATGCCGGGGAGGTTGCCGGCGGCGGAAAAGGCGATCGGCACCATGTTGGACACGCCCATGCCGGAAAGGGCGAAGCCGGCGACCGCGACATAGGGATGCGGCGCAAAGCCCGCGATCAGCATGCCCGCAAGGGCGATGAGGCCGGATACCCGCATGGTCCTGACCGCGCCGAAACGGTCGCGGATACCGTCGCCGACCAGACGCATCAGCATCATCATGCCATGCATGCCGCCGGCGCCGAAGGCGGCGACGGTGAGGGTCGCGCCCAGCTCGCGGCTGAGATAGAGCGCCGACCAGTCGATCACCACGCCCTCCTGCACCATGCAGAACAGCGCGACGACGCCGATGATCCAGGGCAGCGGGCTTCTGAAGACGCTGGTCCGGGTCGCGGCCGCGGCGACATGGTCCGCGCGATGCGGTCCATCCGGCATCAGCATGGAGAAGGCGACGAGGAGCACCCCCGCATTGAACATGGTGATGATGGCGGAATGCATGACCGGGCCCAGATTCTCGATCATGTAACCGCTGACCGACGAACCGATCAGCCCCCCGAGGCTCCAGAAGGCATGGCAGGACGACATGATCGCCTTGCGCATCGACTTTTCCACCTCGACGGCATTGGCGTTCATCGCGACATCCATCGCGCCGGCAAAGCCGCCGAACAGGAAAACCGCGATGCCCGCCGTCCAGATATCCGGTGCCAGCGAGATCAGCAGCATGGCGAACAGGAATATGGAGGCGGTGACCTTGGCGACGGCGGTCGAGCCGTAGCGCGCGATCCGGGAGCCGGCGATCGGCATGACGGTGACGGAGCCGATGCCGTAGCAGACGACGAGCAGGCTGACATGGAAGGGCGAGAGCGCGAGCCGCTCGGCGAGCTCCGGCACTTTCAGCGACCAGGCGCCGGCATAGAGGCCATTGGCGAGGAACAGCAGCTTGATGGCGATCCGCTCGCGCGGATAGCGGCCTGCGAGCGTCGGGGACATGGGATTTGCGGTCATGGATGAGTCCGGCTTCCGGGGGTGTGGTCTTGATTCGAATTTTCGGCGGGCCGGCTCTCACGAGGGAGGCGGTTCGGCCAGGATGACATTCGCGCCGCTGCTCGCGAGCGCCCGGACATGGCCGGTTCCCGCGTCATGTTCGAGCACCACATGGTCCCCGCCGCCGACAGGCACGACCTCGAAGGGCGCGGTCACGCCCAGCTTCTCGCTGGTCAGGGCAACGAGAAGGGCGCGTGACCGCCGGGCGATCGAGCGCTTGAACTCGGCCTCGTCGAAATCGTCGGCGCTGATGCCGCCGGCGGCATCGAAGCCGCAGCTGCCGAGCACGCAGATGTCCGGCCGGAAGCTCGCCGCGTCGGCGATGGCGCGCGCGCCGATCACCGCGCCGGTCCGGTGATCGAGCTTGCCGCCGAGCAGGACGATATCGATCTCGGGACGGTCGATCAGGGCGGAGGCGATATTGGGGGCATTGGTGATGACCGTGAGCCGGAGCGTATGCGGCAGGGCGCGGGCAATCGCCAGATTGGTGGAGCCGGAGTCGATGAACAGGGTCATGCCGGCCTCGAAGACCGGAACGGCGGCGCGCGCCAGGGCGTCCTTGCGCTCCGGGCTGAGGCTGAGCCGCTCCGTGAGCGAGCTGGCGTCGCTCGTCGCGGGCAGGGCGCCGCCATAGACGCGCCGGCAAAGTCCCGCCGCGGCCATTTCCCGCAGGTCGCGCCGCACCGTGTCCTCGGAGATCGACAGTTCCTGGGCAAGCGAAGCGGCGATGACGCGCCCGTCGCTCTGGAGGCGGCGAAGGATCAGGCTCTGCCTTTCATGCAGGAGAAGATCGGACATGGCGGGACCAAGAATCGGCGTAATTTTTGATAATCATGCATAAACGTGCATGATTGGTCAAGACCCGACGTCGTGCCGGTTGCCGCGCGGCAAGGATATCGCGTGCCGGGCGGCGCGATCCGGCAGGTTAGGGCAGGGGGCGGGAGCGGCGT
>JAGRLJ010000018.1 GCA_020441805.1 Rhizobiaceae bacterium
TCCCCTTCGGCGTCGGGCCGGACCTGAACCTGCTCTCCCGGATCGGTCCCGCGATCCTCTGGACCGGCGCGCTGCTCGCCTCGCTGCTGGGCCTCGACCGCCTGTTCCAGGCCGAGCGCGAGGACGGCTCGCTCGATCTCCTGATGATGCAGGAAACGCCGCTCACCCTCATCGTCTTCGTCAAATGCCTGGCGCACTGGACGGCGAGCGTGCTGCCGCTCGTCCTCGCCTCGCCGCTGCTCAGCCTGTTCATGAATATGAGCGAGACGGCGATCGGGGCGCTGGCCTTGACGCTGCTCGCGGGGTCTCCGGCGATTACCTTCATCGGCGCGGCGGGCGCGGCGGTGGCGGTGGCCCTGCCGCGCGGCGGGCTGCTGGTCTCGATCCTCGTGCTGCCGCTCACCGTTCCGGTGCTGATCTTCGGCGTCTCGGCCGTCTATGCGGCCGTTGAGGACCCCGCCCCGTTCCTGCCGCCTTTCCTTGCTCTCATCGCGCTCAGCCTGTTCTTCGCGGTGATCGGTCCCTTTGCCGCAAGCCTCGCGCTCAGGGCCTCAGCGGAGTGACCGGAACGCGGGCCCGGGCCCGATCCCGCTCTCTTGACCCCGATCAATTGCGGGAGGGGGGCAAACAGGCTATGGAGACGCCCATGACAGATGTTGCCGCGTCACAGTCCCGTTTCGCCTCGCTCGCCAATCCGACGCGCTTCATCGCGCTCGCCGGAACCATCCTGCCATGGCTCGCGGCGCTGACCGCGCTCTGTTTCGCCATCGGCATCTATCTGAGCTTCACGACGGAAGGCGACTACCAGCAGGGCGAGACGGTGCGGATCATGTATATCCATGTTCCGGCCGCGTGGCTGTCCATGATGTGCTATTCGATCATGGCGATCTCGGCGCTCGGCACACTGGTCTGGCGCCATCCGCTCGCCGATGTCGCGGCGAAGACCGCGGCTCCTCTGGGCGCGACCTTCACCTTTCTCGCGCTGGTCACCGGTTCGCTCTGGGGCAAGCCGATGTGGGGCACATGGTGGGTGTGGGACGCACGCCTCACCTCGGTCTTCATCCTCTTCCTCATGTATCTCGGCCTCATCGCCTTCAACAAGGCGATGGACGATCCCGGCCGCGCCGCGCGCGTCGGCGCCGTGATGATCCTCGTCGGCTTCGTCAATATCCCGATCATCAAGTTCTCGGTCGAATGGTGGAACACGCTGCACCAGCCGGCCGCCGTTATCCGCCTGGACGGGCCGACCATCGACCCCGAATTCCTCCGCCCCCTGATCGTGATGGCCCTGGCCTTCACGCTGCTCTTCTTCACGCTGCACCTGATGGCGATGCGCAACGAGATCTGGCGGAGGCGGATCGCCGTGATGCGCCGGCATGCGGCCCGCGCCGCGCAGGCGGGAGACTGAGCCATGGCGACGCATCACGCATTCTATGTCTATGCATCCTGGGGCATCGCCGCCGCGACGCTGGTCGCCGTCGTCGCCCGGACATGGTTCGAGAGCGTCCGGCTGAAGCGCGATCTCGCCCGGCTCGAGGCGCAGGGCATCCGCCGGCGTTCGGTCCGGCCCGAGGGCGGAGAAGCCGTGTGAACGAAGCCGCCGGCCCCTCCAAAGCGAGACGCATCCTCATTGCCGCCATTCCGCTCGCCCTGTTCGCCGCCCTCGCCGCGATCTTCCTGTCCCAGCTCCTGTCGGGCAAGGACACATCCATCATCCCTTCGGCCCTGATCGGCAAGCCCGCGCCGACGCTTGCCCTCGCGCCGCTCGAGGGCGCCATCCGCGCAGGCCAGCCCGTCCCTGCGCTCGACACCGCCGCGATCCGGGGCAAGCTGACGCTGGTCAATGTCTGGGCCTCCTGGTGCGTGCCCTGCCGGCAGGAACATCCGATCATCCTCGGCCTCGCGCAGGATCCGAGACTCAATGTCGTCGGCATCAACTACAAGGACAAGAACGACGCGGCGCTGGCCTTTCTCGGCGAGCTCGGCAATCCCTTCCGCGCGATCGGTGTCGATCCCAGGGGCGCGGCCGCGATCGACTGGGGCGTCTACGGCATCCCGGAATCCTTCCTTGTCGCGCCGGACGGCACGATCCTGTTCAAGCAGGTCGGCCCGTTCACCGACGAC
Source organism: Rhizobiaceae bacterium (assembly GCA_020441805.1). Lineage (GTDB taxonomy): Bacteria > Pseudomonadota > Alphaproteobacteria > Rhizobiales > Rhizobiaceae > Rhizobium_E. The sequence goes on from JAGRLJ010000018.1 coordinate 2,125, forward strand.
GCCGTGAGGAACAAGCTTCTGCCCAGGATCGAGGAAGCCCTGGGCGGGAAGATCTAGCATCAATGAATGATACAAAGCTCTTGACTGTTCTGCGTATCTTAATGTGATACTAAAATAGGCGATGCCTGCATGCTTCTGTCATTCAAGAGTAAATTGACCGAATCCATCGACAATGGCTCGGTTAAAAGGGCTTTCCGCCGGATGTCATGCGCCGGGCGCAGCAACTCCTCTTCCTTTTGGACATAGCAAAGGATTTGAACGATCTTCGTCCTCCGCCGGGGAACAGATCGGAGAAGCTGGCGGGAGATCGAACGGGGCAATATTCCGTTCGCATCAACAAACAATGGCGGATTTGCTTCAATTGGACGGATGCCGGCCCCGAACAAGTCGAGATCGCGGACTATCACCAGGCATGGGAGATTTGCAAATCATGTCCGTCAGCAATCTGCCGCCGATTCACCCCGGCGAGATCCTCAGGGAATTCTATCTCGAGCCTCTCGACATGACGCCCTATGCCCTTGCGAAGAAGCTGCATGTTCCCCGGACACGCATCGAGCGCATCGTCGCGGAGAAGATCGGCATCAGCGCCGACAGCGCGCTCAGGCTTGCGAAATTCTTCAACACCACGCCGGAATTCTGGCTGAACATGCAGGCGAGCTACGACCTGAAGATCCGGTCGTCCGCCATTGCCGGAGAGCTTGCCGAAATCGAGGCGCGGGAAGCAGCTTAAGCTTAGCCCGGCATGGGCGCGCGTCGGTTCCCGACCAGGCCCGGCCATGCCGGGCCCGGTGGAAATACCTCGGCTCAGGCGATCTTCTGGCCGGTCTTGGCCCAGTCGGCGATGAACTGTTCGAGGCCCTTGTCGGTCAGCGGGTGCTTGACGAGCGCCTTCAGCGTCGCCGGCGGCACGGTGCAGACGTCGGCGCCGATCAGCGCGGCGTCCTTGACATGGTTGACCGTACGGATCGAGGCGGCGAGGATCTCGGTCTCGTAGCCGTAATTGTCGTAGATATGGCGGATGTCGCGGATCAGTTCGAGACCGTCGATGCCGGTATCGTCGAGACGGCCGATGAAGGGTGAGATGAAAGTTGCGCCGGCCTTGGCCGCGAGCAGCGCCTGCGTGGCCGAGAAGCAGAGCGTGACATTGGTCTTGTGGCCGTCGGAGGTCAGGGCCTTGCAGGCCTTGAGGCCATCGAAGGTGAGCGGCAGCTTGATGCAGATATTGGGCGCGATCCTGGCGAGAACCGCGGCTTCCTTCATCATCTCGGAATATTCGGTGGCGGCGACTTCGGCCGAGACCGGTCCCTCGACGATATCGCAGATCTCCTTGGTGACCTCCGCGATATTGCGGCCGGACTTGAGGATCAGCGACGGATTGGTCGTCACGCCGTCGAGCAGGCCCAGGTCGTTGAGTTCCTTGATTTCCTTGATTTCCGCGGTATCGACGAAGAATTTCATGTCCGTGCCTCCCTGGGCTAGCCTGGTCCGATCTGGATTTTCTTTGCGGTTTTCCCTGATGAATTGCAAGTGCTACTCATGCGCCCATGGGAAAAGATTCGCCTGATCTCTTCGGCGCCTCGGGCGCGCCGCGCGCCGTGCCGGTGCTTGTGCCGCTGCCGGTGCCGAAACCCTATTCCTATATGGTGCCCGAGGGCATGAATGTCGAGCCCGGCGCCATCGTCCAGGTGCCGGTCGGGCCGCGCCAGCATTTCGGCGTCGTCTGGGACGAGGGCAGCGGCGATACGGTCGATCCGCGGAAACTGAAGCCGATCACGGAGGCTTTCGACTGCCCGCCGCTGTCGAAGGACATGCGCGGCTTCCTCGACTGGATCGCCGCCTATACGCTGTCGCCACCGGGGCTGGTGGCGCGGATGGCGTTGCGCGCGCCCGCCGCCTTCGACCCGGAGCCGATGATCGAGGGGCTCCGGCTGACCGGGCAGCGCCCGGAGCGCATGACCCCGGCGCGTGGCCGCGTCCTGGAACTGGCCGGCGAGGCGCCGGTCTGGACCCGGCTGGGGCTCGCGCATGCGGCAGGCGTCTCGGCCTCCGTCGTCGACGGGCTGACGGCCCATGGCGTATTCGACACCGTCTTCCTGCCGCCGCCGCCCGTCACCGCCGCGCCGGACCCGGATTACGCCGCGCCGGTGCTGGAGGACGGCCAGCGCATGGCGGCCGACGACCTGGTGGCCGCCATGCGCGAGGGCGCTTTCGGCGTGACGCTGATCGACGGCGTCACGGGCTCGGGCAAGACGGAAGTCTATTTCGAGGCCGTGGCCGAGACGATCCGGCAGGGCCGGCAGGTCCTGATCCTGCTTCCCGAGATCGCGCTGACGCCGGCCTTTCTCGAGCGCTTCCACGACCGGTTCGGCGCCAGGCCCGCCGAATGGCATTCCGACCTCGCGCCGCGCATGCGCGAAAAAGTATGGCGCCAGGTGGCGGAGGGCGAGGTACGGGTGGTCGCGGGCGCCCGCTCAGCGCTCTTCCTACCCTTCGAGAATCTCGGCCTGATCATCGTCGACGAAGAACACGATCCGGCCTACAAGCAGGAAGACCGCGTCTTCTACAATGCGCGCGACATGGCGGTGGTGCGCGCGCGGATCAGCGGTTTCCCCGTAATCCTCGTCTCGGCGACGCCATCGGTCGAAAGCCGCGTCAATGCCGACCAGGGCCGCTATCGCTACCTTCATCTCGCGAGCCGCTTCGGCGGCGCGGCCCTGCCGGACCTGCATCTCGTCGACATGCGCCGCTTTCCGCCGGCGCGCGGCGGCTTCCTGTCGCCGGTGCTGCTGAAAGCCCTGGGGCATACGCTCGAACGGGGCGAACAGTCGCTGCTCTTCCTCAACCGCCGGGGCTATGCGCCGCTCACGCTCTGCCGGGTCTGCGGCCACCGCTTCCAATGCCCGAACTGCTCGGCCTGGCTGGTGGAGCATCGCTTCCGCGGCAAGCTGCAATGCCACCATTGCGGCCATGAGGAGCATACGCCCAGCTCCTGCCCGGAATGCGGCACGCTCGATCATCTCGCCGCCTGCGGTCCCGGCGTCGAGCGCATCGCCGAGGAGGTCGAGCGGCATTTTCCGGAAAGCCGCATCATCGTGCTTTCCTCCGACATCGTCGTGGGGGTGAAGCGGCTGAGACTGGAGCTCGAGGCGATCGCGCGCGGCGAGGCGGATATCGTCATCGGCACCCAGCTCGTCGCCAAGGGCCACAACTTTCCCAACATGACGCTGGTCGGCATCGTCGACGCCGATCTCGGTCTTGCCAACGGCGACCCGCGCGCGACCGAACGGACCTTCCAGCTTCTCTCCCAGGTGACAGGCCGCGCGGGACGCTCGGGCCTGAAAAGCCGCGGCCTGATCCAGACCTACCAGCCCGGCCATCCGGTGATGCAGGCCATCGTCTCGGGCGACGCCGAGACCTTCTACGAGCGCGAGATCGCCGAGCGCGAGCGGGCGCTGATGCCGCCCTTCGGTCGCCTCGCCTCGATCATCGTCTCGGCGGACAGTCGCGCCGACGCGGAGAGCCATGCGCGCGGCCTGCGGCAGGCGGCGCCGTCCGCGACGGGGATCTCCGTCCTCGGTCCGGCCGAGGCGCCGCTGGCGCTGGTGCGCGGCCGGCACCGCTTCCGGCTGCTGGTGCACGGTCGGCGCGGCGGGGACATGCAGGGCTTCGTGCGCGCGATGCTCGCCAGGGGCCCCAAGGAGCGTGGCTCGGTGCAGGTACAGGTGGATATCGACCCACAGAGTTTCCTTTAGCGGCAGGCCTTTGGCCCGGCGTCGAAAATTCATGTCGATTTCGCCGGGACCACGTTTCCAGCCCCGAACGTCTGTGCCATAGCTTGCCGGTTCCGGGTCGGTTCCGGGGGATGGGGCGAACGATGGAAGCGATACGATCCGTGCTCGATGCGCTGGCCTGGCCGGTATTTCCGGCGCAGCCATGGCCGCAGGCGGCGTTCCTGTCCGTCGCGGTGCTGCTGGTCGCCGGTCTAGTGATGCTGGCGTTTCCGGCAACCAGCGGCCGGGTGCTCGGCTTGTCCGCCTCGGACACACGGCCCGGCGGGGTGGGCGAGGTGAGGCCGACAGGCGGCTTCCTCGCGGGCCTGTCGCTCGCCACGCTGATGTTCTTCGACCAGCCGGTCCTTTCGGCGGCGATGGGCATCGCCATGGCGGTCGCGGCCTTTGCCCGGCTGGTCTCGCTGATGTCGGACCGGTCGATGAGCCTGCTCAACCTGCTGCTCTTCCTCGTCCAGGCGATCTTGGCCGGCGCCCTGCTCTTCTATTTCTCCGATGTCGTGACCGGCGAACTCACGCTCGGCATGCCCGACGAGATCATGCCGAAGCTGGTCTTCCTCGTCTTCGCGGCCTTCGCGGTCATCGGCTTCCTCGTGCTCTTCGCGCCGCGCATCGCCATGACGGCGGCCGGCCTCTGGGTCATCGCCGACAAGGCCGGCGGCATCGCCTCGATCCGATCGACCGGCGGTTTCCTCCTTGGCTACGGCCTGTTCGGCATGGCGATCGCCGGCTATTGGCAGAGCCAGTTCGTCGTACTGCTGATGCTCTGCTTCGGCTTCCTCGTGGCTATCCTGCTGTCCATCGTCGGGCGGATCCTGGCGCTGCTCCTCAATCGTGGCAACCTCGTCTTCAACGTCGCGGCACTCGCCGCTCAACTCGCCGCGGCGGCGATCGTCATGGCCTATATCGGCGGCGCGATGTAACCGCCGGCCTCGGATGCAAAGAGAATATTTTTCCGTCGACGGATTCATACGCCTTCGACTTTGGCAAAGAAATGCGCAACACCGATGACATTCGGTAATATCCTGTGTTGCGAGTCCAAATCAGCTATGCTAGATGGGCTCCGAGTTTTCGGGCGGCCCGGACGCATTGGGTCGTGAAGGGACGAAAAACGCAATAAATTCAGGATTTTAGGGCTGCGCCACAACGCAGTGACGGAATCCGCAGGGAATGAGGGAAACCCAGCGCGTGGCAGATTCATCGCAATCCGTTTCCGGCGTGGCAGAACGCTATGCCTCTTCTCTCTTCGCTCTGGCCCTTGAGGATGGCGTCGTTGCCGATGTGGCGGCGGCGCTTGACCGCTTTCAGGGGTTGATCGACGAGTCCGGGGATCTCCAGCGCCTGATCAAGAGCCCGGTCTTCTCGGCCGACGAGCAGCTCGGCGCCGTCTCCGCGATCCTGGACAAGGCCGGCATTTCCGGCATCGCCGGCAATTTCATCAAGGTCGCGGCGTCGAACCGCCGCCTTTTCGCGGTCCCGGGCATGATCCGGGCCTTCCGCGAGATCTATGCGCGTCATCGCGGCGAGGTCTCGGCGGACGTAACCGCCGCCCGCCCGCTCACCGAAGAGCAGGAAACCGAACTGAAGGCGGCGCTCAAGGGCGTCACCGGAAAAGACGTCACGATCAATGTGGCTGTCGATCCCGCCATTCTCGGCGGCCTGGTCGTCAAGCTCGGCTCGCGCCAGATCGACACGTCGCTTCGCACGAAATTGTCTACACTCAAGCTTTCACTGAAAGAGGTCGGCTGATGGAT
>JAGRLJ010000019.1 GCA_020441805.1 Rhizobiaceae bacterium
TCCGACCGTGTGCTCGTCATGCGCGACGGCGCCATCGTGGCGGAACTCGGCCGCGACGGGCTTTCCGAAGAAACCATCGTTTCCCACGCCGTCGGCACCGCCGACAGCCGCGTCGATGCGGCATGACCAACAGGAACCACGCCATGTCTGACACGACCTCGAATGCCGCAGCGCCCGCCTCCAAACTCTTCGGCTCGTTCTCCGTGCGAGACGCGGGCACGCTGATCGGGCTGGTCGCCATCGTCGCGATCTTCGGGTTGCTGGCGCCGGACTTCCTGTCCGAGCGCAACCTGCTCAATATCCTGCAACAGTCGAGCATCAATGCCTGCCTCGCCATCGGCATGACGCTGGTGATCATTTCCGGCGGCATCGACCTCTCCGTCGGTCCGACGGCGGCGATCGCGGCCGTCGTCACCGCCACGCTGCTCGTGGCCGGCGTGCCGGTGCCGCTCGCCATCCTGGCCGGGCTCGGCATCGGCGTCCTGTGCGGGCTCGTCAACGGGGTGCTCGTCGCCCATGTGGGGTTGCAGCCCTTCATCGTCACGCTCGGCACGCTCAGCACCTACCGGGCGATCGCGCTGATCTATACCGGCGGCAATCCGGTTCTCGGCGTTCCCGCCGGCTTCCGCGCGCTGTTCAACGGCACGCTGATGGGCGTGCCCAATCCGGTCATCATGGTCGCTATCGTGGCGCTGATCGCCTGGATCCTGCTCAAGAAGACGCCGCTCGGCGAATATCTGCTGGCTGTCGGCGGCAACGAGGAGGCCGCCTATGTCGCCGGCGTGCCGATCGCCGTCACCAAGATCACGGCTTACGTCATCTCCGGCGTGCTCGCCGCGCTCGCCTCGATGATCCTCATCGGCCGGCTGGGCGCCGCCGAACCGATCCTCGGCAACCTCTGGGAGCTCGACGCGATCGCGGCGGCGGCCATCGGCGGCGCCTCGCTGATGGGCGGCAAGGGCAGCATCGTCGGCACGATCCTCGGCGCGATCATCCTCGGCGCGATGCGCAACGGTCTGACGCTGATGAACGTGCAAGCCTTCTATCAACTTCTCGCCACCGGCCTTATTATCCTTGTCGCGATGATGATCGATCGCGTGGCAAGGGGAAGAGGATGAATCCAGCAGACGAACTCAAGGCGGTGGGCCCGCGCATCCGGATGATGATGCCGCAGCTCACGCCTCTGGAGGCGCGCGTGGTCGAGACGGTTTTCGGCCTGCGCGACTTCTCGGAAGACACCGCGCTCAAGGATATCGCCGCGGAGGCCGGCGTCTCCGAGGCCATGGTGGTCAAGATCACCAAGAAGCTCGGCTTCAACGGCTATCGCGACTTCCGCTCGGCGGTGGCGAGCTACAACAGGCTTCCCACCGCCGAAATGCACCAGGAACTGTCGGTGGAGGACAGTTCGCGGGAAATCATCCAGAAAGTGTTCCGCACCTCGATTCATGCGCTCGAGGAGACGCTGGCGATCCTGGATGTCGAGGCCTTCGACCGGGCGGCGGACCTCGTCGCCGATGCCCGCCAGCGCGATTTCTACGGCGTCGGCGGATCGGCCCAGATCGCGCGCGACGTGGCCCACAAGTTCCTGCGCATCGGCGTGCGCGCGAGCGTCGAGGACGATTCGCACATGATGCTGATGTCGGCCTCGCTGCTCGGGCCGAACGACGTCGCGGTCGGCTTCTCCCATTCGGGCAATACGACGGCGGTTATCGACGCGGTGCAGCTCGCCAGGAAATCCGGCGCACGCACGATCGCGATCACCAATTACGACGGATCGCCGCTGGCGCAGATCGCCGATATCGTCCTCTGTTCCACGGCGCAGGGCTCGCCGCTGATGGGAGAGAACGCGGCGGCGCGCATCGCCCAGCTCAACATACTCGACGCGCTCTTCGTGGCGGTCGCGCAGCGCAATTACGACGCGGCGGAAAGGAACCTCGAAAAGACGAGGTCCGCCGTCGCCTCAAAACGCAAGGACAGGATAGCATGACCGCCGCCGCCCCCTCCGTCGTCGTCTTCGGAAGCCTGCATTACGACATCATGGTCCATGGCCCCGCCCGTCCCCGGAAGGGCGAGACCGTGACCGGCAGCGACTGGCATCCGAAATGCGGCGGCAAGGGCGGCAACCAGGCCGTCTCGGCGGCCAGGACCGGCATTCCCGCCGCCATGGTCGGCGCCGTCGCCAACGACGATTTCGGCCGCGCCCTTGTCGAGAACCTGCGCCGCAACGGCGTGAACCATCGTTTCGTCAAGACGGTGGAGGGCGTCGGCAGCGGCATGAGCGTCGCCATTTTCGACGCCGAGGGCGATTACGGGGCGGTGATCGTCTCGGGCAGCAATCTCACGCTCGGACAGGCCGATGTGGAAGCCGCCGCCGAACTCTTCGCCGACGCCGGCGCGCTCGTCCTGCAGAACGAGGTTCCCGATGCGGCGAATGTCGCGGCGGCCCGGACGATGCAGGCCTCCGGCGGGCCGGTCATCCTCAATGCCGCTCCGGCGCGGCCGCTCTCGCCCGAGCTCTCGGCGCTGGTGGACGTCATCGTCGTCAATGCGATCGAGGCGGAGCAACTGGCGGGAGTCGCGGTGGTCGATACATTGGACGGCGCCCTGGAGGCCGCCCGTTTGCTCGCGGCGACCTTTCCGGTGGCGGTGGTGACGGCGGGCGGCGAGGGCGTGGCCTGCGCGACGCGCGATGGCGACGAATTCCGGATCGACGCCATCGAGGTCGAGCTCGTCAGCACCCATGGCGCGGGCGACGAATTCACTGGCGTTCTCGCCGCCGGACTTGCCCGGGGCTCGGCCATCGCGGAGGCGCTGCACGCGGCGAACCGCGCCGCGGCCATCCTGGTGAGCACGCCCCGGACCTGACACCCCCCAGATTCGAAAGAGCCACAGGTTATTGGGCCCGGGGCAAAGCGGGCAGCATCTCCCGGAGCGGGTCGCCGGCTTCCGGCCCATGTTCCGGAGGGCGGGCTTCCACGATGTCACCCCGTGGCGGCAAGCGCGCCGTCGAGATCGGCGAGCAGGTCGGCTTCGGCCTCCAGCCCGACCGAGACACGCAGGAGGCTGTCGTCGATGCCGGCCTTGCGCCGGGCCTCGACGCCCATGCCGGCATGGGTCATGGTCGCCGGATGCGCCACCAGGCTCTCGATGCCGCCGAGCGATTCGGCAAGGGTGAAGACCTGGAGATGGCGGGCGAAACGGCCGATCGCCTCCGTCCCGCCCTTCAGCTCGAAGCTCAGCATCGCTCCGAAACCGGCCTGCTGCGACCGGGCGAGCGCATGGCCGGGATGCGAGGCGAGGCCGGGATAATGGACGGCCCGCACCGCCGGATGGGATTCGAGAAAGACGGCGATCGCCGCGGCGCTGGCCTGCTGCCGCTCGATCCGGGCGAACAGGGTACGGATGCCCCGGAGCGTCAGGTAGCTGTCGAAGGGCGCGCCCGTCACGCCCGTGATATTGGCCCAGGCGCCGAGCGGTTCGATATCCTTCTCGTCGGCCATGACGACCGCGCCGCCGACGACATCCGAATGGCCGTTGAGATATTTCGTCGTCGAATGGATCACGAAGTCGGCGCCGAGCCGGAGCGGCTGCTGCAACGCGGGGGAGAGGAATGTGTTGTCCACCGCGACCCGGGCGCCGGCGGTCCTGGCAAGGCCGGCGATGGCGCGGATATCGCGCACGCGCATCAGCGGATTGCTCGGCGTTTCGATCAGAACCAGCGCGGCCGGTTTTTCCAGCGCCGCCTTCAGCGCATCCGGATCGCCCTGATCGACGAAGGTGACGTCGAAATGGCCCTTGGCCCGGCGCGCCTCCAGAAGCCGGTAGGTGCCGCCGTAGCAATCATGCGGCGCAACCACCCGCTCGCCCGGTCGCAACTGGCCGAGCACAAGGTCGGTCGCGGCCATACCCGACGACGTCACGATCGCGCCGGCGCCGCCTTCGAGTCCGGCGATCGCATCGGCCAGCATCGACCGGGTCGGGTTCGCCGTGCGGGAATATTCGTAACGCGGCGATGCGCCGAATTCACCGAAGGCGAAATTGCTGGACAGCACGATCGGGGGCGTGATCGCGCCGAATGCGGCATCGCTGGCGATGCCGCTCGAAACGGCGACCGTCTGGGGGGCCTTCGGACGCGGGAGGGATTTGGGCATGGTGACATCGGCTCCTGGAGGATCGCGGGCGTGGAAAGGGATCCGGGCCGGCGCGCCCGGATCTGTTCGAGAACCGCCCGGATCCGGCGGCGGCCGCCCGGCTGCCCTATTTCGACAGTTCCACCACCCGCAGGTAGGGCCGAAGCTCCGTCCAGCCTTGCGGGAAGCGGTTCCGCGCCTCTTCCTCGGTCAGGCTCGGCGAAATGATGACCGGCTGTCCGGGCTCCCAGTTGACCGGGGTCGAGACCTTTTCCGTATCGGTCAGTTGCAGGCTGTCGATGGCGCGCAGTATCTCACCGAAATTGCGGCCGGCGCTCGGCGGATAGGTGAGCGTCAGACGGATCTTCTTGTTCGGATCGACGACGAAGACCGAGCGCACGGTGACCGTGGCGTCGGTCTGCGGATGGATCATGCCGTAAAGGCCGGACACCCTGCGGTCACTATCGGCCAGCATCGGAAAGTTGAGCGCATGCCCCTGGGTTTCCCTTATGTCCACTTCCCAGCGCTCATGGGCATCGACATCGTCGACGGAAAGCCCGATCGGCTTCACGCCGCGCCGGTCCCATTCGGGCTTCAGGCGGGCGACTTCCGCGAGCTCGGTCGTGCAGACGGGCGTGAAATTCTTGGGATGGCTGAAGAGCACGCCCCAGGAAGCGCCGAGCCATTCATGAAACCGGATCCTGCCTTGCGTGCTGTCCTGTTCGAAATCGGGGGCCGTCTGGCCGAGTTGCAATGACATGGTCTTCTCCTTCTGTTTCGAATTGGCGGCCGCCCTATCTTTTGTTCTTGCGCAATTCCAAGCGCGAAACCGCTGCGCGGTTTCGCCGGAATCGCGCTAGTCGTTGAACGCGCGGCCTTCCCGGACCTCCGCCACGTGGCCGGCGCGGATCGCGAAATCCCCGAAACGCTCGCCGGGCCTGCGGTCCTTCGCATAATGGGTCAGCACGTCCCGGAGCAGGTCGAGGATGGCGGGCTCGGCGACATTTTCCAGAACCATCTTGTTCAGGCGCTGTCCGGCGAAGCCGCCGCCGAGATAGAGGTTGTATTTTCCCGGCGCCCGGCCGGTCAGGCCGATCTCGGCGATATAGGGACGCGCGCAGCCGTTGGGGCAGCCGGTCATCCGGATCGTGATCGGTTCGTCCGACAGGCCGAGTTCCGCCAGGATCGCGTCGATCCTGCCGACGAGGTCGGGCAGGTAGCGTTCGCTTTCGGCCATCGCCAGTCCGCATGTCGGCAGGGCGACGCAGGCCATCGAGTTGAGCCGCAGCGGGCTGCCGCGATTGAGCCGGTCCAGCCCGTATCGCATCATCAGCGCCTCGATCCTCGGCCGCCCGCCCGCCGGGATATCGGCGATGACGAGATTCTGGTTCGGCGTGATCCGGAACGTGCCCTCATGGATGCGGGCGATTTCGCGGAGCCCGTCCATCGTCGGAAAGCCATCGCGATTGATGACCCGGCCGTTTTCGATGAAGAGCGTGCAATGTTCCTTTCCGTCCTCACCGGCCTGCCATCCGAGCCGGTCGCCGTTGGACGAGAAATCGAAGGGCCGTGCGGCGGCGAGGGCGAATCCGAGGCGCGCCTCGATCTCGGCCTTGATCCAGTCCAGCCCCTTGTCGTCGACTGTATATTTGAACCGCGCGCGGCCGCGATCGACGCGGTCGCCATAGTCGCGCTGCACCCGCATCACCGCATCGACCGTGGCCAGGACCTGGTCCGGCGTCACGAAGCCGATGACATCGGCCAGCCGCGGATAGGTCTGCGGCGCCTGGTCGGTCCGCCCCATGCCGCCGCCGACCGCGACGTTGAAACCGGCAAGGACGCCGTCGGACACGATGGCGATGAAGCCGAGATCCTGCGCATAGACGTCGATGTCGTTGTCCGGCGGGATCACGAAGCCGATCTTGAACTTGCGCGGCATGTAGGTGCGGCCGTAAAGCGGCTCCTCCGGACCCTCGACCGGCTGCCGCTCCTCCTCATACCAGATCTCCCGGTAGGCGCCCGTCTTCGGGATCGCCTGCTCGCTGGCCTGCCGGGCCAGGGAAAAGACCTCGGCATGCAGCGCCGACAGCGCCGGATTCACCGAGCACATGACGCCACGGCAATCGTCGCCGCAGGCCGCCTTGGTGTCGAGCAGCACGTCGCGCAGCCCCTGGAGCGCGGCGCGCAGGTTCCGCTTCAGAACCCGGTGCAGTTGGAAGGTCTGGCGCGTCGTCAGCCGCAGCGTGTCGCCACCATAGGCGCGACCCAGCTCGTCGAGCTTGAGCCACTGGCCGGGGCTGCAAACGCCGCCCGGCAGCCGGACCCGCGCCATGAAGGAAAAGGCCGGCTCCAGCTTCTGGCGCCGCCGCTCGTCGCGCAGGTCGCGGTCGTCCTGCTGGTAGATGCCGTGGAACTTCATCAGCTTGGTTTCGGCGGTCGCGACGGAGCCGGTGATCTCGTCGAGGAGGCCGAGGGCGATCCCGCCGCGAAGCTGGTCGCTTTCCGCCTTCAGGGTCTCGTCGGGACCGAGCCTGTCCAGCGGCTGGGAAAGGTCGCGGCTTCGGTCTGTCGTGTTCGGGGAGGGGGTCATGGAGCGATCTCAATAGACATCGATATGGTAGCGGTGATCCTGCCGGAGGCCGGCGAGATAGGCGTCGGCGGCATCCTCGTCGCAATCGCGCGCCTGCCGGATGACGGCCTTGAGCGCCGCATGGACATCCGGGGCGAGATGCGCGCCGTCGCCGCAGACATAGAAATGGGCGCCATCCTCCAGCCAGGCATAGACGTCGCGCGCCTGTTCCATGAGCCGGTGCTGCACATAGGTCTTCGGCGAGCGGTCGCGCGAGAAGGCCACGTTCATGCGCGTCAGGACGCCATCCTTGAGGAAACCCTGCCATTCCGTCTGGTAGAGGAAATCGGTCAGTGAATTGCGTTCGCCGAAGAACAGCCACGACCTGCCCGGCGCGCCGGCCGCCTCGCGCTGCTGCAGGAAGGCGCGGTAGGGAGCGACCCCGGTGCCGGCGCCCACCATGAGGATGGGCCGGTCGTCGGCGGGCAGGCGGAAATGCGGATTGGGCTTCACATAGACCGGAAGCGCCTCGTCCTGTCCCGCGCGTTCGGCGACATGGCCGGAGGCGACGCCGGACCGCGCCTCGCCATGCAGCATGTAGCGCACGGTGCCGACGGTCAGATGCGCTTCGTCGGGTATCGAAGCGAGGCTCGAGGCAATCGAATAGAGCCTCGGCTGCAACGGCCGCAGGCCGGTGACGAAAGCCTGCGCCTCCAGCCCGGCGACGGGGAAACGCCGGACGATGTCGATGACGTGATGGGCGCGGAGAAAGGCGGCCCGCTCCTCCGCCCGATCGTCTCCCGCCAGCGCCGCCAGTTCTTCCGATCCGCTGAGATTGGCCCAATGGGCGATGAAGCGGGGCGTCACGGCCGAAATCTCGTAGCCGCGCGACAGGGCGGTCCCCAGATCGGCGGCGCCGCCCTTGCCCTCGACAGGGGCGGCGGGGTCGAGCGACAGGGTCTCGATCAGGCGGTTGACGAGAGCGGGATCGTTCGTCGGCACGATCCCGAGCGCGTCGCCGGGCTCGAAGGCCAGGCCCGAACCGTCCAGCGAAAGCTCGACATGGCGCGTTTCCTTGGTCGATCCGCGTCCGGTGAGCACGATGTTGTCGATCACGGTCGCCGCAAACGGATTGCGGCTGTCGAAGGCGGCCTGGCCGCTGGCCGCTGGCGCGCCCGGGGCGGGGCCGGTGGCGGCGGCCGCCTTTCCCGCCATGTGTTCCGATGCGAGCGTATCGACCATCGCAGCCGTCCACGCCGCCGCCGGCTCGTCATAATCGACGTCGCAATCGACGCGGTTTCCGATGCGCGTCGCGCCGAGTTCGGCCAGCCGCCGGTCGAGGCGCTTGCCGGCCTCGCAGAAATATTCGTAGGTGGAATCGCCGAGCGCCAGGACGGCATAGCGCAGGTCGGGCAATCGCGGCGCCTTCCGCCCCTCGACATATTCGAAGAAGCCCATGCCGGAAAAGGGCGGATCGCCCTCGCCATGGGTGCTGGTGACGATGACGAGATCCTGCTCCTCCCTGAGCTTGCGGATCTTGTAATCGGCCATGTCTACGACAAGCGCCTCGATGCCCCGCGCCTTGGCCGCCTCGCCGAGGATCCGGGCGAGGCCGGCGCTGTTGCCCGTCTCGCTGCCATGGAGGATGGTGAGCGACCGCCCAAGCCCCGGAGCCGGGGCAATTCCTCCCTTCAACGGAACCGGCGCATGGCCGATATCCGCCCCGGCCTGGCGCGCGGCATGATCCAGCCCGGCGAAATAACCGCTGATCCAGAGCGCCTGGCCCGGCCGCACGGACACCGCGAGCGCCTTGATCTGGTCCCATTGTTCCGAGGTGAAACCGGGGCCGGGAAATTCCATCGTCGTCATTCGGCAAGATCCTTGGCATGGCCGCCGCCAGACCTCGCGAACCTTGTCGAGAGCGGCTTTCAGACCGATTTTCCGCGAGATTGCATAGGTCTTCCCGGGGGCACAAACGAATTAAATTGCCTAATCAGTGCAAAGAATTTGTTATAAACCAGCAATTAGATGCATAATTCCGATATATGTCGGCCTGCATTATATTCTTTCCGCGCGAGCGAAGGATCGGGCAAAAATTTGCTCCCGCAGTCCGAGCACTTTTCCGCGATCGTTGAAGCGGTTCCGGATATCGGATAGGCTTTGTGTGTTCCACGTGAGCATGACCGATGCCCGTCCACATCAAGCGCGTCTACGAACCCAGCGGCGAGAGCGATGGAAAGCGCATTCTGGTTGACCGGCTATGGCCGCGCGGTCTCGCCAAGGCCGAAGCGCATATCGATCTCTGGATGAAGGACGTGGCGCCGAGCGCCGCATTGCGCCGCTGGTTCGGCCACGATCCCGCCCGGTGGACGGAATTCCAGCACCGTTACCTGGAAGAGCTCGCGGGCAATCCACAAGCCGTGGATGCGCTGCGGAAAGCGATCGGCCAATCGACCGCCACGCTGCTCTATGGCGCCCGGGACGAGGCGCACAATCAGGCGGTCGTGCTCCAGGCGTTCATCGCGGGAAAATAGGGGCTGTCCGGCGATGGCCGGCGCGACGGCCCCGGCCTCATGTCTGCCGGACGCGAAGCAGCGACTCGATCACCAGTTCGCGCCCGGCGCGGCTGATCCCGATCCCGGTCGAGCGCATCTCGGCCAGACCGAGTTCGATCAGTTCCCGCCCGAGCTTATCCGAAAGCTCGCTATAGGGGCCGCGGTTCATGCGCCGCAGCGCGGTCTTGTGATCCACCGGAAGATCATCCCATTGTAACATCATGACTATGCTCCTCGCTGAAGAGCGATCGAGGATCGGACGCGTCGGCGGCACGGTCAAACGAATTTATTCCGCAACGCGATGCAAAATAATTGCAGCATGCGCCGGGAAGTATCGGGATTCGTCCCGAAATCGCGCGCCCGGTCTGGAGGCCGCGTTGTCGCAGGATGGCATCGCTGCGACGCTATGGCACTTCCAGCCACCGCACTTTGCGTTTAAAGTGGTATTCATAATACCTCTTATCGCCGGCGCGGGTAACCGCCATCCGATGCCGCCTCTCGCCCCGCCGGGCTTCATGGAGAATGTAAGCGATGCGAATGACGCTTCACACCGACTACGCCCTGCGGATGCTCATCTATATCGCGGCGCGGCCGGATGGCGTCTGCACGGTGCACGACGTGGCGGAGGCCTATCACCTGTCGCGCAACCACCTGCTCAAGGTGGCGCAGACGCTGCGCGCGCTCGGTCTCATCGAGACCAGCCGGGGCCGCACCGGCGGTATCAGGCTGGCCAGGCGCCCGGAAGAGATCGGCGTCGGCGCGCTCGTGCGGGCCACCGAGGAAGAATTCCATCTCGCCGAATGCATGCAGTCGGGCGGGCGGCCTTGCGCCATCTCTCCGGCCTGCCGGCTGAAGGGCATGCTGCACGAGGCGCTCGCCGCGTTCCTGGCGGTGCTCGACAAATATACGCTCGCCGACATCGTCCAGAACCGGGGCGGCCTCGGCCGGCTGCTCGGCATCGACATGGCGGCCTGAGACCGGAGGGAGAGGACGATGATATCGGGATTGACGGTCACCGAGCGCCAGATCGCGCTTGTCGTGCTCGGCGCGCTGGCGCTTGTCGGGCTTGCCATGGCGGCGGCCGGACGCGACGATCCGATCGCGCTGCACGGCTACATCATCCTCCTGTTCAGCCTCGGCCTCGGCTTCGCGGTGATGTCCGCGCTGTTTTCGCCGGAGCCGCCGGAGAGCCGGCTTGCCGAATATTACGACGACCCGACGCGCGTCGGCATCGTGCTGTCGCTGGCCTGGGCGGTGGTCGGCATGTTCGTCGGCGTCTGGGTCGCGGCGCTGCTCGCCTGGCCGGAGCTGACCTTCGTCGATTCCGCCTGGGCGAGCTTCGGACGGCTGAGGCCGGTCCATACCAGCGGCGTCATCTTCGGCTTCGGCGGCAATGCGCTGATCGCCACCTCCTTCCACGTGCTCCAGCGCACCTGCCGCGCCCGGCTGCCCGACCAGTTCAGCCCCTGGTTCGTGCTGATCGGCTACAATCTGTTCTGCCTGGTCGCGGCGACCGGCTATCTCGCCGGCATCACCCAGTCGAAGGAATATGCCGAGCCGGAATGGTATGCCGATATCTGGCTGGTGATCGTCTGGACCGTCTATTTCCTCCTCTATATCCGCACGCTCAGGCGCCGCAAGGAGCCGCATATCTACGTCGCCAACTGGTATTACATGGCCTTCATCCTGGTCGTGGCGGTGCTGCATGTCGTCAACAATCTCGCCGTGCCCGTCTCCTTCGGCCATGCCAAGAGCTATTCGCTCTTCGCCGGCGTGCAGGATGCGATGACGCAATGGTGGTACGGGCACAATGCCGTCGCCTTCTTCCTCACCTCCGGCTTCCTCGGCATGATGTATTATTACCTGCCGAAGCGGGCGGGACGGCCGATCTTCTCCTACCGCCTTTCCATCATCAGCTTCTGGGGCATCACCTTCATGTATATGTGGGCGGGCGCGCACCACCTGCATTACACGGCGCTGCCGCAATGGGTGCAGACGCTGGGCATGACCTTTTCCATCATGCTTCTGGTGCCTTCCTGGGCCTCGGCGGGCAATGCGCTCGCCACGCTCAACGGCGCCTGGGGCCGGGTGCGCGACGACGCCACCCTGCGTTTCATGATGGTCGCGGCGGTCTTCTACGGCCTGTCCACCTTCGAGGGCTCGTTCATGGCGATCCGCGCCGTCAATTCGCTCTCCCACTATACCGACTGGACCATCGGCCATGTCCATGCCGGCGCGCTCGGCTGGGTGGCGATGATCACCTTCGGCTCGCTCTATGCGCTGGTGCCGTGGATGTGGAAGCAGGAGCGGATGTATTCGCCCCGGCTGATCGAGGTCCATTTCTGGCTCGCGCTCGCCGGCACCGTCGTCTACGTCTTCGCCATGTGGAATTCGGGCATCGTGCAGGGCCTGATGTGGCGGACCTACAATGACAGCGGCACGCTCGCCTATTCCTTCATCGACAGCGTCCTGGCCATGCATCCCTATTATATCGCCCGCGCCTTCGGAGGCCTGCTCTTCCTCAGCGGCGCCGTGGTCTGCTGCTTCAATGTCGCCATGACGATCCGCATGGCGCGCGGCGCGCGGGCCGAGGGCGACGTTCCCCTCTATCGCCCGGTCGGGGCGGGAGAACGGTCATGAAGGAGTTCTTCCACCGCAAGGTCGAGCGGAACGCCATCGGCTTCGTGCTGGCGATCGTCGCCGTCGCCTCGATCGGCGGGCTCGTCGAGATCGCGCCACTCTTCACCATTCACGAGACGGTGGAGGAGGCGCCCGACATGCGCCTCTACACCCCGCTGGAGCTCGCCGGCCGCAATATCTATATCCGCGAGGGCTGTTACGCCTGTCATTCGCAGATGATCCGCACGCTGCGCGACGAGGTGGAGCGCTACGGCGCCTATTCGCTGGCCGTCGAATCCAAATACGACCATCCCATGCTCTGGGGCTCGAAGCGCACCGGCCCGGACCTGGCCCGCATCGGCGGCAAATATTCCGACGCCTGGCATGTCGCCCATCTTGTCAATCCGCGCGATGTGGTGCCGGAATCGATCATGCCGCGCTACGGCTGGCTCGCGCGCGACAGGCTGAGGATCGACGATCTCGGCGACAACCTTTCCGCCCAGCGCGCCGTCGGCGTGCCCTATACGGATGCGATGATCGCCAATGCCGTGGCGGATGCCCGCGGCCAGGCCAATCCGGACGGTCCCGACGCGGCGGGCATTGCCGAGCGCTACGGCGCGGCGACGAATCTCCGCGTCTTCGACGGCGATCCGGACGTCCTGACCGAGATGGATGCGCTCGTCGCCTATCTCCAGACCCTCGGCCGGCTCACGCAGACGGCGTCGAAGAAGGAGTGAGGCCATGGAAATCCATCATGAAAGCCTCGTCGTGCTGGCCCGGAGCTGGGGCCTGTTCTACCTGATCGCGATGGCCGCGGGCGTTCTGGTCTACGCGCTCTGGCCGGGCAATCGCGACCGCTTCCAGCGCGCCAAGACGAGCATTCTCGACACGGGCGACCGCCCGGTTCCCGTCGAGACCGCGGAACCGTCTTCCCTCGATCGTGAAAGGCGCTAGGCATGGCGACAGAGCGACATGATCCCGCCACCGGTCGGCTGACCACCGGGCACGAATGGAACGGCATCGAGGAACTGGAGACGCCGATCCCGCGCATCGTGTTCTTCTTCCTCGTCGTCACCGCGCTTTTCGCGATCGGCTACTGGATCCTGATGCCGGCCTGGCCGCTCGGCGTCACCTATACGCGCGGGCTGCTCGGGATAGACCAGCGCGCGGTCGTGACCCGGCAGGTCGAGGATGCCGCCGCCGCCCGCCTGGCCTGGGCCGGCCGCATCGCCGACGGAAACCTTGCCGACCTCGCCGCCGACCCCACGCTGATGCGGCATGTCCGGGACACGGGACGGACGCTTTTCATCGACAATTGCGCCGCCTGCCACGGCCTGAACGCGACCGGCGGCCCCGGCTTCCCGGATCTCTCGGCGAAGGCGTGGCTCTGGGGCGGCGAGCCCGACACGCTCGCCGAGACGATCCGCGTCGGAATCAATTCGACGCATGCGGAAACGCGGGTTTCGCAGATGCCGGCCTTCGGCCGCGACGGCATGCTGGATCGCGCGGCGGTTCTCGCCGTCGCCGCCTATGTCCGCTCGCTGTCCGGCCTGCCGATGGACGCGGAGGAAAAGGCGGCCGTCGCCACGGGCAAGGAGGTCTTCGCGGCCAACTGCACCGCCTGCCACGGCGAGGATGCGCGGGGCGACCGGCAGGTGGGCGCGCCGGACCTGACGGACGGGACCTGGATCTATGGCGGCGACAGGCAGTCCGTGTTCACCACCATCCAGGCCGGCCGGCAGGGCCAGATGCCGACATGGGAAGGCCGCCTGTCGCCGGTCGATATCAGGCTGCTCGCGCTTTACGTGGCCACGCCGGGAAAGGATACGCCATGAGCGCCGCGATCACGGGGCGCAGGAGCCGCCGGCGCGTTCTCTGGCTGCTGGTGCTGCCGGGCGCCGTGCTGCTCATCGCCGCCAATGCGCATCTCATCCATGTCGCGCTCACGTCCCAGCCCGATTGCGTCGCGCATCTCAAGACCAAAGGCCGCGACGGCGCCTATCGCGCGGCCCAGCCTTCCTGCTGAAAGGGGAAGACCATGCAAACGAGCCATTCCCCCATGCCGCTGGCCGAGCAGCGCCGTCGCCACCTGCCGGCCGGCGCAGCCTTCGGCTGGCTCGCCGAAGGCTGGCGCGACCTCTGGCGCAATCCGCTGCCGAGCCTGCTTTACGGCCTGGCTGTCTTCCTGCTCTCGGTGGCGGTCGTCTGGCTGCTGTTCCGGCTGGAGATCGACTATATCCTCTTTCCCGCGCTGGCCGGCTTCATGGTGGTCGGTCCGCTGGTGGCGATCGGGCTCTACCGGAAAAGCCAGGACCTTGAGGAGGGCGTCGCGCCCAGCCTTTCGCGCATGGTTTTCGTCCGGGCCGCGTCCGGGTCCCAGGTCTGGTTCGCCGGCGCGATCCTCTGCCTTCTCATGCTGGTCTGGATGCGCGCCGCCGTCATCATCTATGCCCTCTTCGTGGGACTGAGGCCCTTTCCCGGCCTCGACCATGTCGTCTCCATGCTGCTATCCACGCCCGAGGGGCTCGGCATGATCGCGGTCGGCACGGTGGTCGGCGGGCTTTTCGCCGCCTTCTCCTTCGCGATCAGCACCTTCGCCATCCCCATGCTGCTGGCGGAGAGGACGGATGCCTTCACCGCCATGGGCACCAGTATCTCGCTGGTCTTCCGCAATCTCAGGGTCATGCTCGCCTGGGGCTTTATCGTGCTCGCCCTCACCATGCTCGGCATCGCGACCGGGCTTGTCGGCCTCATCGTCATCTTCCCGCTGCTCGGGCATGGGACCTGGCACAGCTACAGGGCGATCCGATGAGAGGCCGTCCCGCTCCCCAACGCACCGTCATCATCGACGGCAAGCCGCTGCCCGACCTGCTCGACGAAGCGACGATCCACGCGGTCGTGCATGGTTTCTACGACAAGATCCGCAAGGACGACCTGCTCGGACCGATCTTCAACCGGATCATCGCTCCGGACGCCTGGCCGGCGCATCTCGCCCGGATGTGCGATTTCTGGTCGGCGACGCTGCTGCGCACGGACCGCTACGAGGGCCGGCCGCTGCCGCCGCATCTCTCCATCCCGGAGCTCGGAGAGGCGCATTTCCGCCGCTGGCTCTCGCTGTTCCAGGCCACCGTCACCCGTCTCTGCCCGCCGGAGGTGGCCGAGCTCTTTCTCGACCGGGCGTTGCGGATCGCCCATTCCTTCCGCATGGCGATCGCCTTCCATCGCGGCGAGGATTCGATGCAGGTCATGCCCATCGCGCGGGAATCCCTCTGAGGAGCGCCGATGTCGCGTGCCGGAAACCGGCTGAAATTTGTCGGCGACCGGCTTGATATATATTCTCGTATGAAGAATAAGCGACCAGGATAATTCTTCAATCGAGATCGACATTGGACCTGGCGAACGTTGAGATCTTTCTGGCCGTGGCGGAGAAGTCGGGCATCACGCGGGCGGCGAGGGCGCTCGGCCGCGTGCCGTCGAACGTGACCGTGCGGGTCCAGCAGCTCGAAAGGGAGCTCGGCGCCACGCTGTTCAACCGCGACGGCAGGAAGATGACCCTGACCGACGAAGGCGCCGCCTTCCTGACCTATGCCCGGCGCCTCCTGGCGCTTTCGGCGGAAGCGAGGGCCGCGCTGCGCCCGGCCGCCGCATCCGGCCCGCTCCGCGTCGGCGCCATGGAGAGCACGGCGGCCAGCCGGCTGCCCGATGTCCTGACCTCCTTCCGCAGGCGCTGGCCGGAGGTCTCGCTGCAATTGACGATGGGGCCGACCCGCGAGCTCGCCCGGGCCGTGCTGGACGGCGCGCTCGACTGCGCCTTGGTCGCCCAGCCGCCGGCGGATCTCCGCCGCGCGGACGCGGCGCTCGGCGTCGATCTCTTCGGCCTGTCGGCCCGACGGGTTTTCGTGGAGGAGGTGATGATCGTCGCGCCCTCCGGTCATCCCGATATCCGCAGCGCCGCCGACCTCGAGGTCGACATGCTGGCGGCACTGGAGCCCGGCTGCACCTATCGGCGGATCGCCGAGCACTGGGGCCGGTCGCGCCACGGCCTCCGGACCATGGAGCTCAATTCCTACCATGCCATGCTGGCGATCGTCGCCGCCGGAAATGTCGTTGGCGTCGCGCCGCGATCGGTGCTCGACCTCATCCGGCAGCCGGCCGGGACGACGGTCCACCCGCTGGCGTCGGTCGACACCCTGCTCGTGCGGCGCCGCGGCGAGCCGTCGCCGGCGATCGACGCCTTCGCCGAGGCGCTGCATGGCCGGCCGGCAGCGCCGGTCCACCATTGATTTCATCCTCCCCGTCCATTCCATGACGCCTCATTGTCGGCGATCGCATCGGTTCCAGTCATCATGCTTCAGCGTATTGTTCCCGGTTCGGGCCTGGCCGGCCTGAGCCGCTTCCGGATCTTCAACCCCATTCTCGCCGGCGCCACGCTGCGCGAGCGGCTGATCGCCTGCCTCGGCGCGCTTGTCGGCATCGGCCTGACGGGATTGATATGCGGACTGGTTGCCGGCCGATCCGCCGACCTGCCGCTGATCGTCGCGCCCATGGGCGCCTCGGCGGTGCTGCTCTTCGCGGTGCCGGCCAGCCCGCTCGCCCAGCCGTGGCCGATCATCGGCGGAAACACCATCTCGGCGCTTGTCGGCCTTCTGGTGGCGCAGGCCATCCACGATCCCGTGCTGGCGATCGCCGTCGGGGTGTCTCTCGCCATCGGCGTCATGTCCTTCACGCGCTGCCTGCACCCGCCGGGGGGCGCGGCCGCCCTGACGGCGGTTCTCGGCGGCCCCGTCGTCGCGAAATGGGGGCTGCTCTTCCCGCTCGTTCCGGTCGCGCTCAATTCCTGCATCCTCGTCGCCCTGGGCCTCGCCTTCCACAAGCTGTCGCGGCGCAACTATCCCCATGTCGCGGCGCGCGCGCCGGCCAACACCCACAACACCGCCGATCCGCCGCCGCAGACGCGCGTCGGGTTCCGCGAGGAGGATGTCGACAGCGCGCTCAGCGCGCTTGACGAGACCTTCGACATCGACCGCGACGATCTCAGCCGGCTGCTGCGGCAAGTGGAGCTTCAGGCATCGATCCGCTCGCACAGGGACCTGATCTGCGACGACATCATGTCGCGCGACGTGATCTCGATCGATCCGCAGACAACGCGCGAGGAAGCCCTGGGATTGCTCCTGCGCCACAATATCCGCACGCTGCCGGTCAGGGACGGGGAGGGGCGCCTGGCGGGGGTCGTGGGCTTGCGCGAGCTGCTACAGGGAAGCGGCGCGATGGACGATCTCAAGTCGAGCCCCGCCACCGCCTTTGCCGACGAGCCGGCGATATCCCTGCTGCCCGTGCTCACGGACGGCCAGACCCATGCCGTGGTCGTCGTCGACGAGCATGGCAGGATCCAGGGCCTGATATCGCAGACCGACCTGATGAGCGCCGTGGCGCGCACGCTCGCCGAAAAGGACGCCGCCGGCTGAGGCGGATCACGCGTCGGTCACGACGAGATCCATCGGGATATCGTGCGGCTGCGGGCGGATCGTCTCGATGCGGCTCGCCTGATAGCCGACCCCGATCGTGAGCGGCTTTCGCGGCGCGCCCGCCAGGGTGCGGTCGAAATAGCCGCCGCCATAGCCGAGGCGGAAATTCGCCGCGTCGAAGCCGACGACGGGCGCGATCACGATATCCGGCAGGACAACGGCGCCGTTCGACGGCACAAGGATGTTCCAGATGCCGCGTTCGAGCGGCTCGCCGGGCGACCAGAGTCGGAATTCGAGAGGCGCCTTCTTTTCCACGACCACCGGCAGCGCGATCCGGGCGCCGCGTTCGAGCACCGTGATCAGCCAGTGGCGCAGGTCGGGCTCGCCCTTGAACGGCCAGTAGAGGCTGACGATGCGATTGCCGGCCTTGCCGATCGCGCGGTCGAGCTTGCGCGCGATCCGTTCCGATCCGGCGAGGCGCTTGTCCGCGCTCATCTGCATGCGTTCGTCGATCAGCCGCGCGCGCTCGGCCTTGCGCCAGCGCGCCACATCTTCCCAGGGCGCGCCTCCGGACGGGTGGGAAAAGGCCGGCTCAGCCTCGTCGGCGGAAACGGGCGGCGGGGAATATGTGCGGGGAAGATCGTTCAGGTCTGGCATGCGGAACCTCATGGGGCTGTGGCGGATGTCAGAGTGCGCCGCTTGAAACCTGAAGACAAACGGAATTAAATGCCGGGTAACTGCAAAATAATTGCATCGAAGGATTGCTCATGGACGTCGACCGCGCCCGAACCTTTCTCGAGATCGTCAGTTCGGGGAGTTTCCTCCGCGCCGCCGAACGCCTCAACGTCACCCAGACCACGGTGAGCGCCCGCATCCGGACGCTGGAGGAGGAGCTGGGCCGGCCGCTCTTCATCCGCAGCCGCAACGGCGCGCAGCTCACGCCGGCCGGTCGCGAATTCGAGCGCTTCGCCCAATCCTTCGTGCAGGTCTGGGAGCGGGCGCGGCATCAGCTCGCCATGCCGGTCGGCCGCAGCGGCGTCATCGCGCTCGGCGGCGAGCTCAGCCTCTGGAACCCGCTGCTGCTCGACTGGCTGGTGGCGATGAAGAAGACCAGGCCGGAAATCGCCCTGCGCGCCCATGTCGGCCTGTCGGAACATCTGCTGGAGCAATTGCGGACAGGCGTGCTCGACATCGCCGTGCTTTACGCGCCGCGCCTGATGCCGGGCTTCAAGGTGGAACTGATCGACGAGGAGGAACTGATCCTGGTCCGCGCAGCGGGGCAGGACGACGGGGATTCGGAGACGGAATATATCCATGTCGATTGGGGGCCGCTGTTCAATGCGCAATTCGGCGGCGGCGCCCATCGCGAGGCCGGGCTGATGGTCGGTCTCGGACCGCTGGGGCTGAGCTATATCCTGCGCGCCGGCGGCATGGGCTATTTCCGCCGCGGAGTGGTCCGGCCGCTGATCGAGTCGGGTGCGCTCGAGGCGGTGAGGGGCGCGCGCGAATTCACCTATCCCGCCTATGCCGTCTACGAGGAGGCCGGCGAACACCGCGTCGAGTTGCGGGAGGCGCTCTCCGTCCTCAAGGCGGCGGTCAACGCGGCGTGATCCGTCCGGCTGCGAGACCGCCGTTCGGGCCACCCGGAAGTCCTGGAAACTAATTTAGCGAATTCTGTTCGAAAGCAGTCGGGCACGCTTGCTTTTTATCGAAAAAGCTGTACAGTTGACTGGACAACTTGGAACCCGGCCATGACGCGCCTCCTCGACACCGGTGAGCCCTATTACCTACAGATCGCGCAGCGGCTGCGGAGCATGATCGACTCGCTGCCGGCCGGAGAGCGCCTGCCGAGCGAGCCCCGTCTCGCGAGGGATTTCGCGGTCAGCCGCTTCACCGTCGCCAAGGCGGTGGAGCAACTGGCCAAGGATGGGCTCATCGTCCGCAAGCAGGGCAGCGGCACCTATGTCGCCGAGGCGCCGCTGCGGCGCCAGCCGGGTTATCTCCTGTCCTTCACCGAAGCGGTGCGCGCGGCCGGCCATGCATCGACCCACAAGGTTCTCTCCTTCCGCTCGGCGCCTTGGACGCCCGGCCTGCCCTACGCGCCGGACGAACGGCTCGTCCTTCTCGACCGCCTGCGCTTCGTCGAGGGCGTCGGCGTCGCGCGGCATCGCTCGGTCCTGTCGGCCGGTCTTCTCGACCGCATCGGCCTGACGCGCGAGATCGTGAGCGCTCCCGATTTCTCGCTCTACCGGTATTACGAGGACCACGGGCTCAAGGTGGCGACAGGCAACGAACGGCTCGTGGCGCGGCTGGCGAGCGAGGAAGAACGCCGGCTGCTGCGGCTCGGCGACGATACGGTCGTCGTGTCCGTCAACCGCCAGACATTCGCCCAGGACGGCACGCCGCTCGACGCGGTGGAGGCGACCTACGACGCCCGTCACTATTCATACGAAGCCAGGCTCACCAGGCAGCCTGAGCCGGGGAACCCCAGATCCAAACAGGAGAACCAAGATGCATCCAAGAGTCCTGACCATGATGGCCACCACGGTCCTCGCCTCGGTCCTTTCGACGGCGACCGCTAGCCTCGCGGCCGACGCCAAGCCTGCGGCGCTGATCATCGCCCAGGGCGGCCTCGGCGACCAGTCGTACAACGATCTGGCCTTTGCCGGGTTCAAGCGCGCGATCGAGGCCGTGGGCATCGACGGCAGGCCGGTCGAATCCAAGGACGTCGTGGCCCAGGCGGCCGATGTGCTGCGCCGCGCCGCCGACGCCGATTTCGGCCTGATCGTCGATCTCGAATATTCGCATGGCGAGCCGATGCTCGAAGTCGCGCCCGATTATCCGGATACGACCTTCGCCATCCTCAACCAGGTCCAGAAGGGCGACAACATCGTCTCGGTCCTGTTCCAAGAACAGGAAGGCTCCTACCTCGCCGGCATGCTCGCCGCGCAGGTCACGACCGACACGTCCATCAAGGGCATCAATGCCGAGCCGGTTCTCGGCGTGATCGGCGGCACCAAGTCCGCCGGCATCGACAAGTTCATCGCCGGCTTCATCGAGGGCGCCAAGGCGGTCAATCCCGATATCGACGTGAAGGTCGCCTATTCCAACAACTTCGCCGATCCCGCCCTCGGCCAGCAGATGGCCAAGGCCATGTTCGAGGAAGGCGCCGACATCATCTACCAGGTGGCGGGCGGCACCGGCATCGGTGTGATCCAGGCGGCCAAGGATTCCGGCCATTACGCGATCGGCGTCGATGGCGACCAGGACGGCCTCGCCCCCGGCAACGTCCTGACCTCGATGGTCAAGCGCACCGACGTGGCGGTCGAGAATGTCGTCAAGCAATATGCCGCGGGCGACAAGCTCGGCGGCAAGACGCTGGCCTTCGGCCTCAAGGAGGACGGCGTCGGCCTCTCGGAGATGAAATATACCAAGGACATCATCCCCGCCGCCTATCTCGAGAAGGTCGAGCAGGCCAAGGCGGATATCATCTCCGGCAAGATCAAGGTCTGGAACGTCGTCGACCAGGGCTATCCGGACTATCTCAAGTAAGGTGTGGCCAGGCCGATGGACTCTACCGCGAACGCCTCCCGGGACCCGCGCGTGCGCCTTGGCGCGCGCGGGGTGACCCGCCGCTTCGGATCGCTCGTCGCCAACGACAATGTCGACTTTTCGGCGCTCGCCGGATCGATCCACGCCATTGTCGGCGGCAACGGCGCCGGCAAGTCGACGCTGATGCGCATCCTCCAGGGCATGGACCGCCCGGACGAGGGCACGGTCGTCATCGACGACCGGCCGGCCACGCTGAACGGTCCGGCCGAGGCCTTCGCGCGCGGCATCGGCATGGTGCACCAGGAATTCATGCTGGTGCCGGGCCTGACCCTGCTGGAAAACCTGGTGCTGGCCCGTGAGCCGGTCAAGGGTCCGCTGCTGGTCGACCACGCCAAGGCGATGGAGGCGGCCCGCACGCTCGAGCGGGAAGCCGGCGTCTCGCTCGACTGGGACATGCCGGTGGACGAGGCTCCGGTGCATGTCCGGCAGATCGTCGAGATCCTGAGGCTGCTCTATCGCGGCGCCGACGTGCTGATCCTCGACGAGCCGACGGCCGTCCTCGCGCCATCGCAGATCCGCGAGCTGATGGCGCTGCTCAAGCGGCTCAAGGGCGAGGGCCGCACGATCATCTTCATCAGCCACAAGCTCGACGAGGTGCTCGACGTCAGCGACCACATCACCGTCATGCGCACCGGCCGCGTCGTCAGCAGTCTCCGGACGGCCGACACCAGCAAGCCGGCGCTCGCCGAACTGATGATCGGCGAAGTCATCGCCGATCCCGACGCACGGGCGGGCCAGCCGGGCGAGACGGTTCTCTCCGCGAAGGACGTGACCGTCGGTACCGGCCGCGGCATGGCGCGGCTGCGCAATGCGAGTTTCACCGTGCGCAAGGGTGAGATCGTCGCGGTGGCGGGCGTCTCCGGCAACGGCCAGGACGAGCTCATCGGCGCGGTGACCGGGCTTCAGCCCGTCCAGTCGGGAACAATCAGCCTCGGCGGCCGGCCGATCACCGATCTTCCGCTGCCGGCGCGGCGCGCCCTGGGGCTCGCCTATCTCTCCCCCGATCGCGCCGCCGAGGGGCTTTGCCTCGACGCCTCGATCGCCGAGAATGTCGTGGCCGGCCACCATCGGCGGCCGGGCTTCGTCAGCGCGGGCATCCTGAAGCTCGGCGCGCTTGCCGACCATGCCGAGACGCTGCTCGAACGCTATTCGGTGCGGCGCGGCGGCTCGACCCTGCCGATCTCCAGCCTGTCCGGCGGCAACCAGCAGCGCGTCGCCATGGCGCGCGAGCTCGACGGCGATCCGGACCTGCTGGTGGCCTGCCAGCCGACGCGCGGCGTCGATATTCGCGGCATCGCCTTCATCCACCAGTGCCTGCTCGA
>JAGRLJ010000195.1 GCA_020441805.1 Rhizobiaceae bacterium
CCGCCCGATGCGCGATGAGGTCGAACGCTACGGCCACTACTCGCTGGCGGCGTAGTCGATGTACGACCATCCGTTCCAGTGGGGTTCGAAGCGCACCGGGCCGGATCTCGCCCGCGTCGGCAACCGCTACTCCAATGAATGGCACGTTCAGCATCTGGTGGAGCCGCGCAGCGTGGTGCCCGAATCGGTGATGCCAAGCTATTCCTTCCTGAGGAGTACCGATCTCGACATCCGCAGCTTCTCGGTCAAGGCGACGCTGAGCGCCAACCGGGCCGTCGGCGTGCCCTATACGGACGCGATGATGGAAAATGCCGAGGTCGATCTCAAGGCGCAGGCCGATCCCAATGCCGACACGTCGGGGCTTCTCGAGCGCTATCCGAAGGCCAAGGTCGGCGACTTCGACGGCAATCCCACCCGGCTGACCGAGATGGACGCGCTCGTGGCCTATCTCCAGATGCTCGGCACGCTGGTCGATTTCTCGACCTATGACGACGCGACGGGCTATCGCTGAGGGAGGCCGACCGATGAGCACCTATGAATCCATGCGCCACTTCGCCGATAGCTGGGGCATGCTCGCCATGTTGATCTTCTTCGCTGGAGTGATCGCCATGGTCCTGCTGCCCGGCGCCAAGAAACGCGCGGACGAAGCCGCGAAAATCCCGCTGAGGGAGGACTGAACCATGGCCGAGAAACATATCGATGAACTGTCAGGCGTTGAGACCACCGGCCATGAATGGGACGGGATCCGGGAACTCAACAATCCCATGCCCCGCTGGTGGGTCTGGACCTTCTATGCGACGATCGTCTGGTCCATCGCCTATGCGATCGCCTATCCGTCCTGGCCGCTTCTGAAGGAAGCGACGCGCGGCGTGCTCGGCTATTCCAGCCGGCAGGAATTCGCCGAGAGCGTCAAGGTCGCGACCGACGCCCAGAAGGCCTTTGTCGACAAGATCGCGGCGACGCCGGTCACCGACATCGCCAAGGATCCGCAGCTTCTGCAATTCGCCCTTAACGGCGGCGACGCCGCCTTCAAGGTCAATTGCATCACCTGCCACGGCACCGGCGCCATGGGCGGCCCCGGCTATCCCAACCTCAACGACGACGACTGGCTGTGGGGCGGCACCACCGAGCAGATCTACCAGACGATCCTCTATGGTATCCGCAGCGAGCATTCCGATACCCGCGTGTCGGAAATGCCGGCCTTCAAGGATATGCTCGAGCCGGCCCAGATCCGTCAGGTCTCGGCCTATGTCGTCAGCCTGACGGGCACGCCGTCCGATGCGAGCCTGGTCGAGCCGGGCAAGCAGGTCTTCGCCGACAATTGCGCTTCCTGTCACGGCGAGGACGCGCGCGGCAACAAGGAGCTCGGCGCCCCTGACCTCGCCGATGCGATCTGGCTCTACGGCAACTCGGAGGAGGCGATCGCCCGGCAGGTTTCGACGCCCCGCATGGGCGTCATGCCCGCCTGGACCGGCCGTCTGAGCGACACAACGATCAAGGAACTCGCCGTCTATGTCCATTCGCTGGGCGGCGGCCAGTGACATAGAGGAGGGGAGATAGGCCCGCTTCGGCGGGCCTATCCATTTGGAGTGGACCTGCGACATTCCCGCGCGCCACCCCGCCCGGCGCCGGAATTTGCGATAGATCAAGGAATCGGCGCTCCGTTCCGCTTAGAACGGAAGCCAGTTTGAAGGGCTTCCGATGAATATCCAGGACAATACGCTCAAGACCGGTGCTGAAAATATCGAGCGGCTCGAGGCCGAGCCGGTCAATGCCGCCCGCCTCAGGCAGCCGCTCTATGCCGCGCGCAAGAAGATATTTCCCAAGCGCGCGGAGGGCTATTTCCGGCGCTTCAAATGGCTGGTGATGCTGATCACCCTCGGCATCTACTACCTGGCGCCCTGGATCCGCTGGGATCGCGGCCCGCATGCGCCCGACCAGGCGATCCTGGTGGACCTCGCCGGCCGGCGCTTCTATTTCTTCTTCGTCGAGATCTGGCCGCAGGAATTCTATTTCGTGGCCGGCCTGCTGATCATGGCGGGCCTCGGCCTCTTCCTCGTCACCTCGGCGGTCGGCCGCGCCTGGTGCGGCTATACCTGTCCCCAGACGGTGTGGGTCGATCTCTTCCTCGTGGTCGAGCGCGCCATCGAGGGCGACCGCAACGCCCGCATGAAGCTCGACGCGGCCCCCTGGAGCGCCGGCAAGATCTGGCGGCGGATCGCCAAGCATGCGATCTGGCTCCTGATCGGCATCCTCACCGGCGGCGCATGGATCTTCTATTTCGCCGACGCGCCGACGCTCGCCGGGGACTTCCTGACCGGCCATGCCGATCCGGTGGCCTATATCACCGTCGCCATCCTGACCGCCACGACTTACGTCTTCGGCGGCCTGATGCGTGAGCAGGTCTGCACCTATATGTGCCCCTGGCCGCGCATCCAGGCGGCGATGCTCGACGAGAATTCGCTGGTCGTCACCTATAACGACTGGCGCGGCGAGCCCCGTTCGCGCCACCAGAAGAAGGCGGCCGCCGCCGGCGCCAGCGTCGGCGATTGCGTCGACTGCAATGCCTGCGTGGCGGTCTGTCCCATGGGCATCGACATCCGCGACGGTCTCCAGCTCGAATGCATCACCTGCGCGCNNGCGCTCTGCATCGACGCCTGCGACGGCGTGATGGACAAGCTGGGACGGGAGAAGGGTCTGATCGCCTATTCGACCCTGAAGGATTACAATTATAACATGGGTATCGCCACGGCGGGAAACGCGGCGCCCATCGATCCTGCCCGCGTGCGCGACGCCGACGGCCGCTTCTACGACAAGATCCGCCATTTCAACTGGCGCGTCATCTTCCGGCCGCGCATCATCCTCTATGGCGTGCTCTGGTCGCTGATCGGCGTGGGCCTGCTCGTCGCGCTCGCCATGCGCGATCGCCTCCAGCTCGACGTCCTGCACGACAGGAACCCGCAATATGTCATGGAGTCCGACGGCTCGATCCGCAACGGCTATACGATCAAGATCCTCAACATGCGGGCCGAGCCGAGGCTCTTCATGCTCACCATCAACGGCCTGCCGGGAGCGGGCATGACGCTGGCGACCGATCCGTTACCCAAGGGCCGGGCCTTCGGTGTCCAGGTCGATGCCGATACGGTCCAGAAGCTCAAGATCTTTGTCACCGTCAGGAAGGACCAGTTGCCGGCGTCGGATCGGGAATTCATAATGAAGGTGGAATATCCGTCCACTGGCGAGTCCGCCGAATACAGGGCAACCTTCAACGTTCCGGAGAAACGGAAATGAGCGTGGCGCGGGAAAGCAGGGGATTCACCGGCTGGCATATGCTGTTCGCCATGGTCGCCTTTTTCGGCACGGTCATCACCGTCAACCTGATCATGGCCTATCTGGCGAATTCCAGCTGGAGCGGCATGCTGTCGAAGAATACCTATGTCGCCAGCCAGGAGTTCAACAAGAATGCCGCCCGCGCGCGGGAATGGGCGCGCGAAGGCTTCAAGGGGGTGGTGACGATCGGGGACGGCATGGTACGCTATCGCCTCGACGGCCCGGCCGACGTCGTCGCCGCCATCGATCATGTCGAGGCGCTGTTTCATCGCCCGGTGGGCGACAAGCAGGACTTTTCCGTCAAGCTGTTGCGCGACGGCGATATGTTCGTCGCACGGACGAGCCCGGCCAAGGGACCGTGGGTCGTCGATTTCGCCGCGTTCGACGACGGCCGGATCGTCTTCCACCAGGCCGAGCGGGTCGTATCCGGAGGACCCTGACATGAGCTGCTGCGCGCCAGGCACCGAGGCCCTTGCCGACGATGCGATCAGCTCCGAGGAACTCTGGCTCGCATCGCGCGACCTCGGAAACGGCTGCCGCGCGCTGGAACTCGGCGTGCCCGACGCCTATTGCGGCGCCTGTATCTCCAAGATCGAAGGCGCCCTCCGGCAACGGCCCGAAGTGGAGAAGGCGCGCGTCAACCTGTCGACCAGACGCGTGTCCGTCACCTTTCGCGACGGTATCGGCGGCAAGCCGACGGATCCCACGGGCCTGGTAGGGGCGATCGTCTCCCAGGGATATCGGGTCCATCTTTTCCAGGACCTTGCCGAGACCGGTGACGCCCTGCGCAACCAGTTGCTGATCGCGGTGGCGGTGGCGGGCTTCGCCGCGACCAACATCATGC
This sequence comes from Rhizobiaceae bacterium, assembly GCA_020441805.1. GTDB lineage: Bacteria > Pseudomonadota > Alphaproteobacteria > Rhizobiales > Rhizobiaceae > Rhizobium_E. The sequence continues at coordinate 4,175 of JAGRLJ010000195.1, forward strand.
TGCTTTCCGTTTCCGTCTGGTCCGGGGCGGATGCGGCGACCCGCGATCTGTTCCACTGGATCTCGGCGATGATCGCCGCGCCCGCGTTGATCTTCTCCGGCCGCTTCTTCTTCGCCTCGGCCTGGAGCGCGTTGCGTCGCGGCCATACCAACATGGATGTGCCGATCACGCTCGCCGTCATCCTGTCCTATGGCGTGTCTCTCTGGGAAACGATCCATCACGGCGAGCATGCCTGGTTCGACGCCACGACCTCGTTGCTGTTCTTCCTGCTCATCGGCCGCACGCTCGATCACCTGATGCGTGACCGGGCGCGTTCGGCGGTCCTCGGCCTTGCCCGGCTTTCGCCGCGCGGCGCCACCGTGCTGGGCGAGGATGGCGACCGGGACTACCGGCCGGTCGACGATATCCGCGCCGGCGACCGGCTGCTCGTCGCCGCTGGCGAGCGGCTCGCCGTCGATGCGCTCGTCGTCTCCGGCGAAAGCGATGTCGACTGGTCGATCGTCAACGGCGAAAGCCGACCGGTGGCGGCGCGCGCCGGCGACCGGCTGCTGGCCGGCACGCTCAACCTCACCGGCTCGCTGACGGTGGACGCCGTGGCGGATGCGAAGCGGTCCTTCCTCGCCGAGGTCATCTCGCTCATGGAGGCGGCGGAAGGCGGCAAGGCCCGATATCGCCGGATCGCCGATCGCGCCGCGCAACTCTATTCCCCCGTCGTGCACCTGCTCGCGCTGGTGACATTCCTCTGCTGGGGTTTTTATGACGGCGACTGGAAGCATGCCCTTCTGGTGGCGGTCGCGGTTCTGGTCATCACCTGCCCCTGCGCGCTGGGCCTGGCTGTTCCCGTCGTGCAGGTCGTGGCCGCAGGCCGTCTCTTCCGCAGCGGCATCATGGTCAAGGACGGCTCGGCCATGGAGCGGCTGGCCGAGATCGACCATGTCGTCTTCGACAAGACCGGCACCCTGACGCTCGGAAAGCCGCGTCTGGTCAATGCCGGCGAAATCGGCGGAGATGCATTCGCGACGGCGGCGGGCCTCGCCGCGCATTCGCGCCACCCCTTGTCGCAGGCGCTGTCGCGTGCCTGCCCGGGGTCGCCGGCCACTTTCGACGCGGTTCGGGAGGTCGCGGGCGGCGGTCTCGAAGCATCGACGCCGCAGGGCGTCTGGCGGCTGGGCAACAGGGCCTTCGCGCTCGGCGGCGCTTCGTCGTCGGTGAGTGCGGCCGAATATTCCGAGGTGGTGCTGTCGCTCGACCATATCGGGCAGGGCGTGTTCCGTTTCGAGGACATGCCGCGACCCGCCGCCGCGGCGACGGTGGCGCGGCTGGCGGCCGAGGGCATCGGCGCGACGGTGCTGTCGGGCGACCGGCAGGGCGTGGTCCGCAGGCTCTCAGCGATGCTCGGCATTGCCGGCTGGCGGGCGGAGCTCGACCCGATGGAGAAGGTCGAGGAGATCGGTCGGATGGGCCATGACGGGCGAAAGGTGCTGATGGTCGGCGACGGCATCAACGACGCGCCGGCCCTTCGAAGCGCCCATGTGTCGATGGCGCCGTCGACGGCCGCCGAAGTCGGCCGCCAGGCCGCCGATTTCGTCTTCATGCGCGAGGGGCTCGATGCGGTGTCCATCGCCATCGATGTCTCGCGCCGCGCCGGCCGCCTGATCCGGGAGAATTTCGCGCTCGCGATCGCCTACAATACCATAGCCGTGCCGGTTGCGATCCTGGGTTACGCGACGCCGCTGGTCGCCGCGATCGCCATGTCCACCTCCTCCCTGATCGTGGTCGCCAATTCGCTCCGCCTGAATGCGGCGGGCATCGCCCCGCGGGGGGAAAGGCAACCGGCCCGCGCGGAATTCGAGGTCCATCCGGCATGAACGCGCTCGTCTTCCTGATCCCGATCGCACTTGGCCTGGGCGCACTGGGGCTGGCCGCCTTCCTCTGGTCGCTCAAGTCCGGCCAGTATGACGATCTCGAAGGCGCCTCCTGGCGAATCCTCGACGACGATTGAACTTCGGCCGGGCGATGCCAGGGCCGGGGAATTTCGCTCCGGAATTGCGCATTTCACGGTCGCGACATAAATTCGAACTATCCTTGCCGGACAAAAGCGGCTTGGCTGTTGACACGTCACGCAACTCACGTGATGGAGTGTTGAAACCAACCGAATTCGAATGACGCCCAGGCGGAATCCTGATGGACCGGAAGACCGGACGACCGATCATATCGCTCAAGTTCAAGGCCGCAGCGCCGCCGGATGCCGTATCGTCCGACGAACGCGCGGGCGAAGCCATGCGCAAGCCGCAGGTATCGGGCCGTGAACCGCTGGTGATGCCGAAGATCCCGAGCCGCCGGCAGGGTGTGCGCGAGGTAATGGTCGCCAAGCCGGCGCCGCCGCCGCCCGCGGCCATGGTCAAGCCGCCGGAACAGGCGAGACCCGTCCCCATTCCGCCGGCCGCCTTCAAATCCGCCACCAGGGCGGCGACGGAGGCCGTCAGCGCCGTGCTCGCCGATCCCGGCTGGCAGAGCGCGGAACTCCAGCGCAGCTACCAGGAAGCCAAGCTCCACGCGCTTCCCGTGCACCGCAAGCAGGCCAAGCTGATCAGCGGCATCGTCCTCAAGCGCCTGGCGCCCGATCTTCCGGAAAACGAGACCCGCAGCCTTGCCATGCGCGCCGCCTATGCCGCGGCATTCGCCAGCCTGATCGACAGCGCGCAGGCTTCGGCCGGCTGACCGCATGCGGCGGTCAGTCCTGTCTCCTCCCGGTTCCGTGTCGCCGGCTTCCTCGATCATGCATCCTTTTTCGCGCTGGAGCGTTGGAAAGGCGCGAAAGGAGACATATCATGATCAATGCATCGGATATTCGTGAACATGCCGAAGTCGTCGGCGCGGATGGCCGTCACGTGGGCACCGTGGATCGCATCGAGGGCGGCCGTATCAAGCTGACCCGCAGCGAAAACGATCCCGGCCACCGGGATCATCACCATTTCATCGATCTTTCCAATGTGGCGTCGATCGATGGCGGCCGCGTGAGGCTCTCCGTCAATGGCGGCGAGGCGATCGAGGAAGCCGACGGCACATCCTTCCATTGAGAAGCGCGTGGCGGGCCTTGCGCCCGCCATCCTCACATCCCGCGCCGGACGCCGGAATCGCTTACGGGACGACATCGTCCTCGGCGACCTGCCCGCCCTCGTTTTCGAGATTTTCGATACGCTCCGCTTCCGCCGCGCTGAATTTGAGGCGGACGCCCGCGCCGCTTTGCCCGTCGTCGGTGAGAAACAGCGCTCCGAAGTTCTCCAGCGCATGCCGCAGCGCGGCGCGGAGATCCGCCTCCGGCTCGAGCAGCCTGCGCTCGAAGCCGGCAATGATCTCCTCCGCCACTTTCGAGGCGTCCGCCAGCATCGTCCGCGATATGTCCGTCAGGGCGCGCGCGGCGCGGCATTGCGCGCCGGTCAACGGCGCTTCGTCATTCGCAGACATCGATCCACTCCGCTCCGGTCAATTGCGCCATGCGGGCGGGCGAGATCCGGACGGCGGCGTTGATGGCGCCCGCGGCGGGCACGACCTCATCATAGGCTTGCAGGGAAATGTCGCAATAGACCTTGAGCGGCTTGGCGAGGCCGAACGGGCAGACGCCACCGACGGGGTGGCCGGTCTCTCGCTCGACCTCGTCGAGCGGCAGCATCCTCGGCTTGGTGGAGAAGCGGGCCTTGAATTTCCTGTTGTCGAGCCGCGCCGTGCCCTTGGCGGCGAGCAGCGCCACCTCGTCGCCCACCCGGATCGCCAGCGTCTTGGCGATCTGTCCGGGGGCGACACCGTGACCCGCGGCGGCAAGCTCCACGGTGGCCGTGCTGACATCGAGCTCGATGACCTGGAGATCGGGGGCGTGGGCGGCGAAAAACGCCTTGACGGATTCAATGCTCATGGAGGGACAAGGACCTGAAAAATCAAACCTTCACCCGCTTATAGCGGGAAAGCGGCATGGGTCAAAACGATAGGGACAGGGGCCGGTCAGAAATGCCGTCGGCTCGCGGCGAGACGCGCCATATCGATGCTGAGCAGCAGGACGAGCCCCATAAGCGTGGAAGCCACGATCAGGGTGGCGCTCAATCCGAGAACGATCATGTCTCTTCCTCATGCGACGGCATTGTCGGCGGCTGGCGGACGAGACTATATCCACGGACTTGCGCGAAGCTGTCTTCAGGAACGGAATGGAAGGGCGGGGAAACCCGAAAGATCGGCGGGATCCCGCATGACCGTTTATTCTTCCGTTACCAGGTAACGCTACCTCACGTTAACCTTCAGGCAAGGAATTAACCATAAAGATTAGGGTCACGCCGAAGAGGAAACGGAACGCCGTTCCCTGGCATGATGCCGCATCGTCGTACCGGTACAGAATCCGGAATTCTCTGAAATGCAGGACCTCAGGTCTCGCCTCCGGGCCCGCGACGGCGGTTCGGCGCGGCGCGGGCCGACGGTCGTCCGAGACGCCGCATGCCGGCGGGAGTTCGCGTAGGGGCGAGGTTGTTTTGACAGAGGCACCCACATCGGCGGGAAGCGACCGGCGGGAAGGCGGAAGCCTTCACGGCCGGCTTCGGTTTGCCGGCCTCGATGAGCCGGGGGCCGCCCTTGTCCGCGACAATCGGAACCTGCTGCTGCCGCATCTGAAGACGGCGCTGCGCGATCTTTTTCACCGCTTCCAGAGCTTTCCCGAGGCCGCGCGCAATTTCGAGACCGAGGCACAGGTCGAGCGTTTCCATGATCTCAACCGATCGCATTGGGAAGTCCTGACCGATGCCCGTTTCGACGCGCTCTATGCCGAGCGCGTGAAGGTGCTGGTCGATGCGGAACACCGGATGGGGCTCGATCCCCGCTGGCATATTGCCGGGCATGCGGTGATCCTCGAACATTTCCTGTCGGGCCTGATCGACGAATTCTGGCCCAGGTCGATCTTCGGCAATGCGGCCGAGCGCCGCGCCAGGCTCGCCGAGCTCGTGACCGGCGTGCTGCGCGCCGCGCTCGTCGATCTCGAAATCGCCGTCTCGCTGCGCTTCAACGCGCTTCGCATCGGACGGCAACAGGCCCTCGCCGAGGCGCGGGCCGCCCATGGCGAAGAGATGCGCCGTGTCGTTTCGGCGCTCGCGGAGCGTCTCGGCGGAAAGGATCTGACGGGGCATGGTCTAGAGACGGTGCCCGAGGATTGCGCCGACGCCTTTGCCGGACTGGACGAGGCGGTCGGCGGTCTCCGGTCGGCTCTCGCCGGTCTCGGCGCCCGGGCCGCCACGGGCGAGCGCGATGCGGGTCGCATCGCCCTGTCCGCCGCGGCGCTTGCCGGTCATGCGTCGCAGGCCGGGTGCAAGGCGGATCGGGCGGTCGGCAGGATCAGGGAAGCGGAGGCCGTGGCGGGCCGCTGCGCGGCCGGCGCCAGGGAGGCGGCGGAAGTCTCCGCCCATGCGCGGCAGGCGGCTGTCGCCAGCGGCGGCGTGGTCGGCGAGGCGATCTCCGCCATGTCCGACATCGAGCGCTCGGCGGAGCGGATCGGCCAGATCATCGGCGTGATCGACGACATTGCCTTCCAGACCAATCTCCTGGCGCTGAATGCCGGGATCGAGGCGGCGCGCGCCGGTGAATCGGGCCGGGGCTTCGCCGTGGTCGCCCAGGAGGTCCGGGCGCTGGCGCAGCGCTCGGCTGAAGCGGCGCGCGAGATAAAGCAACTCGTCACCACCACCAAGTCGCAGGTCGATGGCGGCGTCCAGAGTGTCGCCCGCACGCAGGAGGCGATCGGCGGCATTGTCGGGCAGGTCTCCGCCATCAACGACATGGTCGCCGCGATCGTCGACGATTCCGAAGCGGCAGCCGGGGCGCTGGGCGGCATCCTGCGGGACGCATCGGAACTGGGCTCCGAATTGCGCGCCTTCGAGGCGAGCGCGACGGAAACGCATGGTGTGGCTGGGGACCTTCATACGGTGATGCTGGAACTCGGCGAGACGATCCGGGAATTCCGGCTGGAGAAGCGCCGCGAGGCGACGCGGCAGCCCGCCGCAAGACCGCCCGCCATCCGCGAGCCGGATATGGACCGGGACGATTTCCTCGACGGGGCTTTCCCGGAAATGGAGCGTCCGGCGACGATCCGGAGGGCGGTCGGATGAGTGGCGCTTTCGCAAAGATTGGCAACAAGGAAACACGAACATGAAGGGCAAGTCGGCCGCCATCCAGGAACTGAGCCTCGACGCCGTGCTCGATCTCAATGCGGCGAGCGGGCTGCATTCGAAGCTCATGGCCGCCCGTGGCGGCGACCTGATGATCGACGCCTCCGCCGTCGAGCGCGTCGGCGCGCTCTGCATCCAGGTGCTGATGTCGGCGGCGAAGACCTGGGAACAGGAGAAGCACAGCCTGACATTCTCGAAAATGTCGGATGCGCTGGCCAAGACGATGCAGCTCTCAGGTGTGAATTACGAAAATATGCTCGCAAAGGAGAGCAATTGATGAAGAAGAAAGTTCTTACAGTCGACGATTCCCGGACGATCCGGAACATGCTCCTCGTCACGCTCAACAATGCCGGCTTCGAGACGATCCAGGCCGAGGACGGCGTGGAAGGGCTCGAAGTGCTCGAGCAATGCGATCCGGACGTCATCGTCACCGACATCAACATGCCGCGCCTCGACGGCTTCGGCTTTATCGAGGGCGTTCGCCGCAACGACAAGTATCGCGCGATCCCCATCCTGGTGCTGACGACGGAAAGCGATGCCGAGAAGAAGAACCGCGCCCGCCAGGCCGGCGCCACGGGCTGGATCGTCAAGCCGTTCGATCCGACCAAGCTGATCGATGCCATCGAACGCGTGACCGCCTAAACCGTCTAACCGGGAAGTTGCTCCTATGGATATGAACGAAATCAAAGAGATCTTTTTCCAGGAATGCGAGGAGCAACTCGCGGAACTGGAATCCGGTCTGCTCAAGATGAATGACGGGGAGACCGACTCCGAGACCGTCAATGCCGTGTTCCGGGCCGTTCATTCCATCAAGGGGGGCGCCGGCGCCTTCGGGCTCGACGATCTCGTCGCCTTCGCCCATGTCTTCGAGACCACGCTGGATTGCGTCCGCTCCAACAGGCTGGACCCGGGCCCGGATGTGATGAAGATCATGCTCAAGTCGGCCGACGTGCTGGCCGACCTGACCAATGCCGCACGCGACGGCGGAACGATCGATCCGGCGCGCACGACCGGGCTGGTCCGCGATCTCGAGGCGCTGGCCAATGGCGAGAGCATCGGCGGCCATGCCGAACCGGCCGCGCCGAAAGCCGCGCCCGCAGCGCCGGTGGCGGCCGCTGCGCCGGCCAAGCCAGCGCCCACCGACGACAGCGGCTTCCAGCCGATCCCCTTCTCCTTCGACGACTTCGGCGACGATGCCGAGGCGCCGGCGATGGTCGTCCCTACCTACGAGATCGATTTCAAGCCGCGCCGCGATCTCTACACCAAGGGCAACGACGCCGTCCTGCTGCTGCGCGATCTTCGCCGCGTCGGCGATATGTCCATCAACTGCGATCTCTCCGAACTGCCGGCCCTCGACGCGCTGGAGCCGGAAAGCGCCTATCTCGCCTGGAAGATCCGGCTCACGACCGATAAGGGCGAGGACGCGATCCGCCAGGTCTTCGAATTCGTCGAATGGGATTGCGAGCTCGAAATCAGGCGTATCGAGGACGAGGAGGCTGACGAACAGGCTTCGGGTGAGGAACTGCCGATGCAGCCCGTTCCCTTCGATCTGGCGCTGCTCGATGAAGAGCCCGCGGATTCCGGCGCGGATCGGCACCCGACCGATGCCGAGGCGGCTGGCGGCCAAGCGCAGCAAAGGGCGCCGGCAGCGCAGCCGGGCGATAAGCCCGCTCCGCGCGCGGAAAAGAAGGACGCGCCCGCCGCCAAGCAGGGCGACGCCGCCGGCGGCGCCACGCCCACGATCCGCGTGGACCTCGACCGCGTCGACCGCCTCATCAATCTGGTCGGCGAATTGGTCATCAACCAGGCGATGCTGGCCCAGAGCGTCATCGAGAACGACCAGAGCGGCACCCAGAGCATCAATATGGGCCTGGAAGAGCTCCAGCAGCTCACCCGAGAGATCCAGGATTCGGTGATGGCGATCCGCGCCCAGCCGGTCAAGCCCGTCTTCCAGCGCATGTCGCGCATCGTCCGCGAAGTGGCGGATATGGTCGGCAAGTCGGTGCGTCTCATTACCGAGGGTGAGAATACCGAGGTCGACAAGACGGTCATCGACAAGCTCGCCGAGCCGCTGACCCATATGATCCGCAACTCGGTCGATCATGGCATCGAATCCCCCGAAAAGCGCACGGCGCTTGGAAAGCCGGCGGAAGGCACGGTGCGCCTCACCGCCAAGCACCGGTCGGGCCGTATCGTGATTGAACTCGCCGACGACGGCTCGGGCATCAACCGGGAACGCGTGCGGCAGAAGGCGATCGACAACGACCTCATTCCCGTCGACGCCAATCTCTCCGACGAGGAAATCGACAATCTGATCTTCGCGCCGGGCTTCTCGACCGCCGACAAGATCACCGACGTGTCGGGCCGCGGCGTCGGCATGGACGTGGTCAAGCGCTCGATCCAGGCGCTGGGCGGCCGGATTTCGATCCATTCGCGGCCGGGCCACGGCTCGACCTTCACCATGAGCCTGCCGCTGACGCTCGCCGTGCTCGACGGCATGGTGGTCACGGTGGCGGGCCAGACGCTCGTCGTGCCGCTGACCGCGATCGTCGAGACGCTTCAGCCGGAAGCGTCGGCCATCCATTCCTTCGGCGCGCATCAGAAGCTGATCGCGATCCGCAACTCCTTCTGCCCGCTGGTCGATGTCGGCCATATCCTGAAATACCGCGCCCAGCCGGCCAATCCCGTCGAGGGCGTGGCGCTGCTCGTCGAATCGGAGGGCGGCGGCCAGCGCGCGCTGATGGTCGATGCCATCCAGGGCCAGCGGCAGGTCGTGATCAAGAGCCTTGAGGCCAACTATACGCATGTGCCGGGCATCGCGGCCGCGACCATCCTGGGCGATGGACGCGTGGCGCTGATCCTCGATGTCGACGCGGTGGTCGCGGCCTCGCGCGGCCAGGCGCTCCGAGCCGACAGCGCGCTCGCGGCAACGGGTTGAGGCTTCAGCAGAAAACGGAGACTGGAAGAGAGCCTATGTCCTATACCGGAAAAACCCTTTCGCACGGAGGCCGGGAGCTCATCGCCTTCCGCATCGGCGAGCAGGAATTTACCGTGAATATCATGTCGGTGCGCGAGATCCGCGGCTGGACACAGGCGACTCCCATGCCGCACACGCCGGCCTATGTGAAGGGCGTGATCAACCTGCGCGGCGTGGTGCTGCCGATCGTCGACCTGTCGCTCAGGCTCGGCATGAAGCCGGCCGAACCCACGCCGCGCCACGTCATCATCGTCGCCCAGGTCCGGAACAGGATCGTCGGCCTGCTGGTCGATGCCGTGTCGGATATCCTGACGGTCACCGACGACAATATCCAACCCACGCCCGAGGTCGCCTCCGACCTCGAACGGTCCTTCGCGCGCGGCATTCTCGCCATCGAAGGACGCATGATCTGCCTTATCGAGCTTGAGGCGATCTTCCCCGAAACAGAAAGCGAAGCGGCCTGACATGAACCTAGCCATCGACCAGCGCCGCAACCAGGATGAGGTCCTCGCCAGTGGGGAATTCCCGCTGACCCGGCGCGACCTCACGGAAATCGCGGCGATGATCTATTCGGACGCCGGCATCGCGCTCAATGAATCCAAGGCGTCGCTCGTCTATTCGCGCCTGTCGAAGCATATCCGGCAACTCGGTCTCAAGACCTTCCGCGAATATTGCCAGCTCGTCGCCTCTCCGGCCGGCAGCGACGCGCGGCGGGAGATGCTGTCCTTCCTCACCACCAATTTCACGCGGTTCTTCCGTGAAAACCATCATTTCGAGCATCTGAGGGCCGAGGTCCTGCCCGCGATGGTGCAGCGGCTCAAGGCCGGCGGCCGGGCCCGCATCTGGTCGGCGGCGAGCTCGGACGGCCAGGAACCCTATTCCATCGCGCTCACCGCGCTGTCCGTCTGCCCCAATATCGCCGATTACGATTTCCGCATCCTCGCCACCGACATCGATCCCAAGATCCTGGCGGCGGCGCGCCTCGGCGCCTATGACGTCGCCGCGCTCGAAAGCGTCAGCCCGCAGATGCGCAAGCAATATTTCCAGACCGTCTCGGTGGACGGCAGGCAAAAGCACCAGGTCGTGGATGCGGTCAAGCGCCTGATCACCTTCAACGAGCTCAACCTGATGGCCGCCTGGCCGTTCAAGGGCAAGTTCGACGTCATCTTCTGCCGCAACGTGGTGATCTATTTCGACGAGCCCACCCAGATGCGGATCTGGTCGCGTTTCGCCGACCTGCTGCCGGTCGGCGGCATGCTCTATATCGGCCATTCCGAGCGGGTATCGGGCGATGCCAAGGCCGCCTTCGACAATACCGGCATCACGACCTACCGCTATAACGGCCGGTCGGGAGGGAAGGTCTGATGGCGCCGGCACGGGTTCTTGTGGTCGACGATTCCCCCACGATGCGCAGCATGATCGCGGCGGTCCTCAACTCCGATCCGGATGTCGATGTCGTGGGTCAGTGCGGCGACGCGCTGGAGGCCCGTGCCAGGATCAAGGAACTCAACCCCGACGTGGTGACGCTCGACATCGAGATGCCGAACATGAACGGCCTCGAATTCCTCGAGAAGATCATGACATTGCGGCCCATGCCGGTGATCATGGTATCCTCGCTCACCCAGCGGGGGGCGGAAGCCACGATCGCCGCGCTGGAAATCGGTGCGTTCGACTGTATCGGCAAGCCCGTGCCGGGAGACAGCCGCCCGTTTCACGAACTGATCGACAAGGTCAAGGCCGCCGCCAAATCCGCCGCGCGTTACCAATATATGCGCAAGCCGGTCGAGCCGCCCGCGCCGGCCGCCAACGCCAATACGCGTTCCGATTACCGCGTCGGCCGCAAGGTCGTCGCCATCGGCTCGTCCACCGGCGGCGTCGAGGCATTGATAGAGGTTCTTAAGAAGTTTCCGGTTAATTGTCCTCCGACGGTCATCACTCAGCACATGCCCGCGACTTTTACCAAAAGTTTTGCGGAAAGGCTGAACAGATTGTGCGCGCCGCAGGTGCAGGAAGCCACCGACGGGGCGCGGCTGGAAATCGGCAGGATCTACCTGGCACCCGGCGGGGATCGGCATCTGACGATCGCCAATCCGCATGCGCCGTGCTGCCGGCTGGTCGAAAAGCCGCCGGTGAACGGCCATCGTCCCTCGGTCGATGTGCTGTTCGACTCGGTGGCGGAACTTGCGGGCCGCAATGCGGTCGGCGCGATCCTGACGGGCATGGGGCGCGACGGCGCTTCGGGCCTGTTGAAAATGCGACATGCAGGCGCCCGTACGATCGGGCAGAACGAAAAGACCTGCGTCGTCTACGGAATGCCCCGGGTGGCGTTCGAACTGGGCGCTGTGGAGACGCAGCTCCCGCTCGGCGGCATCGGGGAGGAAATACTGAAACTAACTGCCGCCCGAAAAGAAGGGAGCGACTAAATGTCCATAGCTGAAAAAATCAAGGTCCTGATCGTGGACGACCAGGTCACCAGCCGGCTTCTTTTGAGCGATGCTCTGACCCAGCTCGGTTTCAAGCAGATCACCGCCGCCGGCGACGGCATGCAGGGCGCCCAGATCATGGCCCAGCAGCCGCATCACCTGGTCATCTCCGATTTCAACATGCCGAAGATGGACGGGCTCGGTTTCCTTCAGGCGGTCCGGGCCAACCCTGCGACCAAGAAGGCGGCCTTCATCATCCTCACCGCCCAGGGCGACCGGGCGCTGGTGCAGAAGGCGGCGCAGATGGGCGCCAACAACGTGCTTGCCAAGCCCTTTACCATCGAGAAGATGCGCGCTGCGATCGAGGCCGTGTTCGGACCGCTGAAATGAATGTCGACGGTTTCCGGCGCTTGCACGTCATTCAGGGCGAATGGAAGGTCTCCAACGACCCCGGCGTCGTCCTGTCGACCGTTCTCGGCTCTTGCGTCGCCGCCTGCCTGCGCGACCCGACCGCCGGTGTCGGAGGGATGAACCATTTCCTGCTGCCGGGCTCGGTCGACGCCCTGGCGCAGGGCGGCGATGTCTCGCGCTATGGCGTACATCTGATGGAACTCCTGATCAACGGCCTCCTGAAGCAGGGCGCGCGCCGCGACCGCCTCGAGGCCAAGATATTCGGCGGGGCCAAGACCATCGCCTCCTTCTCCAATGTCGGTCAGCAGAACGCGGATTTCGCGACCCGCTTCCTGCGCGACGAAGGTATCCAGATCGTCGGCTCCTCCACCGGGGGCGAGACCGGCCGCAAGCTCGAATACTGGCCCGTATCCGGCCGCGCCCGCCAATATGCCCTGACCGGAGCCGAGACGCGGGCCACCGTCCAGCGGGAAATCCGTCCCGTCGCCGCGCCGAAACCCGTCGAAAGTTCCATCGAATTTTTCTAACCCCGGAGTTCAGTTCCCGTGTCGCGTGTCCAGTCGAGTTTTGCGTCGAAAATGGCTCCTCATGAAGAGGCGCTTCCCGACATCCTGATGCGGATCGTGGCGGAGCTCCATGACGTCGCCTATCTCATCGAAAGGGTCGAGCCCGCGATCTCCGATACGCACGACACGCCGCTCGACGCCTCGGAGCAGCTGATGATGATGCAGGGCATCGACCTTGCCGTCCAGAAGGCGAGGGGGCTGGCGGAATTCATCGATACGATCGCGGCGATCGTGCCCGACGCGCTGCTTGTCGATGTGACGACGGCGTTGAGCCTCGTGAAGCTCGCCGACATGCAGAAGGCGCTGTCCGGTGGAAGCCTGCGCCACGGCCATTCCCAGCCGATCACCCGCGCCGCCGGCGACTTCGACCTCTTCTGACGGAAGACGCGCCGCCCGTTGGTCGACGGGCGGCCATCCGCTGAAAACCCTCGCGCAAGTTTGGACCCCTAGTTTGGGGCCGGGAAATGATCTCTCGGCACGACTCTGCAAACGCGCGGGCACAGAATGAATCTGTTGAATCAGCTTACGGCAATCCTCAAGAACCTGGCGGGATTGGGTCCCGGCCGACTTCTGGCACTCGCCGCGGTCGGCGTCGTGATCATCGGCATGGTTCTTTTCGGGACCTATTACGTCAACAAGCCGGGCTATGAGACGCTGTATGTCGGGCTGGAAACCGGCGATATCAATCAGGTCAGCATGGCGCTCTCCGAAGGCGGCATCGATTTCGAGGTCGGCAGCGACGGCAAGTCCGTCCTGGTTCCCGTCGGGATGACGAGCAAGGCGCGGCTCTATCTCGCCGAGCGCGGCCTGCCGAGCTCGAACAATGCCGGCTATGAGCTCTTCGACAAGGTCGGCTCGCTCGGCCTGACATCCTTCATGCAGGAGGTCACCCGCGTTCGCGCGCTGGAGGGCGAGATCGCCCGGTCGATCCAGGCGATCGACGGCGTCACCGCCGCGCGCGTCCATATCGTCATGGCGGACAGGGGATCGTTCCGCCAGGCCGAGCAGAAGCCCACCGCCTCGGTGATGATCCGGGCCTCGCAGATGGCGGGGCGCAAGGCCGCCGCCTCCATCCGCCACCTGGTCGCCTCGGCGGTGCCGGGGCTTTCGATCGATGACGTCACCATCCTCGATTCGGCCGGCCAGCTGCTGGCTTCCGGCGACGATCCGACCAACAGCACCATGAACCGCGCGCTCAACATCGCCCAGAACGTGCAGATGGAGCTCGAAAGCAATATCGACAAGGCGCTCGCGCCCTTCCTCGGCATGGACAATTTCCGTGCCTCCGTGACCGCCAAGCTCAACACCGACGCCCAGCAGATCCAAGAAACGATCTTCGATCCCGAATCCAAGGTCGAACGCTCCACGCGGGTGATCAAGGAGAACAAGAAGTCCGAGCAGACCACCGCCGAGGAGGCCGCGACCGTCGAGCAGAACGTGCCGCAGGGCAACAATTCGACGACGAACGGACCGAAATCGTCCGACCAGAACGACAAGAAGGAAGAGCAGACCAATTTCGAGATCAACCAGAAGACCGTCGCGACCGTTCGCAACGGCTATACGATCGACAAGCTCTCCATCGCCGTCGTCGTCAATCGCGGCCGCATCATGAAGCTTGCCGGCGAGCCGTTCGACCAGGCGCGCTATGATGCGATCGTCGCCGAAATGCAGAAGCTCGTCGCCTCCGCCGTCGGTCTCGACACCGATCGCGGCGACACGGTCAACGTGACGGCCATCGACTTCCTCGAGAACCAGCTGCTCGCCGAGACGCCGACATCCGAAGGCTTCGTGGACATCTTCATGCGCAATATGGGCAGCATGATCAATGCGCTCGCTTTCGTGGTCGTCGCCTTTCTCATCGTCTGGCTCGGCTTCCGGCCCCTCATCCGGGCGATCGGCGGGCCGGAACTGGCCGCCACGCAGGTCGGCGGACCGACAGGCGTCATGCCGCTGGGCGAGACGGCCGGCCTCGAACTTCCCGATTTCTCGCCGCCGACCGTCGGCGGGCCGGGCTCCGCGCTCATGGAAGGCTTCGGCGCCGATTTCGGCTTCGATTCCACCGAGGATCTTCTCACCATGGACGAGGACGGCGGCATCGCCAAGCGGGTCAAGGAAGGACCGGAGCGGCGCCTTGCCCGCATGGTCGACCTCTCCGAGGAGCGGGCGGCCAAGATCCTCCGCAAATGGGCATCGAACGAGAAGGCGGCCTGAGGGCCGCTTTCCTCATGGAACGGCCGGACCCCGTCATCGGACCCTGTGATTTCTCATCGTAGAGAATTCAAGTATTGACGACATTCGGCGTCGGCGGCCGATTCTGAATATTTCATTGAACTCGACGCCGAATCAGAACATCAAATAGAGGGAGCGATTCGCATGACGAGGATGCGATGTCGCTTTTGCGGCGGCCCGCATGTCGTGCGGATGGTCGATCATTTTATCATGGTTTCAACGTATGGTGCGCCGTCAGACGATCTGATGCCCGTACCGCGGAGGGCGTTGGTATTCCTTTAGCCAGCAATGCGGTGGGCGAGGTGACAGGGAACAAGCAGGGTGAAGCAACCAGGGGAGACGCGGCGTCCGCGCGGGTCCGGCGCGGCATGACCTACGAGGAGCTCATGGGCCGTCTCTCGGATGCGGTCGAGGCCGGCGACATATCCAGGGGGCTCCGCGCGCTGACGGATTATGTCGGGGGCGGGGGGTTCCTGCTGATGCGGCAGGACGCCAGTTCCGACAACGGGCTCGACCACGTGATCGCATCGGACTGGCCCTTCGATCTCGTGCGCAAGACCATTCCGGCGATCGCCGATCTCAGCCGCGTGACCGAACTCGACAAATGCCTCTCGGTGCTGCAACCGCAATTCGACATGCTGGCCGATCAACTGGCCCTTCCCGGCGGAGTCAGCCAGTATTGCTCTCTCGCCTTCAATGTCGGCCGCCACCGCTATTGCCTGACATTGCTGTGCCCGGTCGATGTCATCCTGTCCCAGCAGGGCCTGCGGGCCATCGGCGTTCACGCGAGCTATCTCGCCAGCCTGCTGTTCAGCGAGCAGGCCAGGAGCGGCAGGGAGCTTGAGCTCACCGATCGCGAACTGGAATGCCTCTATTGGATCGCCGAGGGCAAGACCAGCGACGAGATCGCCACCATCATCGGCATCTCGAAGAACACGATCAACAACTACATCACCAGCGTCATGCGCAAGACGGCCACCCGGACCCGCTCCGAGGCGATCGCCTATGCGGTGCGCAACAATCTGGTCTGAGGCGGGAAGGGCGGCGATGCGGGACGGCAGGGGCAAGGGTGAAGGATCGAGACGGCCGGGCGGCAGGACGGCGAGCCGGGCGGATTTCTTTCCCCGGCTGGTCGCGATGCAGCGCTTCATCCATGCGCGCAACTTCGCGGTGTTCAAGTCGAACAATTCCGGCCTGCCGGGCCACCGCAAGCTCACGGCGATCATCGATAATTTCGCCTCCGACAGTCCCGTGGCCGCCTCGGCGGTGCTCGATTGTTACGGGGGCACCTTTCTCGAACATCTCGAAACGTCGTCGCTGCCCCTGCTCTGGAACGGGATCGACGACAGCCAGACCGCCGAGATGGCGGATTTCTCCGGTTTCGTGCGGCATCTGAAGGCGCGGTTGCTGCCGATCTGCGGCGTTGCCTTTCCGGTCCGGCTCGGCGGCATGGGCAACGGCTACGTCGCCTTCGTCGCCAATTATCTCGATTTGACCGGCGAGGCCATGGTCGATCTCCACGACCGCAGCCACCAGCTCATGATGGACCTGCTTGTGCTCGACGAGCGCAAGGCCGCGCCTGACGACATCCTCAGCAGCCGAGAGGTCGCCTGCCTTCAGCTTGCCGGCGACGGACTCGTCAGCGAGGAGGTGGCGGAGAAGCTCCGGCTCTCGGTCCACACGGTCAACGCCTACCTCGCCGCCGCGACGATGAAGCTCGACTCGGTCAACAGGATCCAGGCGATCGCCAAGGCGATCAGGCTGGGTTACATCGCCTGACTGTTCGCGCCTGCCGGCTGGGTCCGGCTTTCGTCCGGCCTCGGGACGAAACGCGCCTCGGACAGTGTCCGGGCGAGGAAGTCCGCGTCCCTGCCGTCGCCGGCCTGCGGCTGGTGGAAGGCGATGTGATTGATCTCGATGCCCGCCTGCGCATCGGCCAGCGAGAGCTTGGCATAGATCGTCACGCCCCGCGGCTTGATTTCGAGATCGAGCAGGATCTCGGGCTTGGAGTCCCAGTCCAGCCTGTATTCGCCGCTGGTCCCGAAATTTACCGTTCCGGGCATGAAATAGAGTTCGGCCGCGGATGACACCAGGTCCGAAATGTTGCCCCACCGCTCGTAGCGCAGCAGGGAGACGAGATCGGCCGCGTCGATCATCCTGAGTTCCGTCGCCACGGGCGACAGGGCTTCGGCGACGATTTTCTCGTGTTCCGCAGAATTCGCAGTTTTTCTCATTAACGAATGCTCGCCCGTCTGGATTTGTTCTTCGAAGCATAGATGCGCTGAATGAGTTCAGCGACCGCCTTGTAAAACACCGGCGGAATGACACTATCCACCGAGACTTGCGCAAACATTGAGCGGGCCAGGGGCGGGTCCTCGAAGACGGGGATGCCGTTTTCCTCGGCGACGGAGCGGATCTTGAGCGCGATCAGGTCCGTGCCCTTGGCGAGCACCACCGGGGCGGCGTCCTCTTCCCGCACATAGCGAAGCGCCACCGCGTAATGGGTCGGGTTGGCGATGACGAGCGTCGCCTGCGGCACCGAGGCCATCATGCGCTTTCGGGCGAGGTCGCGGGCGAAGGAGCGCTGGCGCTGCTTCATGATGGGGTCGCCGTCCATCTGCTTGCGCTCTTCCTTCACCTCCTCCTTCGTCATCTTGAGCTCGCTGAACCAGCGGTGATGCGTCCAGAAATAGTCCGAGATGCCGATCACCGCCGTGGCGAAGATGATGATGATCAGGATGGTCTTGACGTCCGCGCTCAGCCGGCTCAGCAGGAAGTTCGGATCGGCATACATCGCATCGACCGACGAGACGAATTCGTTGCGCAGCGCCAGCGCTATGATCGTGCCGACCACCACGACCTTGAACAGAGACTTTCCGAATTCGACGAAGCCCGGAAGTCCGAATATCCGCTGGAAGCCCGAAACGATGTTGAGCCGAGAGAATTTCGGCGCGATGCGCTCGAGAATCGGGGTGGGCAGGTTCTGGAAGATCGAGGCGCCGATGCCGAACGCCGCCATCAGCACCAGGGCTGGCGCGATGATGGCCGACGATTCCCAGCCGAGCCTGACGAACAGGGCGACGATGTCCTGACCGTTCTCGAACCGCCATTGGTCCGGCTTCTCGAAGAGGTCGCGGAGCGTTTCCCATAGATGCGCGACGCCGGACGGCACATAGAACAGGAGATAGATGTAGATCGCCACCGTCGAGGCGAAGACCGTCACCTCGCGCGAGAACGGCGTATTGCCCTTTTCCGCCGCTTCGTTGAAGCGCTTCTGGGTCGGGGCTTCTGTTTTACTTTCCTTGTCGGTATCTTCGGCCATGGGAAATCCTCCCTACGCGCTTACGCGGCCGCCGACTGGTCGCCCGATTCCTTGAGCTGGATCTGGCCGCTCTGGGCCAGCCGGATCGCCTCCTGGGCGACGGAGCGGCGCGCCATCGCGATGGCGCGCGCATTGACGCCCGCGCCGTTGCCGCCGAGATCGGCCTCGATCATGCGGCGCTGGCGCGCGCCGATCGCCGAGAGCACGGATTCGCGCAGGTCCATCGGCACCTCGCGCAGCGCCATGGTGATGACATCCGCGGAAATGTCGTTGAACAGCAGCACCCGGCTGCGCTGCGGCATGAGCAGCAGGTCCTCGAACAGGAAGATCTTCGGCCGGACCTTGGTCGCGGCATCGCGCGAGATCGCCTCGAGGGAATCGAGCAGCGTCTCGACCTCGGTCTTGTCGAGTTGGTTCATGAGGTCGGCCACGCGCACGCTGCCCACCGAATTGCGCTCCTTGTCGAGGTCGCGGATGATGTCGAGAACGCGGTTCTCGATGATCTGCGCCGCCTTGGGGCTGACCTCCTTGAGGTTGACGGTTCGATTGAGGATGTCGGGCCGCCGGCTCTCCGGCATCTGCATCAGCACCTTGGCGCCGGCCGAGGCCGGGATCATGGTGAGGATATAGGCGATCGTCTGCGGATGCTCGTTGATCAGATATTTGGCGACGAAGGCCGGATCGGCGCTTTCGAGCTGGTCCCAGATCGAGGTTTCCAGCGCCTGGAAGGTAGCCCGGCGGCCGAGCAGGCCGTCGACCTCGTCCGGCGTCAAGCCTTCCTCGAGGATGCTCTCGATCGCCTTGGCGTTGTCCATCAGGCCCGCGCCTTCGGTGAACAGGTCCTCGAATTCGTTGACGAGGTCGAGCAACTCGTTCGGCGGGATGGTGCGCAGCGTCTGCGCCGACTGGATGATGGCCTGGAGTTCGGCTTGGGTGAAGTATTTGAGAAGCCGGCCCGCGACGCCGCGGCCCATGGCGAGAAGCACGGCCGCCGCCTTCTCGGGCGAGGACAGGTTGCTCCCCGCGCTCTCGAAACCATCAAAGTCGAACATACGAAAACCTCCCCGGGATCATCCCGGCTGTTTCCTGCGTGCCTGTCAGGTTTTCCGGACAGGCATGACCTCGATCAGCTTGATGCCGAATCGGGTCTCGTCATTTTCAAGTACAGTGATCTCGCCCCGGCCGATCAAGCGTCCATTGACGATAAGGTCGACAGGTTCGCCGATTTTTCTGTCGAGGGCGATGGTCGCGCCTTCGGTCAGGTCCATCAGGCCGGAAACCTGCATGCGGCTCGACCCCAGCACGATCTGGACATCGATCGGGATATCCATGATCAGGTCGAGATTGGAATTCATGGCGCTGCCCGGCTCGGCCATGGCATGCTCCGTGAGAGCCGTGCCGCCGTCGAACCCCGTGTCGCCGAAGCCGTGGTCCGCCGCGCCGAAATCGTCGCCGAATCCAGTCGCGAGATCGGTGCCGGCCGAGAAATCGCCGATGGCGCCATCGTCGCCGGCCGTGCCGAAATCCATGCCGAAATCGCTGCCCCCCGCGGGCAGGCCCTGTTCGTCGGCCTTGAGCACGCCGCGCAGATCGTCGATCGCCTGATCCAGCTCGGCGTCGTTGCCGGGCGTGTCCAGTTCCTGTTCGTCGAGTTTTGCTTTCTTCGGTGCCATGATCGAAACTATTCCAGTTGTAACTTGTGCCGGGCTTTAGCCCGAAAAGGGATGACGGATATCAGGCCTTGGCCATCAGGTCTTTCAGCAGGTCGTTCTCGCCGCCGATCGTGTCCTTGACGCGCACCGTGTAATGCTCGCCGGCCCGGCCGAATTCGCAATCGTAGAGGTCGCGGCCATTGGCGCTGACCTGCACGGAGACGTCGGCCTTGTCGAGGAAGGGAATGACGTCGCCGGGCTGTAGCCTTGAGATCGCGCCGAGGCGGAGCGGGGTCAGGCGTATCCGGGCTTCGACCCGCACGTCGGAACGGCGGACCTGTTCCTTGATGAGGTCGGTCCATCCGACCGATCCGCTGGCCGCATGAGCCGCCCGGGGCGCCCGGATCGTCGTCTTGAGCAGGTTCTTGTGCGGAACGATGACGCAGAAGTGACTCTTCAGAGCGCCGAATTCCACCCTGATGCGGACCTGCGCGGCGAAGGGATCGACATAATTGTCGGGATGCTTCGGCCGGTCCTGGGCATTGTAGGGCTTCGACAGGTCCGGCTCGCAATTCCCCGAGGCGCTCACCGCCGACTTGAGCACGGAGGCGATCTTGTCCGTGACCATCGGCGCCATTTCGAGCTCGATGCTCGATGCGCGCCGGCTCACCGGCTCGACAAGCGCATCGGGGTCGCCGCCGAGAAGACATTCCACCATGGCGACGATGACCTGCGACGGGCAGGCGATGGTGAAGTCGGTGCACCAGTTCTTGAGGGAGCCGTCGATCAGGATCATATGGTCGTCGAGATCGGCGATCAGGTCGTCCTTCAGCCCGGTCTCGCAATATTCGTAGGCGAAGGCGAATTTGAGATTCGTCTCCGTCTCGATCAGCTCCGGCAGGACGGCGGCGAAGACCGCGCCGAGATCGGCGCAGATCTTGCCGATCCGCGAATTGTTGCCCAGCTCGCCGGTCAGGATCGCCAGCAGCTTGGGGTCCATGGGGAGGGTGTTGCGAGCAGTCATTGCTTCAACTTCCTTGCATTATCAGGCGGCTTTTTCGCCGCCGCCGCCGGGATTCATCATTTCCTGCTCGACGGCGTCGATCGACGGACGCTCATAGGACGAGATCGTCTTGCGGCCATATTCCAGCGCGACCTGCGGGACGGAGCCGTTCATATAGGCGATGAGCGTCTGCTTGACGATGACATAGAGCCGGTTCTGCTTCGAGCGCACAGCCTTGATCATCGAGCACATCGGATTGACGATGCAGTAGGAGACGAGAATACCGGTGAAGGTACCGACAAGGGCGGCGCCGATCAGATGGCCCAGCACTTCCGGCGGCTCGGTGATCGCGCCCATGGCGTGGATGACGCCGAGAACGGCCGCGACGATACCGATGGCCGGGAAGGCGTCGCCCATCGACTGGATCGCGTTGAAGGACTTCATCTTGTCGTGCGAGATCGTTTCGATCTCCTCGTCCATCAGCGCCTCGATCTCGTGGCTGCGGGCGTTACCGATGATGATCAGGCGGACATAATCGCAGATGAAGGCCGTGAGCTCCTTGTTCTTCAGCACGGTCGGAGCGGTCTGGAAGATCGAGGATTCCTCCGGATTGTCGATATGGGCCTCGATCTCGTTGCGCGACTTGGTGCGGAGATCCCGCATCAGGGAATAGAGGACGCCGAGCGTATCGAGATACTGCCGCTCCTTCGGAACCTTGTTCTTGAAGGCCTCGCCCAGCGCCTTGCCGGAATCCTTGATGACCTTCATCGGGTTGCCGGCGATGAAGGCGCCGAAGCCCGCGCCGAGGATGACGATGAATTCGTAAGGCTGCCAGAGCACGTTGATATGGCCGCCACTGGCCATGAAGCTGCCGATGATGCAGCCGAAGACGATGACCAGACCGATGATGATGTTCATGAAAACGAGCCCGTGCCTGTTACGGTATCCTGGACCTTCGGGATAGAGATTCTGCCTTGCGTGAAACTGTTCGGCGGGCCCTTTCCGGCCGGGAAAACCCGACAGGTTCGCACAAGCAAATGCTCGCAGATTCCTGGCCGGGAAGGGGCGGAAATCCGCCTTGTGGACGAGCGGCCGCGGCAGCGTTCGGCTGCCCGTCGTCATGCAACTGAGCCGGTCATGATGCCGGCCGGGAGAAAGATCATGCAATCGGGCCTCTATGTCGCGTTGTCGTCGCAGATCGCGCTCGACCGGCGGATGACGACCATCGCCGACAATCTGGCCAACATGAACACGGTCGGCTTCCGCGCGACGCAGCTCAAGTTCGACGATGTGATGAAGAACGCCGACGGCGCCCGCGTCGCCTATGTCTCCGAGGGCGACGAATATGTATCGACCCGCAACGGCGGTCTGACGCAGACGAAGAACCCGCTCGATTTCGCCACCAAGGGCGATACGTGGTTCTCGATCGAGACGCCGCTCGGGGCCGCGATCACCCGCGACGGGCGTTTTTCGATCCTCGATACCGGCGCCCTGGTGACGCTGGAGGGCAATCCGGTGCTGGACGCCGGGGGCGGCCCCATCATCCTCGACCCGAATGCCGGGCCGCCGGAACTCTCGCAGGACGGCACGCTCTACCAGAATGGCCGGCCCGTCGCCTCGCTCGGCCTGTTCGAGGCGAATGTCGGCCCCAATTTCGTGCGCGCCGGCAACAGCGCGATCATCCCCTCGCAGGCGCCGCAGCCGGTGGTCGACCGCGCCGGCGCCGGCGTGGTGCAGGGCTATCTCGAACAGGCCAATGTCAATCCCATCGAGCAGATGACGCAGATGATTACGGTCTCGCGCGCCTTCGAGAATGTGACGCAACTGATGCGCGACAGCGAGCAGAGCATGTCCGACGCGATCAAGACTCTGGGCGGCGCTGGCTGAGGCGGGGGATAGGTGTTGCTGGATTTCCAGGACAATGAGGATATCGGCGGCCGGATGGCTGCGGCGGCGACGGTCTTCGGCCGGTTCAGCCATCCCGAGATGCTCGTGGCCCATGGCGGCCGCGTCAAGACCATCGCGGCCGGCCACTACACGGTCACCGGCCTGTCGCATCACCTGCGGCTCGGCGAGTTCGTCGCCCACCAGACGCGGACCGGCGTGCATCTCGGCGAGGTCGTCCGGGTGGAGCCGGACATCGCCTATGTCTGCCCGATCGAACCGGGCGAGCCGATCGGCATCGGCGACCTGATCCTGCGGCGGGGCGCCTTCCGGCTGTCGCCGGCCGACAGCTGGTGCGGGCGGACGATCAATTCCCTCGGCGCGCCCATCGACGGGCTGGGTCCGCTTGAAAACGGGCCTCACCGCCGGTCGATCTCCAATACCGCGCCGCCGTCCATGACCCGGCAACGGATCACCCAGGGCTTCAAGACCGGCGTCCGCGCGATCGACATCTTCTCGCCGCTCTGCCTCGGCCAGCGCCTCGGCATCTTCGCGGGTTCCGGCGTCGGCAAGTCGACGCTGCTGTCGATGCTCGCCCGTGCCGATGCCTTCGACAAGGTTGTCATAGCGCTGGTCGGCGAGCGCGGCCGAGAGGTCCGCGAATTCATCGAGGATACGCTGGGCGACAATCTACAGAAATCCGTCGCGGTCGTCGCCACGTCCGACGAGAGCCCGATGCTGCGCAAGATGGCGCCGCTCTCGGCCGTGACCATCGCCGAGCATTTCCGGGACCAGGGCGACAATGTCCTGCTCATCGTCGACAGCGTGACGCGCTTCGCGCATGCGATCCGCGAGGTCGCGACAGCGTCGGGCGAGCCGCCGATCGCGCGGGGCTATCCGGCCTCCGTGTTCACCGAACTGCCCAAGCTCCTCGAACGCGCCGGACCCGGCCCCGAGGGTACCGGTTCGATCACCGCGATCATCTCGATCCTGATCGACGGCGACAATCACAACGATCCGATCGCCGACTCCGTGCGCGGCATCCTCGACGGGCATATCGTCATGGACCGGTCGCTGGCCGAGGAAGGACGCTATCCGCCGATCAACCCGCTTGCCTCCGTTTCCCGTCTGGCGCGCAAGGCCTGGACGCCGGAGGAGGAAAAGCTGGTGAGCAGGCTCAAGTCGCTCCTGCACCGCTACGAGGAAACCAAGGATCTGCGCCTGATCGGCGGTTACCGGCAGGGCGCCGACCCCGATCTCGACATCGCGGTCAAGCAGGTGCCCGTCATCTACGAAATTCTCAAGCAAACCCCTGGCGAGAAGCCGGCCAAGGATAGTTTCGCGGATCTCGCCGCCGCTCTCAAGGCGGCCGCCCAGCCGCAGAACCAGCCCGGCGCATTGATACGGCAGCGATGATATGACCGATTTCGACGCAGACGAACCCGTTCCGCCGCTTCCGGTCCGGAAGACACGTTTCTGGACCGCCGACCGCATCATCGGCTGGTCCGGCGCGGCGCTGGCGATGATGGCGGCCTTCTTCCCGTGGTATGTCTTCATCAACGAGGACAAGTTCGGTCTCGAGGCGCTCCGGCAGATGGTGTCGGGCGATCCGGCCGTGCCGTCGCGGCACGCCACGTCGGAAACCTCCCCCGGTGGCATTCCCGACCGGACGCTCAAGGCCGAACTGCCGCGCTCGGAGGACAATATCGTCACCGGCACGGTTCCGGCCGATACGGCGTCGAAGGAGGACGGCGAGGACATCATGCCCGCCCAGCCCTTTCCCGCGGCGCCCCGCAATTTCCGACTCCTCAAGGTCATCAAGGACCAGGCGATGATCGAGGATGCCACGGGCATCTATGTCGTGCGCGCCGGCGACGTCCTGCCGGATCGGACCAAGGTGGCGAAGCTTGAGCGCCGCGAGGGCAAATGGGTCCTCGTCACGGATGGCGGCACGGCCTACAGCGCCGTCGAGAATTAAGCCAATTTTTTGATAATAAATAACAATTCGGAAGGTTAACGAAGTCTTAACGCCAGCAAGTCCCGCGCAAGATTGTCCGAATAGGTTTGAGGTCAGTCATGACGACGGAGACAGAGATGGAATCAATCCAGCTTTTCAGTTTGGCATCCCGGCAGGCGGAGTGGCTGTCGGTCCGGCAGACGGTTATCTCCGGCAATATCGCGAATGCGAACACGCCGGGCTTCCGCGCGAAGGATGTGGCGCCGTTCGACGCCGTGCTGCAAAACACGCAGCTTCCGATGAAGGCCACCAACCCGCTTCATTTCACCAACTCCACGACCGAAAGTTATATGGTCGAGCAGAAGGTCAATGAAGGCAGCGCGACCCAGCTTTCGGGCAATTCGGTCGAGCTTGCCGACGAGATGATGAAGCAGGGCTCGATCAAGCGCGATTACGATCTCAACGCCGCGGTCGTGAAGGCCTTCAACAAGATGATCCTGATGACCGTGAGAAAGGGTTGATAGATGGATCCCCTGATCGCTTCCCTCAAGATTTCCGCCTCCGGTCTCGAAGCGCAATCGTCGCGCCTGCGGGTCGTGTCGGAAAATCTCGCCAATGCCCGCTCGACGGGCGACACGCCCGGCGCCGATCCCTATCGTCGCAAGACGGTGTCCTTCGCCCAGGAGCTCGACCGCGCCGCCGGCGTCTCGACGGTGGAGATCAAGAAGATCGGTGTCGACCGTTCCGATTTCCGCACCGAATACGACCCGGGCAATCCGGCCGCGGACCCCAACGGCGTGGTCAAATATCCGAATGTCAACATTCTCGTCGAGATGGCCGACATGCGCGAGGCCAACCGGTCCTACGAGGCCAATCTCCAGTCGATCCGCCAGGCGCGCGATCTCATCAATTCCACCATCGATCTCCTGAGGTCATCGTCATGATCGAGTCCATCGGCTCCCTGAGCTCGGCGCTCGCCGCGCGCGCGCGCAACGCGACCGAAACGGACGCCGCCCCCGCCATCGCCGACACCAGTCCCACCGGCGTCACCTTCACCGATTTCGTCAATTCCATCGGCGCGAACTTCGCCGACAGCCTGAAATCGGCGGAAGCGAAATCCATGGACGGAATGCTCGGCAAGGCTTCGACCCGCGAGGTCGTCGAGGCGGTGATGAGCGCCGACCAGACGTTGCAGACCGCCATGGCGTTCCGCGACAAGGTCGTCTCGGCCTATCTCGAAATCGTCAAGATGCCCATCTGAGGAAATGTCATGAGAGCTCTCGCCATCGCGGCCACCGGCATGAATGCGCAGCAGACCAATCTCGAGGTCATCGCCAACAACATCGCCAATATCAACACGACCGGATACAAGCGCGCCAAGGCGGAATTCTCCGACCTCATCTACCAGTCCGAGCGCGCGGCGGGCGTGCCCAACGTCGCCAACCAGCAGACCGTGCCGGAAGGCATCAATATCGGTCTCGGCGTCAAGACATCGGCGGTGCGCAACCTGCATACCGAGGGCGACCTGGTCTCCACCGGCAACAAATACGACGTGGCGATCATCGGCCGGGGCTTCTTCCAGGTCGAGGCGCCCGACGGCAGCACGGTCTACACCCGAGACGGCGCCTTCAACACCAACGAGAACGGCGAACTGGTCACCATCAACGGCGCGCGGGTCGTGCCGAACATCACGGTTCCGGTCGATGCCACCGAGGTCAGCATCAACCGGTCCGGCCAGGTCTTCGTGCGGGTCGGCAACGAAACGACGCTGACCGAGGTCGGGCAGCTCCAGATCGCCAATTTCGTCAATGAGGCGGGCCTCAAGGAACTCGGCGACAATCTGTTCCAGGAGACGGTGGCTTCCGGCTCGCCGGTCATCGGCGCCCCGAACGATCCGTCTTACGGTTATGTCCAGCAGGGCTATCTGGAGGGCTCGAACGTGGACCCGGTCAAGGAAATCACCGAGCTGATCTCGGCGCAGCGCGCCTATGAGATGAATTCCAAGGTCATCACCACTGCCGATGAAATGGCGGCTACGGTCAGCAAGAACATGAGATAGCGAAAGGCGGGCGGACGCGATGTTTGGCCAGGCAATTTCCATCCGGTTGAAAGGCGCGGCACTCGCGCTCCTGATCCCCGCGGTCTTCGCGGCTTCCCCCGCACGGGCCGGGAATCTGGGCTATGCGGTGGTGCCGACGCAGATCATCTATCCGGGCGAGGAAATCGATGTGAAGCGGCTCCAGACCGTCGAGGTGACCAACAAGAACCTCGCCAAGGGCTATGCGCAGGACATCTCGCAGGTCCGGGGCCTCGTCACCACGCGCACGCTGCTCCCGGGCCGGACCATCATGATCGGCGCCCTGCGGCAGCCCTACACCGTCAAGCGCGGCGACAAGATCCTGCTCGTTTTCGACAATGGCGGGCTGCGCATCACCGCAGCCGGCATGCCGCTCGGCGACGGCGTCGTGGGCGAACTGATCCAGGTCCGCAATACCGATACAGGCGTCATCATCTCGGGAACGGTGATGGCCGACAGATCCGTACTGGTGGTGCAGAAATGAGGAAAATTATCGCCCTGGTGCTCGCACTGGCGATGTCGGGCATCCTGCCCGTCGAGTTCGCCCGCGCGGCATCGGTGGCCCGCATCAAGGACATTGCCTCGCTTCAGGCCGGACGCGACAACCAGCTCATCGGCTACGGTCTCGTGGTCGGCCTGCAAGGCAGCGGCGACAGCCTGCGGGCCTCGCCCTTCACCGAGCAGTCCCTGCGCGCGATGTTGCAGAATCTCGGTATCTCGACCCAGGGCGGCGAGAGCCGGTCGAAGAACATCGCCGCCGTCATGGTGACCGCCAACCTGCCGCCCTTCGCCAGCCCCGGCTCGCGCATGGATGTCAGCGTGAGTTCGCTCGGCGACGCGACCTCGCTGCGCGGCGGCACGCTGGTCATGACCTCGCTGACCGGCGCCGACGGCCAGATCTATGCGGTGGCCCAGGGCGCGATCATCGTCTCCGGCTTTTCGGCGACGGGTGACGCCGCGCAACTCACCCAGGGCGTGACGACCGCCGGCCGCGTGCCGAACGGCGCGATCATCGAACGGCCGCTCCCCTCGCGCTTCAAGGACGCCGTCAATCTCGTCCTCCAGCTCCGCAATCCGGATTTCTCGACGGCCGTCCGGATGCAGGATGCGATCAACACCTATGCCGCGGGCATCTATGGCGGCCGGATCGCCTCGGTCAACGACAACCAGGAAGTCGTGGTCGAGAAGCCGCGCAATGCCGACCTCGCCCGTCTGATGGCCGAGATCGAGAACCTGACGGTCGAGGCCGATTCGCCGGCGCGGGTCGTGATCAACGAACGGACCGGCACCATCATCATCGGCGCCGACGTGCGGATATCGCAGGTCGCGGTCTCCTACGGCACACTCACCGTGCAGGTGAGCGAGAATCCCACCGTCGTGCAGCCGCTGCCCTTTTCCGACGGGGTGACGGCGGTGCAGCCGCAAACCGATATTGTCGCCAACCAGGCGGGAAGCAAGGTGGCGATCCTGGCCGGCCCCAATCTCAAGACCCTTGTCTCCGGCCTCAACAGCATCGGCGTCAAGCCGGATGGCATCATCGCCATCCTACAGGGGATCAAGTCCGCCGGTGCGCTTCATGCGGAGCTCGTGCTGCAATGATGGCGATCGCCAAATATGTCCGGACCGCGCTCGCCCCGGTTCTCCTTCTGTCAATCGGCACGATCTCCGGCGCCCTTGCCGAGGAGGAGCCGGCGCGTAAGCCCGTCGCCAAGACGGCGCGCGAGGAGATCAAGGCCTTCTGCGCCAATATCGCCGATTCGGCGCGCGACCAGCGCTACCTTCTCCAGAAGGAGGAACTGGTGAAGCTCCAGGCGCAGGTGGACGACAGGATCGCCCAGCTCGAAAAGCGGCGCGGCGAATATGAGGGCTGGCTCAAGCGACGGAACGACTTCCTCAAGAAGGCCGAGGACGATCTCGTTTCCATCTACAAGGGCATGAAACCCGATGCGGCCGCCGGCCAGCTGGACCTCATCGATCCGAACCTGGCGTCGGCCATCATCATGAAGCTCTCGCCACGGCAGTCGAGCCTGATCCTGGCCGAGATGAATCCCAAGAAGGCCGCGGCCCTGACCGAGATCATCTCGGCCGCCGGCAGCCGGAATGCGCAGAGGAACCCGTCATGACGTTCAGATATGCGGCGCCGGTCGCCGCCGTCGCCTTCCTCGCGGGTTGCTCGGGCCAGGCGGTCAAGGACCTCAACCGCGCCCCGGCGATGAGTCCCATCGGTTCCGGCCTCAACCTGACCAAGACCAATGAGATGGCGCTCTATCCGAAGGAGCCGCAGCAGGTCGCGACGGGCTATTCGCTGTGGAGCGATTCCAAATCGGCGCTCTTCAAGGACGCGCGCGCCCTCAATGTCGGCGACATCCTGACGGTCAAGATCAATATCGACGACAAGGCGATGTTCGACAACACCACGGACAGGAAGCGCGAGACGTCCTGGAGCAAGAAGTTCAACCTTTTCGGCACCGACACCCACAATGACAGCTCGCTCGATGCCAATATCATGAATTCGTCGAGCTCCAATTCCAAGGGCGACGGCTCGATCGTCCGCAAGGAACAGCTCAACCTCCAGATCGCCGTCGTCGTCACCGGCGTGCTCGACAACGGCAACCTGCTGATCAGCGGCTCGCAGGAGGTGCGCGTCAACCAGGAGCTCCGGGTGCTCAACCTCGCCGGTATCGCGCGGCCGCAGGATGTGGATGCCGAGAACAGGATCTCCTACGAGAAGATCGCCGAGGCCCGCATCTCCTATGGCGGTCGCGGCCGGCTCTCCGAAATCCAGAACCCGCCCGTCGGCCAGCAGGTGGTCGACGTGTTCTCTCCCTTCTAGGCCGGAAGACGCCGATGCTCGACGAAACCCAACCCGAAGCCCCGGCCGTCAAGAAATCGTCCGGCCTGATCGTCACCATTGGCGCGGTGGTGGCGGTCACCATCGTCGGCGGCGCGGGGGGATGGCTCGTCGGAAACATGCTCGCCCCCCAGGTCGAGCCGCCGAAGGTCGAGAAGGCGGCGGAGGAAAAGCCGGCGGAGGGCGAGGACGACAAGGGCCTGCCACGCGTCGCCACCGAGGCCAACGGCGTCGTGCAGCTCGAGCCGATCACCACCAATCTCGCATTCCCGACCGATCGCTGGGTCCGGCTCGAAGTGGCGCTGCTCTTCAAGGACAAGCCCGACAGCCGGCTGGCGGAGGCGATCCACCAGGATATCGCCGTCTATCTCCGCACCGTCTCGCTCCAGCAGATCGAGGGGCCGCGCGGCTTCCAGTATCTGAAGGAGGATCTGGAGGAACGCGCCGACCTGATTTCCGAGGGCAAGGTGTCGAGGCTCCTGTTCAGGACATTTCTGATCCAATGACCCGCAAGCTCGCCATCATCGCGCTCGCCGCCCTCGTCCTCATGTTGTTGCCGGGCATGGCGGGCGAAACGATGGCACAGACGACGACGCCCGATATCCTCAACACCCCGGTCAGCGGCTCGGTGGCGAGCTGGATCATCCGCACCTTCGGCCTGCTGACGATCCTGTCGATCGCGCCCGGCATCCTGATCATGGTGACGAGCTTCCCGCGCTTCATCATCGCCTTTTCGATCCTGCGCTCGGGAATGGGCCTCGCCACCACGCCGTCCAACATGATCCTGACCAGCCTGGCGCTGTTCATGACCTTCTTCGTCATGGCCCCGACCCTGGACAGGGCCTGGCGCGACGGCGCCCAGCCGCTGCTGGCCGAGCAGATCACCGAGACTGAGGCGCTTCAGCGGATCTCGGTGCCCTTCCGCGAATTCATGGCGGCCAATACGCGCGACAAGGACCTCGCCCTTTTCGCCGACATCGCCGCCGAGCGCGGCCAGCCGACGACGACCAACGGCCAGATCGACCTCAGGGTCCTCGTTCCGGCCTTCATGATCTCGGAGATCCGGCGCGGCTTCGAGATCGGCTTCCTGATCGTGCTGCCCTTCCTGGTCATCGATCTCGTGGTCGCCACCATCACCATGGCCATGGGCATGATGATGCTGCCGCCGACCTCGATCTCGCTGCCGTTCAAGATCCTGTTCTTCGTGCTGATCGACGGCTGGAACCTCCTCGTCGGCAGCCTTGTCCGCTCGTTCAGCTAGGCCGGGCGGCCGGAGAGCGGCCGTCCCGAGCCCCGGGTCTCCTTAGCCGGCAGCCGCGATTTCGGTCTTGCGCCGCGCCACGAAGGCTTCGAGCTCCTCCTCGATCGCGGGATCGAGCGGCGGTTGCTCGTAGGTTCTGAGCAATTCCTTCCAGATCGCGTTGGCGCGCTCGGTTCCGGAGCGGGCGCCGCTCTCGGACCAGGTCTCGAAGTTGCGCCAGTCGGACAGCATCGGCTCGTAGAAGGCGTTCTCGAAACGGGCGAGCGTGTGCGTGGTGCCGA
Source organism: Rhizobiaceae bacterium (assembly GCA_020441805.1). GTDB lineage: Bacteria > Pseudomonadota > Alphaproteobacteria > Rhizobiales > Rhizobiaceae > Rhizobium_E. The sequence continues at coordinate 35,266 of JAGRLJ010000195.1, forward strand.
AGAAATGGCCGCCCGGACCGACATCGCCGATCGTATCGACCGCGAGGCTGCCCTCGTCCACCGGTATCGGCGACAGGAAGCTTCGCATCATTTGCAGCATTTCGGCGTCGAGGACCAGCTTTTCGAAGGAGGCGGTCAATCCGCCTTCCAGCCAGCCCGCGGCATGCTCGATGAGATGGACGCCTCCCATGATCGTGCTCCACAGCGACATGCCGCCCTCATAGGCCGCCTGCACGTCGACGACGTTCGAGGCGGTCACATTGGAGGAGCGGAACGGCACGCCATAGCGCCGGGCGAGTTGACCGGAGGCGATCTGCGCCTTGGCATATTCGGGTGTCCCGAAGGCCGGCGCGCCCGTGCGCATGTCCACATTGGAGGTGAAACCTCCGTAAAGCACCGGAGCGCCGGCCCGCGCGATCTGCGCCAATGCGATCAGCGCCAGCGCCTCCGCGTTCTGCTGGGTCAGCGCCCCGGCGATCGTCACCGGGCTCATCGCGCCCGACAGCGTGAACGGTGTGAGCGCGACCGGCTGGCCGGCGCGCGCCATTGTCACCAGGCCTTCTCCCATCGGAACATCGAGCCTGAGCGGCGAATTGGAGTTGATAACGGTCAGCGCGGCCGGGTTCGTCTTCAGTTCCTCGCGCGATTGGCCGAGCGTGATGCTCAGCATGTCGATCGCATCCTCGACGCGATAGCCGCCGAGCGCCCAGCACTGCCAGTTCTTGTCGGTGAGGCGGATGGCGGCGAGGTAGAAATCGAGATGGCGGCTGTCCGGAGGCAGGTCGGTCGGCTCGCAGGGGCAGCCGCCTTCCTGGTGAATGACGTTCAGGCTCTGCACGACGCGGATATAATCGCACATATCGGCGTAGTTGCCGGCCCGCCGGCCGCGCTCGAGATCGCTGACGAAGGCCGGCCCGCCGGTCGCCGCGAAGATCAGGCTGCCGTCGCCGACCCTGAGATTTTTCGCGGGATCGCGCGCCTGAAGGGTAAAGCTCGAAGGGACGGTGCGGATCGTTTCTTCGATCATGGCGGGATCGAAGCGCACGCGCTGGGTCGCCTCGTCCACATCCGCTCCGGCCAGCTTCAGGAGCCCGCGGCTTTCCGCATGCATGATTTCCATGCCCGTATCGCGCAGCAGCCTGAGCGAGGCGTGATGGATCGCCTCGACCTCGTCGGCGCTCATCACCTCGATCGGGCGATAGCGGTTTTCGACATGGGCGAAGCGCATCTGCCGGATGCCGGCGCTTTCCGCGAGACGGCGCTCGCGCCTGTTGACGGATCCTCGTGCCATGTCCTCTCCTCTCGCCGGATTTGCGGGCCCACGCCCGGGTGAAGCGCGTCATGTCGGGATAGCCGCCGATCGCACCGTCACGGCGCGTCCTTCCCGTTGTCGGTATCGTCATGCGGCGCCCATTCATAGACCATGGGCGAGGTCTGCGGATAGGCGACGAAGGCATCGCGCGCCTTCGCGGGCGGCTGGCTGTAACGCCGCCACAGGGCGAAGCCGGCGAAGAGCACGGCAAGCGCGATGGCGTACCAGAAGAAGATCGCGGTGCCGAAGGGCGCGACGCCGATCGTGACGATGACCGGCCCGACCATGCCGCCGAACGCCCAGATCAGCAGCAGGTTCGAGGATAGCGTGACGAATTCGTTGGAGTCCGCCCGGTCGTTGGCATGGGCGACGCCGATGGGATAGAAAGTCTCGGAAATGCCGCCGAAGATGGAGAAAAGCACGAGGAAGGCCCAGAAGGGCGTGGCGGGGCCGGCGAAGAGGAAAACGCCGCAGATCAGCGCCAGCCCGGCCGCCAGCCACAGCATCATGATGCGCCGGTCCGCACGGTCCGAGAGATAGCCGAGCGGGAATTGCAGGAAGAGCGCTCCGATCTGCGTCGCGGCCATCAGGAGCACGATCGTCTGCTGCGAGAGCTTCAGCTCCAGCCCGTAAAGCGGACCGATGGAGGCGAAGGTCGAGGAGATCAGCCCGGTCATCAGGCAGGCAAGCGCCCCGATCGGCGAAATGCGGAAGGTTCGGAAAAGCTTCAGGCCGACCGGCACATGCAGTTGCGGCTCACCGACCCAGACCGCCGTCACCGGAATGAGCGCCAGCGCATAAAACGCCGCCGTCAGCATCAGCATGGCATCGCCCGCCGGATCGATATTGATCGCCAGAAGCTGGCCGAGGCCGTAGAACAGGCCGAGCAGCAGCACATAGAGCGTCAGGATGCGGCCCCGGTTCTCATTGGCGACCATGGCGTTCATCCAGCTCTCGATGACCACGGCCTGGCCGGCATTCGAAAAACCGATAACGGCCTGGATTGCCATGAAAACGGCAAGATGCGGATCGGTGCCGAGCGAAAGGATGAGGGCCGCGGACCCCGCCGAGAGCGCCGCATAGGCCCGGACCTCGCCTACCGAACGGATGAGCCTCATCGAACCGATGCAGCCGAGCAGGAAACCGGCGCCTTCCGCGCCGACGACGAGGCCGATCGCATCGGGCCCGTGGCCCTCGGCCACGAGCTTCAAAGGCAGCAGCGTGTGGAACAGCCCCGAGCCGACGGCGTGCACGGCGCCGCCCGCCAGTGGCGAGGCGATGGAAAAGCGCGACATGCCGGCGGGGGTCTCGTGCATGGCGCCGCTACTCCGCCGCCTCGGTCTGGATGAAATCCGGCTCGCAGTCGGTGATCGGTCTGTCGCGCAGATAGAGCCGTCGGCCGTTGCCCTGGCCGAGTTCCCGCGCCGCCTTATGGCCGCTGTGAACCGCATGCGCTATGGCGCCCGGCGCCAGCCCGTCGCCGATCGTGATGATGCTCCGGATACCGGCCGATTCGAGATCGGCGCGGCGAGCCTCCACCGCATCGGGCAGTTCGCGCCGGGGCAGACGCAGGCCGACGATCAGAACGGAGCGACAGGGAGCCGCCGCCGTCTCGCCGGTGAAGAGATGCGTCAGCGTCGCGGTCGCGCCGTCGAAGGCGGTCAGCATCTGCAATGTCGTCACGGATATGTCGCGGCGGGCGAGGGCGCGGTGCACGAGCGGCAATTCGTTGGTCATGATCGTCCAGGCGGAGGCCTGGCCGGCCGGCGTGACATAGGAGACAGGGATGCCCTTGGCGGCCAGGTGCTCGGTCAGGATGCCGCCATAATAATAATTGTCGAAGTCGAAGACCAGCGTCGGCCCCTCGGGCAAACGGCCTTCGGCAATGTCGTCGGGCGTGAAGACGGCCGGGTGATCGAGCATGCCCACCGGAATTTCCATCGCGGAATAGAGCATGCGCGTCCAGCGCGCGCCGGGCGCCAGTATCAGATGGTCCGGCGCCAGATCGGCGATCTCGTCCACGCCGAGATCGCTTTCGAGATACATCGAGACATTCGCCATTTCGGCCAGGCGGCCGAGCCGGTAGTCAATGACGCGGTTCCAGGCGGCAAGCCCCGGCAAGGTCTTCTCGAAGGTCAACCGTCCGCCCCAGGCGGCCTTGCGGTCGGCGATCGTCACGTCATGGCCCTGGCGTGCCGCGGTCAGCGCGCATTCGAGGCCGGCCGGTCCCCCGCCGACGATCAGCACCTTCTCCGGACGGCGGGCGGGCGCCACGCGCTCGGGATGCCAGCCGCGCCGCCATTCCTCGCCGGCCGTCGGATTCTGCGTGCAGCGGACGGGAACGCCGTCGTGCCAGCTTGAAATGCAGATATTGCAGCCGATGCATTCGCGGATTTCCTCGACGCGGCCCTCGCGGATCTTCGCCGGCAGGAAGGGATCGGCGATCGAGGGGCGCGCGCCGCCGATGAAATCCAGCACGCCGCGGCGGACCTGCGAGACCATCGTGTCGGGTGAGGTGAAGCGGCCCACGCCGACGACCGGCTTATCGGTCATGCGCTTGACGAAATCGATGACCGGCTCATGGCTGCCCTCGCCGGTGAAGCGCGAGGCGGAACAGTCCGTCGGGCTCGAATCCATCTTCACGTCGAAGAGGTCGGCGTGATCCGAGAGGAGCGCGACCAGCGCATGGGCTTCGGATTCGTGGTGCTCGCCCGGCCGGCCGCGCAGCTCTTCCAGGCTGACGCGCAGAGCCACGCCGCAATCCGTGCCCACGGCATCGCGCGTCACTTCCAGCATCTCGCGCACGAAGCGCACACGGTTCTCGATGCCGCCGCCATATTCGTCGCCGCGGTGGTTGTATTCCGGCAGCAGGAATTCGTAGCCGAGATACCCCATGCCGGCATAGACATAGACGATGTCGAAGCCGGCGCTGCGCGCCTTGCGGGCGCCTTCCGCCTGCCAGCGCAGCACGTCCTTGATATCGTTGCGGTCCATGCTCTTCGGCCGCAGATTGCCCATGAATCCGATATGGGTCGCCATCCAGGGCACGCCGGACGGCGAAAGCGGCGGCAGCCGGCTCGCGCGGTTCATGACGGAGGCGCCGCCATGCCAGAGCTCGACGCCGGCAAGTGCGCCGTGCCGATGCACGGCGTCGGTCATCAGCGCGTGGGCCTGGATGTCGTTCCGGTCCCAGAGGGTGGCGAAGGGCAGCGGCGCATCGTCCGAAGTCTGGTCGATCGAACAGGCGCCGGTGCATATGACGCCCCAGCCGCCTTCCGCCTTGGTTTCGCGGAAGGCCGCGCGCACCCGTGGCAGCGCGTTGGTCATGCCGCTGGCATGCGGCACCTGGTAGAAGCGGTTCGGCGCGGTGACCGGGCCTATGCGCACAGGTTCGAACAGCAGATCGTAACGTGGATCCCGTGCCATGTTCTTGTTCCTCGTTCCCCGCCCGCCTGTTTCGGCGGTTCGTTTGGCGACAAGCATAGCCATGGAACCGCTCTTTCGGCAAGGGAAATTATAAGATCGTATAGCAATGAAGAAAATTTGTTTCTTATCAGCTGTTTGCTTGCTATAAGATCGGTTATCGCGGGCGTGTCTGCGTCGGGGAAGGGCCGATTGAAGATGATGCCGGCCGGCTCGCAGACGGGAGAGGTTGCGTCTTTGGCAAGACAGACGGCGGCAAAGGGGAGGGCGCGGTTCCGGCGGGAGGCTCCCGAGGACAGGCGGCGCCAGCTCGGCGAAGCGGCGTTGCGATGCATTGTCAAACATGGCAATGCCGGTGTGTCGGTCCGCCAGATCGCCGCCGAGGCGGGCGTGACCCAGGGCCTGATCACCCACCATTTCGGCGAGATCAACGAACTGGTCGCCTATGCATTCGATATCATGTCGGCGGGGCTGCTTCAGGCGCTGATGAAAGCGGTGGAAGAGGCCGAGCCGACGCCGAGGAAGCGGCTCGACAGTTTCATCGAGGCTTCCTTCTCCCCGATACTCTTCGATCGCGACGTGCTCGGCGTCTGGGTCGTGTTCTGGGGGCTGGTTCTGCATTCGCCGCGCATGAGCGCATCGCAGCGGGAGGAATATTCCGATTACTGCGCCACGGTCGAAGGCCTCATTCGCGATCTGGCCGCCGACGAAGGCTTCTCCATCGCCGATACCCGCCTGGCCGCCATTGCGTTTACGGCGCTTCTCGATGGCCTTTGGCTCGCCTGGTGTCTGAACCCCGCCTCCTTCAAGCCCCAGGAGGGCATTCAGCTCTGCCGCAACTGGGTTGAAGGCCTGCGCCGCGGCGCTTACGCCTGAAAGGCGGACAAGAGTGTCGCCCGGCATTAGACCAGCGGGCGGGCGCTCATCGCAGGGCGCATTCATCCGGGCTTGTGATGCTGCCGCGACATGGCGACTGCCCATGGCGGCGAGGATCGTCCAGCCGCTATGAAACCGTTAACCATAGCCGCGCTCTGCCAAAAAATTTACCCCCGCGATTAAGGACTTCGCAAGTTCGCGGGCCGATAGTCGCTCTCACACGACGGGCGGTTCTTTTCATGGACGGACCTGAGGCATGAGGCCGAAACGTGGCGGCCGGCAGGTTTCCTGATCCGGCATGTCCCTATCCTGTATCTCGTAAAAAATAAGGGACACCCCTATGACTTCGATTATGACCAACACTTCCGCAATGTCGGCGCTGGCCACCCTGCGCTCGATCAACCAGGATATGGAGACCACGCAGAACCGCATTTCTTCCGGCTTCCGCGTCGAAACCGCCTCCGACAACGCCGCTTACTGGTCGATCGCCACCACGATGCGTTCGGACAACAAGGCGCTCGCCACCGTCAAGGACGCGCTCGGCCTCGGCGCTGCCAAGTCCGACACGGCCTATACCGCGATGAACGCCTCGATCAAGGTGGTCGACGAGATCAAGACCAAGCTGGTCGCGGCTTCCGAACCGGGCGTGGACAAGGGCAAGATCCAGAAGGAAATCACCGAGCTGCAGAACCAGCTCCGGTCGATCGCCAAGTCCGCATCCTTCTCCGGCGAGAACTGGGTCTACCACGACAACAACAACGTCGCGGGCGACAAGGAAGTCGTCGGCTCCTTCAACCGCGACAAGGACGGCAATGTCAGCCTGACGACGCTGAAATTCGATACCAACAAGAGCTCGCTGATCGCCATCGACGCCGCCGGCGACGAAGACATCTCGCAGCAGATCAACAGCGACAACGGCAGCACCCAGGACCCGGGTGTCGCATGGCTCACCTCGCTGATGGCCTACCAGAAGGATGACGGCACCGGCACTTTCGCCGATGAGGCGCTGACCTATTCCGTCCTGTCGATGGATATTTCCAGCTTCGACATCGACGGCATGAAGGCTGCGATCAGCGGCGTCGACTTCGTGCTCCAGGGCATGACCGACGCGGCCGCCGACCTCGGCGCGCTCAACAGCCGCATCTCGATGCAGGAAGATTT
>JAGRLJ010000196.1 GCA_020441805.1 Rhizobiaceae bacterium
GTCGAGCAGCAGCAGATCGGGCTGGCGCAGCAGGAGCTGACAAAGCGCCACGCGGCGCTTCTCGCCGCCCGACAGGTTGTCGATCGTCGCCTCGCCCGGCGGGCAGCGCAGCGCGTCCATCGCCATCTCGACCTGCGACTCGAGATCCCAGAGATTCTGGCTGTCGATAATGTCCTGGAGCTTCGCGCCCTCCTCCGCCGTCTCGTCGGAATAGTTCATCATCAGTTCGTTGTAACGGTCGAGGATCGCCTTCTTGGCGGCGACGCCCTCCATGACATTGCCGAGCACGTTCAGCGACGGATCGAGCTGCGGCTCCTGCGGCAGGTAACCGAGCGTCGCCCCCTCGGCGAGCCATGCCTCGCCCGTCCATTCCTTGTCGAGGCCGGCCATGATCCGCAGCACGGTCGACTTGCCGGCGCCGTTGGGACCGAGAATGCCGATCTTGGCGTCCGGATAGAACGAAAGATGGATGTTCTCCAGAACCTTCTTGTTACCATAGGCCTTGGTGAGCCCGGCCATGTGGTAGATGAATTGACGAGCCATGCGCGTGATCACTCCGAATGCGTGTCGGGCCAAATTGCGTCGTCTTTATGCGATTACGCTCCGGGGTTCAATCACGCTTTCGCCCCGGACGGCTTTCACTGGAGGCCGGCTTCGTCGACCACGCCTTCCACGCAGCCGAACTTGGTCTCGCCGGCCGCCGCGATCAGGGCGGCGAGACCGTCGGCATCCTCGCCGGCATCCCCGAGTCCGATCGTGAGACCGGTAATAACGCGCCGGTTTCCGTCCTTGCTGCAACGCATCTTGACCCGATTGCCGGCGCCAGGCCCGAAAGCGGCATCGAAGGCAGCCTTGACCTCGGCTTCCCGCAATGTCCCACCGAGATTGGCCGCGAACAGCCGACCCACCTCGGAGCCGTTGATCGTCGCCAGCATCCTGAGCGCCCGGCCATAATATTCGTCGGCGACGAAGCCGGAGCATGTGCCGTATTTCACCCATTGATGACGGTCGTAACCCGAGGCCACACCGGGCATGGCGGTCGCGAGTTCCAGACGCACGTCGTCGGCCAGGGACAGTTCAGGCATCGCCAGCCAGTCCTTCTTCCTGTCCTGCTCCTTGATCGCGGCATCGACGCCGCAATAGGTCTTGCGCCGCTTCCAGAGCCCGTTCAACGAAAACTGCCGGGCATCGACGCTCCCGGCTGTCTGGCGCATGCATTCAGGGGTTTTGGGCCGTTTCTCGCAGAAGCCGGGCAACCAGGAAATGCCGAGGATCATCCTCGTGCCCGATCGCCTGGCGTCGGCCGAAACCGGATTTTCCCCGGCCCCGGCGGGATCCATGGCCATACCGGCCGACAGGAAGCAAAAAGCCAGCAAAAACATGCCTAAATGCCTCAGGAATGCACATTCCCCGCGCGATACGAACATCGCAACCCCCTAATAAGCATGAGAACATAACATGAATATTAGAAATACATTGCCAGAATATTTGCAAGAAGAATCTATCCGCCCGACATTTTTTCCGCAACCCAGGCGCAACCGGGCATCCCCGCACACCCTCTTTCCGGCGGGCCGGGTCTCTGCTACCGCTCTCGCCGACGCAAGGAGACGACGGCATGGCCTTCGAGGATCGGGAGACACTGGAAAGCGCGAGCGGCGCGGCCATCGCCCTGCGTCGCCAGCCTGCCGAGGGCGGCGAAAAGGGCCTGTTCATCCTCAGTCACGGCCTGGCAGAACATTCCCTGCGTTATGCGCCGCTCGCGCGGTTGCTCGCGGCGCGCGGATACACCGTCTACGGCTTCGACCATCGCGGCCATGGCTTCACGACCGCCGACGATGCCCCGCGCGGCCGCTTTGCCCGCCGCGACGGCGAGGGAAAGCTCATGACCGATCTCGCCGCCGTGCGCGACCGCGCCCTGGCGGAGCATCCGGGCCTGCCGGTCATCCTGTTCGGGCATTCGATGGGCGGCATCATCGCCGCGCGCGCCGCCGAATGCGAGCCCGGCGCCTATGCCGGCCTCTGTATCTGGAATTCGCATCTCGATCCAGGACTGGCCGGCAGGCTGGGACTGCTGCTGCTCAAGGCTGAGCGCTTCTTCAAGGGATCGGACGTGCCGAGCCGCTTCGGGCCGGCCCTCACCCTCGACAGCTGGGCGCGCTCCGTCGAAAATCCGGAGACCCCCTTCGACTGGCTGAGCCGGGATCGGAACGAGGTCGCATGCTATATCGCCGACCCGCTCTGCGGCTTCGACTGTTCGGTTTCGCTCTGGATCGACCTGATCGGAATGGCATTGGCGGCTGGCCGGACCGCGAGCCTCGCCCGCCTGCCGCCCGATCTGCCGATCAACATCGTGGGGGGCGGACGCGACCCTGCCACCGACGAAGGACGCGCCATGACCTGGCTCGCCGGCAGGCTGCGGCGACTCGACATCACAAAAGTTCATTTGACCATCTATCCGGACATGCGGCACGAGACGCTCAACGAGATCGGCCGCGGGCAGGCGATGGATATGCTCGCCGACTGGGCCGACGCCGTCGTTTCGGGCCAGGGCGCGACCAGATGAGCTTCACTACGGCATCCCTCCCATGGCGCCGCCGCCTGGCGGGATCGGGCATGGCGCTGATGGTGGCCTCGGTGCTGCTGGCTCCGATGATCGACGTCTTCTCCAAGCTGGCCGCCACGACCGTTCCGGCCGCCGAGATCACCCTTGGGCGCTTCATCGTGCAGGCCGGCCTCATGCTGCCCTTCGCGCTGATGCGCGGCCGGCTTTTCAGCCGTTCGCTCCGCTATGCGAGCCTGCATCTGCTGCGCGGGGCGATCCTGACGCTCGGCATGATCTCCTTCGTCTTCGCGCTGAAAAGCATGGCCATCGCCGATGCCGTCGCCATCTTCTTCGTCGAGCCGGCCATCCTGACGCTGATGAGCGGCATCTTCCTGCGCGAGCGGATCGGCTGGAGGAAGGTCGTCGCCTGCGCCACGGGCTTTGCCGGCTCGCTGCTGGTGATCCAGCCGAGCTTTTCGCAATTCGGCCTCGTCTCGCTGCTGCCGATGGTCACGGCGGTCGCTGTCGCCATCTTCATCCTGATCACGCGCGCGCTGTCGCATGTGGAAGACCCCTGGGCCATGCAGTTCCAGTCGAGCTTCTGGGCGATCTGGGTCTGCGTGGCGATCCTGGCGCTCGGCTTCGGAACCGGATCGTCCGTCATCGATCCCGTGCTGCCGGATCTCCGTCACACCGCCTACATGGCCGGCGTCGGACTTGCCGCGGCGGTTTCAGGCATTCTCGGCGCCTATGCCTACCGGGCGGCGCCGGCCTCGGTGCTCGCGCCCCTGCAATATCTGGAGATCGTCTCGGCCGCCTCGATCGCCTATTTCGTCTTCGGCGACTTTCCCGATGCGCTCAAATGGGTGGGCATCGTCATCATCATCGCTTCCGGCGTCTTCATCATCTTCGCGGGCGAGGATCGCGCCGGCCCCGCGCCGGATACGACGGTTTGAAGCTTGCGGACCTGGCCGCGCCAGGGCTATCAGAAAAAACGGATCGGGTCGGAAAGAAGACGGACATGACATCGCAAGACAGACAAAGGACGGGCGGCCAGCTGATCGTCGAGGCGCTCGCCGCCAATGGCGTCAGCCGCGTCTCCTGCGTGCCGGGCGAGAGCTTCCTCGCCGTGCTCGACGCGCTGCACGACAGCGCCATCGAGGTCATGGTCTGCCGCCAGGAAGGCGGCGCGGCGATGATGGCCGATTGCTGGGGCCGGCTGACCGGCGAACCCGGCATCTGCTTCGTCACCCGCGGCCCCGGCGCGACCAATGCCAGCGCCGGTCTGCATATCGCCCGGCAGGATTCGGTGCCGATGATCCTCTTCATCGGCCAGGTCCAGCGCGACGCCCGCGAGCGCGAGGCCTTCCAGGAGGTGGAATACCGCCGCGCCTTCACCGAATTCGCAAAATGGGTGGTCGATATCGACGACGCGGCCCGCATTCCCGAGCTCGTCACCCGCGCCTTCGCGGTGGCGACCTCCGGCCGTCCCGGCCCGGTGGTGGTCGCGCTGCCGGAAGACATGTTGCGCGACAGGGTCGGCGCCCCTGAGGCCAGGCCCTATATGCCCGTGCCGACCCATCCCGGCCCGGACCAGATCACGGCGCTCGGCGCACTGCTCGAAACGGCGCGGAAGCCACTCGCGATCCTCGGCGGCACGCGCTGGTCCGAGCGCTCGGTCGCGGATTTCACCGCGTTCGCCGAGCGCTGGGCCCTGCCTGTCGCCTGCTCCTTCCGCCGCCAGATGCTGTTCGACCATCGGCATCCCAATTATGCGGGCGATGTCGGCATCGGCATCAATCCGGCGCTCGCCGCGGCGATCCGGGACTCCGACCTGCTGCTGGTGGTCGGCGCTCGCCTCGGCGAGATGCCGTCGTCCGGCTATACGCTGCTCGACATACCCTATCCCAGCCAGACACTGGTCCATGTCCACGCCGATGCCGGGGAACTGGGCCGCGTCTACCGGCCGGATCTGCCGATCAACGCCGATTCCACGAGCTTCGCCGCCGCGCTGGCCGGCCTCGCCCCGCAAACCGGACCGGCCCCGGCGGATCGCGCCGGAACGCTTCACGCCGCCTATCTCGCCTGGTCGACGCCGCCGGCCTCGGGACCGGGCGATGTCCATATGGGTCCGATCATGGAATGGCTCGAGGCCAACCTGCCCGACGACGCGATCATAACGAACGGCGCGGGCAACTACGCGACCTGGCTCCATCGCTATCACCGCTTCCGAAAATTCGCGACCCAGGCGGCGCCGAC
>JAGRLJ010000197.1 GCA_020441805.1 Rhizobiaceae bacterium
TACAAGAACTACGACCCGCGCGCCAAGATCATGCAGAGGACCACGCATGAAGTTCTCGGCGAGCTCGGCATCAAGGACGATCCGTTGCTGGAAGTGGCGATGGAACTCGAGCGCATCGCGCTGTCCGACGAATATTTCGTCGAAAAGAAGCTCTATCCGAATATCGACTTCTATTCCGGCATCACGCTCAAGGCGATGGGCTTCCCAACGACGATGTTCACCGTCCTCTTCGCGCTCGCCCGCACCGTGGGCTGGATCGCGCAGTGGAACGAAATGATCGAGGATCCGGAACAGCGCATCGGGCGTCCGCGCCAGCTCTATATCGGCGAGCCGCCGCGCGACTATATGCCGATCTCGAAGCGAGGCTGAGCCGACCTCCATCCGAACGGCAAAGCCCGGCTTATCGCGCCGGGCTTTTTCTTTGCGCGTAGCGCAACACGATTTCCGCCGCCACGTCGTTGGCCGGCCGATCGGTCGACATCCGGTCATAGACATCGCCGCAGCCGGCGAGCGCCGCCGCGCGCTGCGGCGTATCGGTCGCCAGACGATAGAGCATCCGCTCCAGCATTTCCGGCCGCAGGAATTCGTCATAGAATTCCGGGAATACCGGATAGCCAGCCACGAGATTGGGCAGCACGGCCGACCAGGTCTGAATCCGGTTGAGCATGAGACGAATGAAGAAATCCGTCTTATAGGCGGCGATCGTCGGTATTCCCGCCAATGCGAGTTCGAACAGCACGGTGCCGGCGGCGGCAAGCGCCGCATCCGCCCTGGCGAAAGCCTGCCATTTCGCTACCTCACCAGTGAGAATATCGGGCTGCACCGGCCAGCGGGACACGGTCTCGCGAATGCGTCTTTCCTGGCTCGGCACCGCCGGAATCGCAAAGCGAAAACCGCCGCGGCGGGATAAGCGTTCGGCGGTCTCCCGGAACACGGGCAGCAGCCTGTCCACCTCGGTGGCCCGCGATCCCGGCAGCAGCAGGATCAGCCGCTCCCCGCCGTTTTCGCCGCGTGCCTGCTGGACCGCGCGCACGTCGAGCATCTGCTGCAACGTTCGCAGCCGATGGCCGACATAGGTGGTCGGCGGTCCGCCGAGCCGCTGCATGGCCGCCGGTTCGAAGGGCAGGATCGCCAGGACATGATCGACGAAGGCCGTCATCCGGGCGGCTCGATATTCCTTCCACGCCCAGACGGTGGGGCATACATATTGCACCACCGGCAGATCCGGCAGGGCCGCGCGCACGCGACGCGCCACGCGATGGGTGAAACCCGGACTGTCGACGATGACGAGCACATCCGGCCGGGCGGCGATCAAGGCATCGACCGTTTGGCCGATGCGGCGCAGGAGGCGCGGCAGGTGGGCGATCACGGCGCTGATCCCCATGATCGCGATATCGTTGAAATCGAAAAGCGAGTTCAGCCCCTCGGCGGCGAGCGCCGGCCCGCCGACCCCGACGAATTCGACGTCTCCGCCGGTCCGCCTGCGGAGTTCGGAGGCGATTCCCGCACCCAGAAGATCGCCCGAAACTTCGCCGGCGATGATTGCAACCTTGAGGGTCACCGTCCGGCCTCCAATGCGTCGGGATCGATTCCGACGATGAAAAGGCCATTGCGATCGGCGAATTCGACCGCGGCCGTCCGGTCGAGCAGCAATGCCCGGCCCGCTTCGAGCGCGACGCCGGCCAGCCCGGCATCGAGCGCATGCGTCAGCGTCGAAAGGCCTGCGGAGGGCAGATCGACCCGGACGTCCTGGCTCGGCTTGCAGAGCTTGACCAGCACGCCACGCCGTGTCGTCGAAATCCGGCCACGCTCACGCAGCATGTTGATGCGGGCGATCATCGCATCGGTTCCCTCGGGGCCCTCGAGCGCCACAACGCGTCCGCCGACGGCGACGACCCCCTGCCCGATATCGAGCTCGCCCAGCAGGCGAGCGGCGCGGATGGAGACGCGGATATCCGCTTCGGACTGCCGGTCCGGCCGATGCCGGCCGATCGGGCCGATCGTCGCCACCAGGCCGGGCGCCACCTCATGGGCCCCGATCACGCGAAGCCCTTCCTCCTCGATAAGGTCGATCGCGGTCGTCAGCACGAGATTGTCGCCGCCATGCATCAGCGTTCGCACGAGACCGGGAAGCTTCCACACGGTCGCAAGATTGAGCCGGATCCGGTTCCAGGCGGGCCGCAACCGGATGCCGCCCGAAAGCACGACACGGTCCACGCCCGCCGCGCGGGCCGCCTTCTTGAAGCCGGCAATATCGCCGATGCCGAGATCGATCGTTTCGAAGGCCGACCAGTCGCCGTCTGCCTCGCCCCGGATCGCGATGACGAGCGGCTCCTCGCCATTGCCGCGGGCAGCCTCCGCGACATGGACGGGGAGCTTGCCGCTTCCCGCGACGATCGCCAGCCGGCCCTGCCCTGCCTGCCGGACCATGGGCGGCCTCAGCCCTTGTTGCGATTGGGAGATGACAAGGCCCGGTTCGCATCGGCGGCGATGAAGTCGAGAATTTCGAGCGCTTCCCCGCAATCGGCGAAGTCCGGCCGGATGCGCTCGGCATTGGCCCGGATCGAGCCTTCGCCCTCGAAGATTTCCTTATAGGCCTTGCGGACGCGATGGATCGTCGCGCGTTCGATGCCGGCCCGCGTCATTCCGACCACATTCAGCCCGTCGAGCACGCCGGGATTGCCATGCAGCATGCCATAGGGAATGACGTCATAGGCGACGCCGGTCATGCCGCCGATAAAAGCCTGCCGCCCGATTCGACTGAATTGATGCACCGCCGCGCCGCCGCCGATAATGACGCGATCCTCGACCTTCACATGGCCGGCGAGCAGGGCCGCGTTGGACAGGATGATGTGGCTACCGAGATGACAGTCATGCGCGACATGTGAACAGGCGAGAAACAGGTTGTTGTCGCCGATGACCGTCCGTCCGCCGCCGCCCGCCGTGCCGGTATTGATGGTCACGCTTTCGCGGATGACGCAATTGTCGCCGATATCGAGCGTCGTCTCCTCGCCGCCGTGATGCACGCTCTGGGGATCGCCGCCGACCACGGCCATCGAATGAATGCGGACATTCCGGCCGACCGTCGTGCGCCCGGTCACGACGACATGGCTCATCAGCACACCGCCGTCGCCGAGCACAACCTTCGGTCCGACATGGCAGAACGGACCGATGGTGACGTTCTCGCCGATCACCGCGCCGTCCTCCACGAAGGCGAGCGGATGGATGCGGGCGGTTGTGGAAATTGTCATACAGCCTGACCTTGCGGAATCATCATTGCGCCGACATCGGCCTCGGCCACCTTCTGGCCGTCGACCATGGCGTCACAATGGAACTTCCAGATATTGCCCCGCTGCTTCTGCTTGACGACATGAAACTCGACGCGGTCACCCGGCACGACCGGCTTGCGGAAGCGGGCATTGTCGATCGTCATGAAATAGACGACGCTGTTGTGGCTGTTGATCTTGCGCGCGCAGATCGCGCCCGCGGTCTGCGCCATGGCCTCGATGAGAAGCACGCCGGGCATGACCGGATTGCCGGGAAAATGGCCCATGAACTGGGGCTCGTTGGCCGTGACGTTCTTGATGCCGATCGCCTTGTCGTCACCGTCGATCTCGATGATCCTGTCGACCAGAAGGAAGGGGTAGCGATGCGGCAGCAGCTTCATGATCTCGAGAATTTCCGCCGTGCCGAGCGTGGTTTTCGTATCCTCACTCATGTGCCTTCTTCCCCTTCCTCCGATTGAGCTCCGACTTCGCGAGCATCTCCACCGAATCACGCAGAAAATCCTTGATCGGCCGCGCCGGGATGCCGCCATATTTGCCGCCCGCCGGCAGGTCGGTCGCAACGCCGGTCATGCCGGCAAGCTGCGCGCCGTCGCCGATCGTGACATGGCCGGTGATCCCGACCTTGCCGCCGATCATCACGCCATTGCCGATCCGCGTGCTGCCCGCGATCCCGACACCGGCCACGATACCGCAATGCCGGCCGATCCTGACGTTGTGGCCGATCATCACCGAATTGTCGATCTTCGTGCCCTCGCCGATGACTGTGTCGTCCATCGTGCCGCGGTCGATGGTGGTATTCGCTCCGATCTCGACCTTGTCCTGAATGACCACGCGGCCGATCTGCACGATCTTCTCAAGCCCGGCCGGTCCCGGCGCGTAACCGAAGCCATCCTGGCCGATGCGCGCACCGTTATGGATGATCACCTCATTGCCGAGATAGCTGCAAAGAACGCTTGCCTGGGCGCCGATAGCGCAATCGCGGCCGATCTTGACATGGGCGCCGATGATCGCGCCCATGCCGATCCGTGTGCCGGCGCCGATCGCGGCATGCTCGCCGATCACCGCATAGGACTCGACCGAAACCCCGGCTTCGAGCCGCGCCTCGGGATGGACGATGGCAAGCGGGCTGACGCCGTCACCCGGCACATTGGCCGCCGGCTTCAATGCCGCGGGATGCAGCAGCGCCCCCGCGCGCGCAAAGGCGAGATGCGGATTTGCGGACAGCAGCACGGCGATATGACCGGGAACCAGAGGCGCCAATTCCTCGCCGCAGATGATCGCGGTGGCCTTGCAGGTTTCGAGCTCGGTGCGACTTTTGCGGCTCAGGATGTAACAGACATCCCCCTCGACACCGCGATAGATCGGCGCCACGGCCCGAACGATCCGGTCGGCCGCCGCGACATCCGCCAGGCGCAAATTCAGGGACCCGGCGAAATCCGCCAGGCACATGCCCTCGTGGGGCGGAAAAAATTCCGAAGGAATCATCTTTCTCCATCCCGGCGCCACCGAGCGCGGCGCCGGACCGATAAATCAGAACGCGGTCGAGATACCCAACTTCAGGTTCTGAACGATGTCATGATCCTGCTTCATGATCGGGATCGCGTAATCGACGCGGAGCGGGCCGAACGGAGACGCCCAGATCAAGCTCGCGCCCGTGGAGACGCGCCAATCCATGCCGACGCCGTTCAATTTGCCCTTGGTCGGCTCCTTGACCTTCACATCGTTGCCGAACAGCGTTCCGGCATCGACGAAGAAGCCGCCACGGAAACCGGCATCCTGCGACACGCCCGGCAACGGGAAGGTCGTTTCGGCGGAGGCCGTGATATAGGTCGTGCCCCCGATCGCGTCGCCGCGCATGCGCGGGCCGATGCCCGAATCGGCGAAACCGCGAATATCGTTCGAATCGAGCGCGAACTGGTCGAACACCTTGAGCGAGCTGCCGTCGAGTGACACGACATGGCCGGCCGAGGCCGACAGCGAACCGATCAGATCCATGTCGTCGGAAAGCGTATAATAGCCGCGCGCACGGGCGCTGGCCTTGTAGAAGCGGGAGTCGCCGCCAAGGCCGGCAATTTCCTGCGTCAGCGACGCGACAATGCCCTCATGCGGCAAGGTCGTCGAGTCGAGCGTGTTGAAGGTCAGCGTGTTGGAAACGGTCGACTGCACCCAGGGCGAACCGTCGACGACGCGCTGATAGGGCTGGGACAGGCGGCGGTAAGTGTCCGTCGTATATCTCAGTTCCTTGTAATTGTAGCGGAAAGTCGACGAAATGTCGTTGGTGATCGGGGCCGTCACACGCAGTGAGAAGCCCTGATCGGCATAGGAGTAATTCTCCATGATCGAGCTTGACGACTTGAACAGGTCGAAGCCCGCCGCCAGTCGATAGCCGAGAAAATAGGGCTCGGTGAACGAGATCGAGTAGTTGCGCGTCAGGGCGCCGCCGCTTGCGGAAACGCGGATATACTGGCCGCGGCCAAGGAAATTCTTTTCCTCGATCGACGCTTCGAGAATGAAGCCCTCACCGCCCGTCGCGTAGCCGGCGCCGATGCCGAACGAACCCGTCGACTGGTCGGCAACCTCGACGATCACCACGACGCGGTCGGCCGTGCTTCCCGGCTGCGTGGAAATATTGACTTTCGAGAAATAGCCAAGACGCTCGAGGCGGCGCTTGGCCTCCGCCACCCGCTCCTGGTTATAGGCATCGCCCTCAGCCATGTCGAACTCACGACGGATGACATAGTCGCGCGTCGATGTATTGCCGCGAATTTCGATCCGCTCGACATAGGCGCGCTCGCCCTGGTCCACGACGTAATCGACGGAAATGGTCTTGCTGGCCATGTCGCGATTGCCGCGCGGGGTCACCCGCGCGAACGGGTAGCCGGCGGCGGCGACGCGCTTCGAGATCTCCGTCATCGAATCCTGCACGTCACGCGCGCGGTAAACCTTGCCCTCGCGCGATTCGGTGAGGGAACGAAGCTCTTCGGAGTCAAGGCCCTCGACCGAGGTCTCGACGCTGATCGGACCGAACTTGTAGCGCTCGCCTTCATCCACCTGGAACGTCACGACATAGGTGTTCGTCGCCGGATCCAGCACGGCGTTCGAAGACAGAACGCGGAAATCCGCGTAGCCGTGATTGTAATAGAACTGGCGCAGCGCCTCCTCGTCGGCGCGCAGCTTGTCCGCCGAATAGATGTCGCGTCGGGTGATGAAGGAAAACAGGCCCGATTCCTTGGTCGCGATCACCGCACGCAGGCGGAAATCGCTATAGGCATCGTTGCCTTCGAAATTGATATGGTCGATCTTGGTGCGGTCGCCCTCGTTGATCACGAAAGCGAGATTGAGGCGGCCGTCGCCGACGACAACCGTCTGCGTCGTGATCTCCACATCCGAGCGGCCGATTTCCGCATAGGCCCGGCGGAGCGCCTGAATGTCGGCCTCCACCGCCGATTCGCTATAGGGCCCCTGCGGCTGGGACTGGACGAGCATCTTGAGCTTGTCGTCCTTGATCTTGCGATTGCCGTTGAAGACGACCTGGTTCAGCAGACGGTTCTCGTTGACCACGACGACGAGCGTGCCACCGGAAACCGTAATCCTCACGTCGGAGAAAAGGCCCGTCGCATAAAGCCGCTTGATCGACTGGTCGATGTCCGCATTCGAGAAATTCTTGCCCGGGACGATCGTCAGGCTCGCGCGGACGGTATCGGCCCCCGCGCGTTCGGCGCCGCGCACCGAAATGTTGCGGATCACGGCCGCCTGGGCCGCCACGGGCGAAACCAACACCATCGTTCCGGCAGATGTCAAAACACCGGCGGTCATCGCTATGGCAGACGCCGCGTTCAGAAATCTCGAACCATTCATAAACTTCACACCCTTTTCCCGCCGCCCGGCAGCCGTTCGCACGCCTTGTCCGGGCCACTCCGCCGTTTTAACCGCTTTTCCCCTACAAGCAAGGGAGTTGGTTAAATTCTATTTACTTCGTTCGGAAGCGTGACGTAATCGCCACGCTCACACCGAATTAAGGTAAATATTTCCTTGCCTTGTAACAGTCCGTTATCACCCGACCCAGTGGGATATGTTGCGGGTGATGTCGTTCCAGGTAACGAAGACCATCAGCGACAGCACCAGAAACATGCCCACGCGAAAGGCGATCCCCTGCGCGGTTTCGCCGACCGGCTTTCCCCTGAGGGCCTCAACCGCATAGAACATTAGATGGCCGCCATCAAGTACCGGCACCGGCATCAGGTTGAGCAATCCGATCGAGACCGACAACACGGCCGCCAGATGCAAAAGCGCAACGATTCCAAGTGTCGCCACCTGACCCGCCGCCTGCGCCACGGCGATCGGGCCGCCGAGCTGGTCCGCCTTCATGCGGCCGGCGAGGATATTGCCGATATAGCGGAACGTCCCCGTCACGATATGTCCCGTTTCCCGGACAGCCTCGACCACCGCCTCGCCCGGCGTGAAATGCACCACGCGCAGGTTGCCCGACGACCTGTCGGTCATGATGCCGATGATGCCGAGCTCGATCTTGTTGCCGAACCGGTCCTTGATCTCGGTGAGCTTGGGGGTCATCGGAATATTGACCTCCTCGCCGCCGCGCCGGACGGTGAGCGTCATCGGCACGCCCGGCCGGATGCTGACGTAACGCTGCACGTCGTCGAAGGTCGCGATCGGGTTGCCGTCGATGCGCAGCAGCAGGTCGCCGGGTACGATTCCCGCGGCCTCGGCCGCGCTGCCCTCGGAGACCTGCGCGACGACGGGGTCGGCGATATATTTGCCGTAGACGCCGAAAATACCGGCCAGGATGACGATGGCGAGGAGAAAATTCGCGATCGGCCCCGCCGCGACCGTGAGCGCGCGCTTCCAGAGCGCCGCGCCGGTGAAGGTCCTGGCGCGTTCCTCGGGCGTCAGGTCTTCCAGTGCATCGAAATCCGGCGTGCTCGCGGCATCGGCATCGCCATAGAAGCGCACATAGCCGCCGAGCGGAATGGCGGAGATCTTCCAGCGGGTTCCATGCCGGTCGGTGAAGCCCCATATTTCCGGCCCGAAGCCGAAGGAAAACGCCACGATTCCGATGCCGCTCCATCGGCCGACGAGATAGTGGCCCATCTCATGGATGAAGACGATGAGCGAGATCACCAGCAGGAAGGCAGGCGCCATCAAAACCCATTGATTGCTCAGAAGTGCGCTCATATCCGATCGTTCCCGATGATTCCGCGGCTATTTGCCAGATATAAACTCGCCCGGGGCTGACTCCAACCGACCGGAGGCGGCAGAAAGGGCCAACGTTCCCAGAAAAGCGAGAAAACAGGCGAAAACCAGTCCGTCAACCCGGTCCATCACCCCGCCATGGCCGGGAATCAGCTGGCTCGAATCCTTCACGCCGAATTTCCGCTTGATGAAGGATTCGAAGAGATCGCCGATCTGCGAGACGATGGACAGCGCCCCGGCGATCGCCAGATGCCCCAGGCCGAGATCGAAGCCGGCCAGCGCCACGACCAGCCCGCCGAAAGCGATGCCGGCGACAGTGCCGCCGACCGCGCCGGACCACGTCTTTCCGGGCGAGATCGAGGGCGCCAGCTTGGGCCCGCCGATCGCCCGGCCGACGAAATAGGCGAGGATGTCGGTGCCCCAGACGATGGCGAAGATGAAGAGGATATTGATCAGCCCGGCATCGGCCGAGCCCCGCAACGCGGTGAGCGAAATGCCCGACAGCCCGGCATAGAAGATGCCGCCGGCGAGCCAGTGACCCCGGCCCTTGATCGCGCCGATGACAATCGCCACGACGGTGAAGCCGACCAGGATGACGAGACTGCTGACATAGCCGCTGCCCGCGCCCCGGAAGATGGTCTCCAGCGCGACGACCACCACGCTCGCCCAGCCGAAGGCGACAAGCCGGCTCGCGCGCCACTGGTGTCCGGTAATCGACGTCCATTCGTA
>JAGRLJ010000198.1:0-744 GCA_020441805.1 Rhizobiaceae bacterium
CGTTGATCGCCTTGGCATGCTTGATGATGCCGCCGATATAATAGAGGCAGGCCTCGGAAAGGCCGGCATATTCGTCACCGGCGAAGGTCGGCTTGCCGTCCTTCCAGATCGATTGATGCACATGCATGCCCGAACCGTTGTCGCCGAACACCGGCTTGGGCATGAAGGTCGCCGTCTTGCCATAGGCATTGGCGACCTGATGCACGACATATTTGTAGATCTGCATCTGGTCGGCGCTGCTGACCAGCGTGGCGAACTTCACGCCGAGCTCATGCTGGGCGGCCGCCACTTCGTGATGCTGCTTTTCGACCGTGACGCCCATTTCGGTCAGCACGGTCAGCATTTCGGAGCGCATGTCCTGGAGGCTGTCGATCGGCGGAACCGGGAAATAGCCGCCCTTGACGCGCGGACGGTGGCCGAGATTGCCGGAATCGTAATCGGTGTCGTCGTTCTCGGGCAGTTCGGACGAGTCGAGCTTGAAGCCGGTATTGTAGGGCGTGGCCTTGTACTTGACATCGTCGAAGACGAAGAATTCCGGCTCGGGGCCGACGAAGACGGTATCGCCGAGGCCCGAGGCCTTGAGATAGGCTTCGGCCTTCTTGGCGGTGCCGCGCGGATCGCGATTATAGGCCTCGCCGGACACGGGGTCGAGGATGTCGCAGAGCACGACCATGGTCGACTGGGCGAAGAACGGGTCCATATGAGCGGAGGCGGCGTCCGGCATCAGCACCATGTCGGACTCGT
>JAGRLJ010000198.1:791-3553 GCA_020441805.1 Rhizobiaceae bacterium
CGAACATGTCCTCGTCGACGACGCCCACATCCATGGTGACATGGTGCAGCTTGCCCCTGGGGTCGGTGAAGCGGAGATCGACGAACTTCACGTCGTAGTCCTTGATCTGCTTCATGATGTCTTTTGCGGTCGTCATTTAGCTCTTTCCTATGGTTATGACGATGGTTCGCCCGTCCGCCGCTCGGCGGGGCGATCAAATGGCGTCGACACCGGTCTCGCCGGTACGGATGCGGACGACTTCCTCGACATTGGAGACGAAGATCTTGCCGTCTCCGATGCGTCCGGTCTGCGCGGCATTGCGGATCGCATCGATGACACGTTCCACATTCTCGTCCGCGAGCACGACCTCGACCTTCACTTTCGGCAGGAAATCGACGACATATTCGGCGCCGCGATAGAGCTCGGTATGCCCTTTCTGCCGGCCGAATCCCTTCGCCTCGGTGACGGTTATGCCCTGGAGGCCGACTTCCTGAAGGGCTTCCTTCACTTCGTCGAGCTTGAAGGGCTTGATGATCGCTTCGATCTTCTTCATGAGGAAATTTGTCTCCGCTTCTCCCGTTTCGGCAGGTCTGGCGTCCCGCCGACCCTGCAATGCATATTGCATGCCAATCGGCGGCAGACTTCACGTTCGCTGGCTGGAATTCCGCCGAACAAGGGTGATGTTGCTTGTTTCCGGGCAAAAAACCAGACGAAAATGGCACTGCGGCCGAGTTTTTTTGCCACGGCCGGCGATTTTCCCGTTGGTGGGGAAGCATATGCCGGCCGTGAGTTCCCTGGAGGGCGCAAATGTTGTGCAGTTGCATATTTTTCAGCCATTTGCATTTTCGCCTCGACCGGGGCAGACTTCGCCGGCCGCTACCCGCCGGTCTTGCAGCGGCGGATCTTGCTCAAAAAAAATGCAGGTGAATCGCGTCATGCTGATCCTTCCCGCTTCCGTCGCCAGGATCGACGCGGCCGCCATCGAATCCGGAATCTCGTCCTTCGGCCTGATGACCGCGGCCGGTCGGGCGGTCGCGGCCGCGGCGCTCCGGCGCTATCCCGGAGCCGGCCGCTTCGTGGTGCTCGCCGGTCCGGGAAACAACGGCGGGGACGCCTATATCGCTGCACGCGCCCTCAGGGAGGCCGGGGCACCGGTCGCGCTCCATCCGCTGAAACCGGGCGCTCCGCCGGGCGACGACGCGGCGCGCGCCTTTTCCGAATGCGGCCTCGAGCCCCTGCCGATAGAAGTCTATGAGCCTCGCGCCGGAGATGTGGTGATCGACGGTGTTTTCGGCGCGGGCCTCGCGCGTGAGGTGCCCGGCGCGATCGTGTCCTGCATCGAAAGGATCGATGCGGCGCGGTTGCCCGTCGTCGCCATAGACCTGCCGAGCGGCATCGACGGCCGAACGGGACGAGTGCTTGGCGCCGCGTTCCGGGCGGACGTCACCGTCACCTTCATGGCCCTCAAGCCCGGCATGCTGCTTCTTCCCGGCCGGGACTACTGCGGCGCGGTGGAAATCGCGGAAATCGGCGTGCCGCACCGGTTCGTCGACGCTTGCCGGTCCATGATCACCGTCAACGATCCGGCGATCTGGGAATCGTACGGTATCGGAAAGACCTCGGACACGCATAAATATTCGCGGGGCGCGCTGGTGGTCTTTTCGGGCGGTGCCGCGCATACCGGCGCGGCGCGGCTTTCCGCCGAAGCGGGTCTTCGCGCCGGCGCCGGCCTGGTGACGATCGCCAGTCCATTGGACGCCCTGTCCGAAAACGCCGCTCATCTGACGGCCGTGATGTTGCGGCCGATAGACGGTGTTTCCGATCTCCGGGCCTGGATCGAGGACAGGCGCCTCGACAGCTTCGTAATTGGACCCGGCTTCGGCATCGGCGGGACAGCGCGCGATTTCGCGCTGGCGCTGAGGGCGCGCAAGCTGGTGCTGGATGCCGATGGCATCACCAGCTTCAAGGACGATCCGCATATTCTTTTCGACGCCTTTTCGGGCGGGCCGCCGCGTCTCGTGCTGACACCGCATGAAGGCGAGTTTTCACGGCTGTTTCCAGACCTTGCGTCCGACGGGACCCTGTCGAAGGTCGACAAGGCGCAGGCTGCCGCCCAGCGAGCCAATGCGGCGGTGATCTACAAAGGGTCCGATACCGTTATCGCCAGCCCCGACGGCCGAGCCGCGATCAATACCGGCGCGCCGCCGACGCTCGCCACGGCAGGCTCAGGCGATGTACTTGCCGGCGTCTGCGGTGCGCTGCTGGCGCAGGGGTATCCGGCTTACGAAGCCGCCTGCGCCGCGGTCTGGCACCATGGTGAGGCGGCGAAACGGGCAGGACCGGGGCTGACGGCGGAAATCCTCGCAAATGAGATCCGGACCTGAGATCGTTTCGCACCCCGCGGATCGTCTGATCCCGAGGAATACTATTCCGCCGCATCCTTCCGGACCGGCCGCCGCTCCAGAAGCTCCTTGAGGAACTGTCCGGTATAGGAGCGCTTTTCCCTCACCACCTGCTCCGGCGTGCCCTCGGCAATGATCTCGCCGCCGCCATCGCCGCCCTCGGGGCCGAAATCGATGATCCAGTCGGCCGTCTTGATGACTTCGAGATTGTGCTCGATGACCACGACCGAATTGCCCTGGTTGACCAGTTCGTGCAGCATTTCCAGGAGCTTGACGACATCGTGGAAATGCAGGCCCGTGGTCGGCTCGTCGAGGATATAGAGTGTGCGCCCGGTCGAGCGCTTGGAGAGCTCCTTGGCCAGCTTGACGCGCTGCGCCTCG
>JAGRLJ010000198.1:3572-3742 GCA_020441805.1 Rhizobiaceae bacterium
TGCTGGCCGACCTTGATATAGCCGAGGCCGACGTCGCGAAGCGCGGTCAGCTTGTCGCGCACCGCCGGCACGGCGGCGAAGAAATCGCAGCCTTCCTCGACGGTCATGTCGAGCACATCGGAAATCGATTTGCCCTTGAAATGCACGTCGAGCGTCTCGCGATTGTAGCG
>JAGRLJ010000199.1 GCA_020441805.1 Rhizobiaceae bacterium
GCCTATCATCAGCCGGTGACGCGGGCGGAGATCGAGGATATCCGCGGCGTTCAGACCTCGAAGGGCACGCTCGACGTGTTGCTCGAGGCCGGATGGGTGCGTTTTCGCGGTCGCCGCCGCACGCCGGGCCGGCCCGTCACCTTTGGCACGACGCGCGACTTCCTCGACCATTTCGGCCTTGAGGAGATCCGGGACCTCCCCGGCCTCGACGAGCTCAAGGCGGCGGGCATGCTGTCCGGCCGCATCCCGGCCAATCTCTCCGTTCCGGTGCCGCGCGACGACATGTTCGACGGCGACGAGGAC
Organism: Rhizobiaceae bacterium; assembly: GCA_020441805.1. Taxonomy (GTDB): domain Bacteria; phylum Pseudomonadota; class Alphaproteobacteria; order Rhizobiales; family Rhizobiaceae; genus Rhizobium_E. The sequence goes on from JAGRLJ010000199.1 coordinate 304, forward strand.
CCGATCACCCAGCTCGACCTGGAGGAACTTGGCCTCTTGACACCGGGCGGGGAAGCGGAGGAATAAACTCGACTTTGACGCGGCGCTTGCCCGCATGGTCGAACCATTCGCGAAGGACTTCGTTATTTCCGCCTCCACACATATCCGCACGACGGCGGGCGTGACCTTCGCCGCCCGGCTGAGTTTCGAGGCCATCGCCCATAGCTATCACGGCAAGCCGACGATTGCCGGCCTGTCGCTCACGGTGGAGCCGGGCGAGGTGCTGTGCCTGCTCGGTCCCTCGGGCTCGGGCAAGACGACGCTGCTGCGCATCGCGGCCGGGATCGAGGCGCAGACATCGGGCCGCGTGCTGCTGAACGATCAGGAAATCGCCGGGCCGGACGTCTTCCTGCCGCCGGAAAAGCGCGGGATCGGCCTGATGTTTCAGGATTTCGCGCTCTTTCCGCATATGACCATCCTCGACAATGTGCGATTCGGGCTCACCGCGCTTCAGGGCGATGTCGCCCGCGCCCAGGCGATGCAGGCGCTCGGACGCGTCGGGCTGACGCATTACGCGGATAAATATCCGCATGTCCTGTCGGGAGGTGAGCAGCAGCGCGTCGCGCTTGCCCGGGCGCTCGCGCCGCGTCCGGCGGTGATCCTGATGGACGAGCCCTTTTCCGGGCTCGATTCCCGGCTCAAGGATTCCGTGCGCGCCGATACGCTCGCCATCCTGCGCGAGGCGCGCGCCACGGCCATCGTCGTCACGCATGACGCGGAGGAAGCGATGCGGATGGCCGACAGGATCGCGCTCCTGCGCGGCGGCAGGCTCGTGCAGCTCGGCTCCTCCGACGATCTCTACCGGCGTCCCGTGGACATTTTCGTCACCTCGTTCTTTTCCGAGATCAATCTTTTCGCGGGCACGGTGACCGGAGGCATGGTGGAAACGCCGCTTGGCCGGTTTTCCGCCGGCCCGATCGCCGAGGGCAGGCCTGTCGATGTCGCGGTCAGGCTCCAGGGAGTGCGGATCGAGAGCGACGGAACGGGCGTTCCCGCCCGCGTGCTCTCCCGCCGTTTTCTCGGCGTCGTGGATTTCTTCACCTTCGCCGTCGCCGGCTCCGAGGAGCCCGTGCGGGCCCGCATCCGCGCCGATGGCGTTCCCCAAGGGTTGCGCGACGTCACTTTGTCGGTTAACGAACGCGACACATTGGTGTTTGAAAAAAACGTATCGAGTGACTAAATCAGGTCGAACACCGTTTTACTGGGAGTAACGAATATGGGTACCTTCAGCGTCTGGCACTGGCTCATTGTCCTGGTGGTGGTGCTTCTTTTCTTCGGACGCGGCAAGATTCCGGAGTTGATGGGCGATTTCGCCAAGGGCATCAAGAGCTTCAAGAAGGGCATGGCCGAAGACGAGACGGCAGATGCCGCCAAGTCCGTCGATCACAAGGCTGACGAAGTCACCAAGTGATCCAACCCAGGATGAGGAACCGGACGGGGCGGGACAGGCCGCGCCGTCGTTCCCGGGAAATACGACATGCTTGAAGTCGGCTGGAGCGAGCTCCTTGTCATCGCGATCATCCTGATTGTCGTGGTGGGGCCAAAGGACTTGCCGCCGATGATGCGGACATTCGGCCGCATGATGGGCCGCGTGCGCACCATGGCCAACGAATTCCGCGGCCAGTTCGACGAGGCCATGCGCGAGGCCGAGCTCGACGATGTCCGCAAGGATCTCGGCGAGATCAACAAATACAATCCGGCCAGCACGATCCGCGATGCGATGAATCCGATCCGGCAGCTCGGCCAGGACATCAAGTCGGACCTCCAGAAAGCGAGCAATATCGCCGCCACGGCGGCGGATCAGGGCGCGCCCGTTTCGAGCCTGTCGTCGGATCCGGCGATCGATCCCGAGCCGGCGAAGTCCGAGCCCGTCGCGACGACCGAACCTGTCGCGGAGGCTTCGGCGTCCGAGCCCGCGCCGGCCGTCGCGGTGCCCGCCGCCAAGCCGGCGAGAGCCCGCAGGAAGCCGGCCGCAACCGGCGACGACTATCCGCCGCCGGCGAAGAAAACCGTGAAACGCAAGGCGCCGGAGCCGCATGCCGAGCATGATCTCCATGTCGTGACGGACGATGCGCCACCGGCGGCGAAGACCTCGCGGAAGACGGCCGCGAAAACCGCCGCCGCGACCCGGGCGAAGCCGGCCACGAAGAAGACGACCGCCAAGACGGGTGACGCATGAGCGAGATCGAGGACAAGCCGCAGCCGCTCATCGAGCATCTGATCGAGCTGCGCCGCCGGCTCATCTGGGCGATTGTCGCCTTTTTCACGGCGTTTCTCGTCTGTTTCTATTTCGCCAAGCAATTGTTCAACCTGCTGGTCGTTCCCTACAGGACCGCGGTGATCTGGGCCGGGCTCGACCCCAAGAGCACGGAATTGATCTATACGGCGCCGCAGGAATTCTTCTTCACCCAGATCAAGGTCGCGATGTTCGGCGCCATGGTGATCGCCTTTCCGGTGATCGCCACGCAGATCTACAAATTCGTCGCCCCCGGCCTCTACAAGAACGAGCGCGCGGCGTTCCTGCCGTTCCTCGTCGCCTCGCCGCTGCTGTTCCTTCTCGGCGCGGCCATGGTCTACTTCTTCTTCACACCCATGGTGATGTGGTTCTTCCTGAGCATGCAGCAGCTTCCGGCGGACGGGCAGGTATCGATCCAGCTCCTGCCGAAAGTGTCGGAATATCTCGGCCTGATCATGATGCTGATCCTGTCCTTCGGCCTTGTCTTCCAGCTGCCCGTCGTCACCTCGCTGCTGGTCAGGGTCGATATTCTCCGCGCCGCCACGCTGGCGGAAAAGCGCAAATATGCCTGGGTCGTCGCCTTCATCGTCGCCGCCGTGCTGACGCCGCCGGATCCGATTTCCCAGATCGGGCTGGCGCTGCCCACCATCCTGCTCTACGAAATCTCCATCATCACCGCGCGGATGATCGAAAAAAGCCGATCCCGCTCCGAGATGGAAGAAAAAGCCGCCTCCTGAGGCGGCGTCTCCTTGTAATTCCCGGCTTGGCGGGCCAAAACCCTCCGCATGCCGGGAATCGAATATTCCCGCGCTCGGCGTTCAACACATGGTGCATCCATGCTCGATATCAAATGGATTCGTGAAAACCCGGCGGCACTCGATGCCGCACTCATGCGCCGCGGCGCGGAGCCGCAGGCCGGTGCGCTGGTCGCGCTCGACGAGCGGCGGCGGGCCGTCATACAGAAAGCGCAGGACATGCAGTCGCGCCGCAATGCCGCCTCCAAGGAGATCGGCGTCGCGATGGGCCAGAAGAACACCGAACTCGCCGAGAGGCTGAAGGCCGAAGTCGCCGAAATCAAGACTTCGCTGCCCGCCGCCGAGGAGGAGGAGCGCCGCCTGAGCGCGGAACTGGCCGACGCGCTGTCGCGCATTCCCAACATCCCGGCCGACGACGTTCCGGACGGCAAGGACGAGCACGATAATATCGAGGTCCGCCGCGCGGGCCGGAAACCGGACTGGAGCCACAAGCCGCTCGAACATTTCGAGATCGGCGAGGCGCTCGGATGGATGGATTTCGAGGGTGCGGCCAAGATCGCCGGATCGCGCTTCACCATCCTCAAGGGCCAGCTTGCGCGGCTCGAACGCGCGCTCGGCCAGTTCATGCTCGACACGCATAGCCAGGAGCATGGCTATCTGGAGGTCCAGCCGCCGCTGATGGTGCGCGACGAGGCCGTCTACGGGACCGCGCAGCTTCCGAAATTCGCCGAGGACCTGTTCCGGACCACCGATGACCGCTGGCTGATCCCGACGGCGGAAGTGCCACTCACCAATCTCGTGCGCGAGGAGATCCTGGAGCACGACCAGCTGCCGCTGCGCTTCACGGCGCTCACGCCCTGTTTCCGCTCCGAGGCCGGATCGGCCGGCCGCGACACGCGCGGCATGCTGCGCCAGCACCAGTTCGACAAGGTCGAGCTGGTGTCGATCACCGACGCGGCGAGTTCCAAGGCCGAGCATGAGCGCATGACGGAATGTGCCGAAGCCGTCCTCAAGAAGCTCGGCCTGCATTTCCGCACCATGACCCTTTGCACCGGAGACATGGGCTTCGGCTCGCAGAAGACCTACGATATCGAGGTCTGGCTGCCCGGGCAGGATACCTATCGCGAGATTTCGTCCTGTTCGGTCTGCGGCGATTTCCAGGCGCGCCGCATGAACGCGCGCTATCGCGAGCGCGACACGCGCGCGATCAGGTTCGCCCATACGCTCAACGGATCGGGCGTCGCGGTGGGCCGCGCGCTGATCGCCGTTGTGGAAAACTACCTCGAGGCCGATGGCTCGGTCACGATTCCGGATGTGCTTTTGCCTTATATGGGCGGGCTCAAGAAGATCGAGAAGGCGGGCTGACCCGTGCGAATCCTGCTGACCAACGACGATGGCATCCACGCCGAGGGCCTGGCGGTTCTCGAGCGGATCGCCCGCAAACTGTCCGACGACGTCTGGGTCGTCGCGCCCGAGACCGACCAGAGCGGCCTTGCCCACTCGCTGACGCTGTCCGAGCCGCTCCGGCTGCGCCAGGTCTCCGAGACGCATTTCGCCCTGCGCGGAACGCCGACGGACTGCGTGATCATGGGCGTCAAGGAAGTGCTCGGCGGCAAGAAGCCGGACCTCGTCCTGTCCGGCGTCAACAACGGCGCCAATATGGCCGACGACGTGACCTATTCCGGCACGATCGCCGGCGCCATCGAGGGCACGCTCCAGGGCATCAGGTCCTTTGCCGTGTCGCAGGCGGCGAGCTATCTCGACGGCGAGAGGCGCATCCCGTGGGAGATCGCCGAGACTTTCGCGCCGGACCTGCTGAAGAAGCTCATCAAGGTCGAGATGCCGGACTGGACTTTCATGAATCTCAATTTCCCGAACTGCCGTCCGGGGGAATTGCAGGGCATCGCGGTCACCGCCCAGGGCAAGCTCGATTTCGGCATCAATATCGACAAGCGTTCGGATGGCCGCGGCTATCCCTATTACTGGCTGAAATTCGACGCGCGGAAGGGCGATTTCCGCGAGGGCACCGATATCCACGCCCTGCGCGGCAACAAGATATCCGTGACGCCGCTCAAGCTCGACCTCACGGATTACGATCTTCTCGACCGTATCCAGCGCGCGGTGATCGACCAAGAGGTGTAGATGCCGCAATCGGTGAACGGCAAGGAAGGCTTCGCGGCACTCTGCCTCCGGCTCCGGGGCAGGGGCATCGCCGCGACCGACCTGCTCAACGCCATCGAGCAGACGCCGCGCTCCATCTTCACGCCCCTGGAGCATGCGGGCAGCGCCTGGTCCTCGCGCACCATTCCGATCGAATGCGGCGTCTTCATGGAAGGCGTGGACCTCGCTGTGGAACTGGTGGATGCGCTCAAGCTGAAGCCCAGCCATCGCGTGCTGGAGATCGGCACCGGCAGCGGCTTCACCGCGGCCGTGATGGCGCGGCTCGCCGAGCGCGTGCTGACGGTCGACCGGTACAAGACGCTGGTGACGCTCGCCCAGGAGCGCATGGACCGGCTTTCGCTGCGCAATGTCGTGATCCGGCAGGCGGACGGCGCGCCGGGACTCCAGGGCGAGGGGACGTTCGACCGGATCGTGATCACGGCCGCCTTCACGACCCTGCCGAAGATCTATGCCGAGCAGCTCGTCTCCGGCGGTATGATGATCGCGCCGGTGTTGCAGGAAAACGGTGTGGCGCGGATGGTCCGGCTGATGAAGACCGGCAGCCGCTTCGAGCGCACGGAACTCTTCGAGACGCCCTATCAGCCGGTCGTGCCGCTGGTCGCCCAGTTCCTGTGAACCGGGCCGGGTTTGGTAAATCTTCGTTAAGGTTATCAGATTTCAGAATTTTTCTCGACCGCCCGGCGGCATGTTAACCCATGGGTAACTCTAACAGGTTTTAATGAATCCAAGTAAATGCGTAGCGTGGGTTCAAGTCATGCGTGCCTTTGTAGTTCGGACTGCCAAATCTTCTCCTCTCCGTCTCGCCGCCGCCGTTCTCCTGGCGGGTGTCGCATCGGGTTGCTCCTCCGATGTGACGCGGTTCGACGGGATATTCTCGTCGAAACCCGATACGCTGACGACCAATTCGGTCCCGCATAAGGTCAATGCCGTCAACGGCAAGCTGCCGACGCCGAGGGCCGACGTGCGGTCCGTCCGGGCGAGCGATGCCGATGTCAGCGGCGACCAGGCGCTCAACCAGCCCTATCCGGGCAACCAGAACGTCTCCTACGATCCGATCAGCACATCGACGATCGACGCCAAGTCGGCGGTGACGCCGATGCGGGTCGAGCGTAGCGAGCTCAAGGCGCCGGGCGCCAAGGTCGAGGCGAAGGTGGCGCTCAGCCAGCCGATGCCCGCCAGGGTGAAGGCGAATATCGAGGCCGACAATGTCGTGACGGGCACCGTCAGGGGGGCGTGGACCGTGGCGGACAATTCGCCGCGCATCCTGGTCAACAGCGGCGACACGCTGTCCGGCATCGCGGCGAGGTACAAGGTTCCGCAGGCCGAGATTCTCAAGGCCAACAAGATGAGCTCGGCGGCCGATCTCAAATACGGCAAGTCGATCATCATTCCGGTCAAGGTGGGGATCAAGGAAAAGCAGGTTCCGGCCGAACTCGCCGTCAACAGCCGGAAGAAGGTTCCCGTTCCGGTCAAGACGCCGGAGGAAAAGGCGATCCTGCCGAATGTCGCAAGCCGCGACAAGAACAAGGCCGGCAAGGATCAGCCCGCCGATGCGCAGGTCGGCAGCTACGAGGTGGCGCAGGGCGACTCGCTCGCCAGGATCGCCAGGAAGCACAAGGTTTCGATCGACGCGCTCAAGGCCGCCAACGGCATGACCACGGTCTCGCTCAAGATCGGCCAGAAGCTGGTGATCCCGGCGCCGGGCGCCGATCCGGTCAAGACCGCGTCCATTCCGACGCAAAGCAAGGTCAAGGAGGCGGCCGACGCCAAGCCGAAGACCTATACGCCGCCGGTCGCCACCAAGAGCGTCGAGGACGTCCAGAAGGCCGATACCGGCGAGGACGCGCCCGACGAAACGGGCATCGGCAAGTTCCGCTGGCCGGTGCGCGGCGCGGTGATCGCCGGCTATGGCCAGAATGTCGACGGCGTGCGCAATCCGGGCATCGACATTTCCGTGCCGGAAGGCACGCCGATCAAGGCGGCCGAGAACGGGGTGGTCATCTATTCCGGCGCCGGCCTCAAGGATCTCGGCAACACGGTTCTCGTCCGCCACGACAACGGCGCGGTCACGGTCTACGGCAATGCCTCCGCGCTCAAGGTGAAGCGCGGCGACAAGGTGACCCGCGGCCAGGTGATCGCGCTTTCCGGCATGACCGGCGGCGCCAAGCGGCCCAAGCTCCATTTCGAGGTCCGCCAGAATTCGGCGGCCGTCAACCCGATGACTTTCCTCCAGTAGTATTGCGTAGGGAAAGACGTGGAAAGGCCCGGGCGGAACCCCGGGCCTTTCTGCGTCGGCTGTCTGGCCGGCGGACGGTCGTCAGTCGTCGGGGATGGGTTTGGAGACGAGTTCTTATGCCCCCAGGCGTTTCCCAAGCCGTCCCGCCACGTCCTGCACGAATTGCCAGGCGACGCGGCCGGAGCGTGAGCCGCGGGTCGTCGCCCATTCGAGCGCGGCGCGATGCATGTCCTCGCGCGGCATTTCCAGGCCGAAATAGTCGGCATAGCCGTCGATCATCGCCAGATAGTCCTCTTGCGAGCATTTGTGGAAGCCGAGCCAGAGGCCGAAGCGATCCGAGAGGGAGACCTTCTCCTCCACTGCCTCCGACGGGTTGATCGCCGTCGATTGCTCGTTCTCGATCATGTTACGCGGCAGGAGATGGCGCCGGTTCGAGGTGGCGTAGAACACGACATTGCCGGGCCGGCCCTCGACGCCGCCATCGAGGGCTGCCTTGAGCGACTTGTAGGACGTGTCGTCATTGTCGAAGGACAGATCGTCGCAGAACAGGATGATCTGGAAGGGCGCCTGCTTGAGGATCTCCATGAGGTCCGGAAGGGTGGAAATATCCTCGCGGTGGACCTCGACCAGTTTGAGCGGCGCATCCCGGTCCCGGTTGATGGCGGCATGGATCGCCTTGACAAGCGAGGACTTGCCCATGCCCCGCGCGCCCCAGAGCAGGACGTTGTTGGCCGGCAGGCCCTCGGCGAAGCGCCGGCTGTTCTCGATCAGGATGCCCTTGACGTGATCCACGCCGCGAATGAGCGACAGATCGATGCGGTTGACCTTTGCCACCGGCATCAGGGCGACCCGCGCCGGATTCCAGACGAAACAGTCGGCGATCGTCCAGTCCGGCGGGGCGGCGACCGGTCCCGCCCGCCTTTCGAGCGCGTCGGCGATGCGCCGGAGTTCCGTCAAGATCGCCATCGTGCCGTCCTCGCTCATGGCGTTTGCTCCTTTCATGCCTTCAAGTCGTCCCGCGCTACCATGCGCGGGCGCCGGCCGGAAAGGCCGGTTCAGGGCGGAAGCGGCGGTTTTGCCGCCTAAAGTTGGCGAGCGGTGTTGCATTGGGGAGTGTTCTTCCTATATTCCCGCCACCACCCTGCGGGCCTGACGGCGCCGCGCCTTTGTCATGCCCGGGAGCAAATTGATGATCTTCACCGAAGCCTTCGCCCAGACGGCCCCAGCCACGCAGTCGCCGATGGGGGGAGGTCTGGATATCGTCCTCCTCTTCGTGCCGATGCTGGTGGTCTTCTATTTCCTCATCTTCCGGCCGCAGCGCCAGCAGATGAAGAAGCGCGAGGAGATCCTCAAGAATATCCGCCGCGGCGACCAGATCGTGCTGGGCGGCGGCATTGTCGGCAAGGTCACCAAGGTCATCGACGACGCCGAGCTCGAGGCCGAGATCGCCGACGGCATCCGCGTACGCGTCGTGCGCGCCAATATCTCCGAGGTTCGCGTGAAGAGCGAGCCGGTCAAGGAGCCGCAGGCCGCCAACAAGCCCTGACGCATGATCGCGGCGGGCAAGAGCCCGCCGGTTTTTGATCTGGAATCGAATCGAGAAACGGCATGTTCTATTTTTCGCGCTGGAAGTCCGCCCTGATCTGGCTCTCCGTGGTGTTGAGCGTCTGGCTCGCGGCGCCGAACTTCCTGCCGCAGACGGCGCTCGATTCCTTGCCGTCCTGGATACCGAAGAATTCGATGACGCTCGGCCTCGACTTGCAGGGCGGCTCGCATATCATGCTCAAGCTCGAGCGGAACGACATCATCCAGGAACGGCGCGAAACCATTCTCGACGAGATCCGGGCCAATCTGCGCAAGGCGGGGATCGGTTATACGGGTCTTGCCGGCACCGGCCAGAAGATCACTTTCAAGCTGCGCGATCCCAATCAGATCGAGGCGGCCCGGACGGCGCTCAAGGATCTCCGGGAGCCGGTCAGCACCGGCCTGACGGGGACGAGCGTCACCGAACTGTCGGAGACGTCCCGGCCGGACGGCTCGTTCCAGTACGATCTGACGGATGCCGGCATCGATTACCGCGTGCGCTCCGCCGTCGCGCAGTCGATCGAGGTCGTCCGCCGCCGCGTCGACGAGCTCGGCACGACCGAACCCCTGATCCAGGGGCAGGGCACCGACCGCATCATCGTGCAGGTGCCGGGCCTCCAGGACCCGCAGCGCCTCAAGGCGATTCTCAACAAGACCGCGAAGCTGACCTTCCATCTCGTGGACCAGACCATGTCGGCCCAGGAGGCGCTCGCCACGCGGCCGCCGGCCAATTCGGAAGTGCTCTACACCAACGACAATCCGCCGGTGCCGATGCTGATCCAGAAGCGGGCGCTCCTGACCGGCGAGAACCTGGTGGATGCCCAGCCCGGCTTCGACCAGCAGCGCGGCAACCAGCCGATCGTCAGTTTCCGCTTCGATTCCCAGGGCGCGCAGATTTTCGGGCGTGTGACGCAGGAAAATGTCGGCCGGCCCTTCGCCGTGGTGCTCGACAACAAGATCATCACGGCGCCGAACATCAACGAACCGATCCTCGGCGGATCGGGGCAGATTTCCGGCAATTTCAACGTCCAGTCGGCCAATGATCTCGCCGTTCTGCTGCGCGCCGGCGCCCTGCCGGCCACGCTGACCGTGGTCGAGGAGCGCACGGTCGGTCCGGGCCTCGGCGCCGACTCGATCCGGGCGGGCGTGACCGCGGCGATCATCTCCTTCATCGCCGTCGTCTCCTTCATGGTCTATTTCTACGGCACGCTCGGCCTGATCGCGAATTTCGCCATGATGGTGAATATCGTGATGATCGTCGCCGTCCTTTCGGCGCTGGGCGCGACGCTGACCTTGCCCGGCATCGCCGGCATCGTGCTGACCATCGGCCAGGCGGTGGATTCCAACGTGCTGTTCTACGAACGATTCCGGGAGGAGATGAAGCAGGGACGGTCGATCGTCAATGCGATGGAATCGGGCTTCCAGAAGGCGTTCGGCACCATTGTCGACGCCAACCTCACGACGCTCATCGCCGCTGTCATCCTGTTCTACATGGGGTCCGGACCGGTGCGCGGCTTTGCCGTGACGCTGTCGATCGGTATCCTGACCACGGTCTTCACGGCCTATACGATTTCCCGCCTGATGATCTCCTACTGGCTGCGCCGCAACCGTTCGAAAGGTATGCCGAAGGGCATCCGCACGCATTTCTTCGATTTCGCGCGGATCAACTTCATGCGGATCAGGAACTGGAGCTTCGCGATCACAGCGGCCCTCACCGTCGCATCGGTGGTCGGCTTCGCCACGCTGGGCCTCAATCTAGGCATCGACTTCACCGGCGGCTCGCTCATCGAACTCAAGGCTCGTCAGGGGGATGCGGATCTCGCCGACATTCGGTCCAAACTGTCCGGCCTCGATCTCGGCAGCACACAGGTACAGGGCTTCGGCGATCCGACCAACGTCATGGTCCGGGTGCAGAGCCAGAAGGACGAGACGGCGGAGCAGGGCGTCATCAGCAAGGTGCGGGGCGTTCTCGAAAAGGACTACGATTTCCGACGCGTCGAGGTGGTGGGGCCGTCGGTTTCCGGCGAACTGGCGATGACCGGCCTGATCGGTATCGGCCTGTCGCTGATCGCGATCATGGCCTATATCTGGATCCGCTTCGAATGGCAGTTCGCGATCGGCGCCCTCACGGCCACGCTGCATGACGCGATCATGACGCTCGGCCTCTATGTCTATACGCGCATGGAGTTCGACATCACCGCGATCGCGGCGCTCCTGACGATCATCGGCTTCTCGCTCAACGACACGGTCGTCATCTATGACCGGATGCGCGAAAATCTCCGGCGGTTCAAGAAGATGCCGCTTGAGGAACTGATCGATCTCTCGCTCAATTCGACGCTGTCGCGCACCATCCTGACAGCGGGTACGACCTTCATCGCCATTCTCGGCCTCGTGGTGTTCGGCGGCGAGGTCATCCGGTCCTTTACCATATCCATGCTGTTCGGCGTCTTCGTCGGCACCTATTCCTCGATCTATGTCGCCGGCCCGATGCTGATCTACTTCAAGCTTCGGCCCGATGCGTTCGACAAGGATAAGGACAGCGCCAAGCCGGGCGATGCGCAGGCGCCGACGCCGGCAGTCTGATGGCACGGGGCATCGTCATACGCGAGCAGCATTTTCCGGGACGGGCGCCGGTCGACGCCTATGGAAATGGCGGCTTCCGCTTCGCGGATATGAGCCATCGCGGCTCGATCCTCTGCCTGCCGTCCGGCATTCACGGCTGGGCGCAGCAGGAGGCCGATCCGCTCGGCCCCGATGCCTTCGAGCGTGTGCTTTCCGAAGCCGGGGATATCGAGGTCCTGCTGGTGGGGACGGGAAGCCTGCTCCGCCCCCTGCCGCGGGAGACGCGGGAGCGGCTCAGGGCCGCCGGCATATCGGCGGATCCGATGTCGACAGGGGCGGCGGTCCGGACCTTCAACATCCTGCTCGCCGAGGAGCGGGCGGTGGCGGCGGCGCTGGTGGCCGTGGAAGGCTGACATGGCGTCCGGCCGAGACGATGCCTATTCCGCCTGCCTCGCCACATTGCGCGACACGGATTTCGACCGCTATCTCGCCTGCCTGCTGGCGCCCGCGGCGCGGCGCGGGCCGCTTGCGGCGCTTTATGCCTTCGCTGCCGAACTTGCCCGTATCCGTGACCTGATCCGGGAACCGCTGCCCGGCGAGGTGCGGCTGCAATATTGGCGCGACCTGGTCGAGGGCCAGCCGCATGGCGACATAGCCGCCAATCCCGTTGCCGCCGGCATCGAGCGCGCCGTGGTCGAATTCCGGCTGCCGCGCACGGCGCTCTCGGCGATGACCGAGGCACGGATCTTCGACCTCTATGACGATCCGATGCCCGACCGGGCGACTTTCGAAGGCTATGCCGGCGAGACCGCATCCGCGCTGATCCAGCTCGGCACGCTCATTCTCGATCCCGAAAGCGCGGCAGCCGCCGCCGAGGCCGCCGGTCATGCGGGCATCGCCCAACTCGTCGCCGGCTGCCTGCTGCTGATGCCGCTCCATCGCCGCCGGCGTCAGGTCTATCTACCGGGCGACATCCTGGCCGCCGTCGGCCTCGATGCGGAAGCCTTTCTCGATGCGCCGGAGGACGACCGGGCGGCGGCGGCCATCTCCGCCTTCATCGGCTATGGGCGGGACCATTTGAGGATCGCGCGCGAAAAGGCGGCCGGCCTGCCGAAGGAGGCGCGGCTGGCCTTCCTGCCGGTGGCGCTTGCCGAACCGGTCTTCGATCGGGCGGAGAGGGCGCCGGCCGCCGTTCTCGACCGGTCCGCCCAGCCATCCCAGCTGGCGCGGCAATGGCGGCTCTGGCGCGCCGGAAGCCGCCTGTTTTAGATAAGTCTTACGGATTCACCTTTTCCTAACCAAACGACGGCTAGATTGACCCATCGTCCCGGGTTCACCGGTGGGAAGTACCGATGCGTCTTGCGTTTTTCCGTTCTCAACGGTCGAGGGTCCTGCCGGTCGTCATGACCGCCGTTCTCGCGGCCTGCTCCGGCCCGGTCAGTCCGCCCATGGGCATTGACGACGAAACCATGGTGTCCTCCATCCCGCCTGGAGGCGACCGCGACAAGACCGCGACCTATGTCACGCCCGCCGATCCTGCCGATTCGTCCGATAACAGCGATTATCTCGACACGCCCAATCTGGCGGCGAAGGAGGATCCCCGGGACACGATCGACCCGGCCGCGACGGCGAGGCTCGACGAGGAGCCGATCCGGCAGACGACCATTCCCAATGACGGCGTCGACATGGATCAGGCGCTCGGCGTCGAACAGCCGGTCAGTCTGGCGGAAGATCAGGCCCGCGACATTGCCGAGGGCCAGACGACGCAACCCGTCGTGGACGGAATCGGCACGGATAGCCTGAGCGAACGCCAGCCGACGCCACGCAGGCGGACGCAGATCGTCGATTTCCAGGACGCGACCGAAGCCGACCAGATCACGCTGCCGACGCGGCGCCGCAATGTCGAGCAGGAAACGCAGGTCGCCTTCCTGCCGCGCACGGAAGACCCGGCGCGGGAGGCTCCCGTCCTCAGCGAAATGAGCGCCGCCGAGCGCGCCTGCCGGCGCGATCTCGAAAAGATGGGCGTCAGGTTCGAGCCGCTGCCGCCCATTTCCAACGGCCGGGCCTGCGGCATAGCCCATCCGATCAAGGTATCGGGCCTCCAGGGCGATATCCGGCTCAAGCCGGCGGCGACGCTGAACTGCCAGATGACGCGCCTCTTTGCGAAATGGGTCAAGAACGAACTCGTTCCTTCCGCCCGCTACCGCTATTTTTCGGGCATCCAGACCATTCACCAGATGTCGTCCTATTCCTGCCGCAAGATGAATTCGCGCTCCCGCAATCCATGGTCGGAACATGCCAGGGGCAACGCGCTGGATATAGGCGGTTTCACGCTCAAGAACGGCAAGCATATCGATGTGCGCAGGAAGAGCTTCTTCTCGTTCCGGGAGAAGGGGCTGCTCAAGACGGTGCGCGAGGATTCCTGCAAATATTTCACCACGGTGCTGGGACCGGGCGACGCCTATCACGGCGACCACTTCCATTTCGACCTGAGATCGCGCAAATCCGGCTACCGTCATTGCAGCCTGTGAGGCGGCGCCCGGCGGATCCGTACCGATCGGTTCGGCGCCGGCCTTGCGATGGCATTCCCGCCGGCCTACCACGGGGTGGAGACCGGAGACCCCGCCATGCCGCCCCTTTCCGACATCCTGATCTTTTCCGCGGCGCTCATCGCGGCCGGTGGGGTGGCGGGGTTCCTGGCGGGCCTGTTCGGCGTCGGCGGCGGCGCCATTCTCGTCCCGGTCTTCTATCAGGTCTACGGCTTGCTCGGCGTGCCCGACAGCGTGCGCACCCATGTGGCGGTCGGCACCTCGCTCGCCGTCATCGTCCCGACCTCGATCCGTTCCTTCAATGCCCACCGGAGGCGCGGCGCGGTCGATATGGGTCTGCTCCGGAACTGGCTCGTCTGGATACCGCTCGGCACCGTTCTCGCCTCGGTGGTGGCCGCCTCGGTGTCCGGCGAGGTGCTGCGCATCGTGTTCATGACGCTCGCGCTGCTCATCGCCTTCAAGATGTTCTTCAATCGCGAGAGCTGGCGTTTCGGAACGGAGATGCCCGGCGGGGCCGCGAATGCGGTTGCCGGCGGCACGATAGGGCTCCTGTCGGGGCTGATGGGCATCGGCGGCGGCACGCTGTGCAATCTCTGGATGACGCTCTGGAATCGCAGCGTACACCAGTCCGTCGCCACCTCGTCGGGCGTCGGCGCGCTGATCTCGATTCCCGGCCTCTTCGGCTATGTCTGGGCGGGCTGGGGCAATCCCGGCCTGCCGCCTTTCTCGACCGGCTTCGTCAACTGGATCACGGTGCTGCTGGTCATTCCCCTGACGCTGGTCGTCGCGCCGCTCGGCGTTCGGCTCGCCCATGCCTTGACCCGCCGGCAGCTCGAAGTCGGTTTCGGCCTGTTCCTGCTCGTGGTCGCCATACGCTTTTTCGTCAGCCTCTTCTGACGGCGCTCAGTGCGGCCGCCATATCCAGTCGCGGATCTCCGGCATGTCCTCGCCATATTCGCGAATATAAGCGCGATGCTCCGCAAGCCGCGCCTCAAGCCTCTCGATCGTCTCGCCCGCCTGCGCCGCAAGCCCCGGCACGCGCCGGATCGCTTCGATCGCCAGATGGAAACGGTCGAGTTCGTTGAGCACCGTCATGTCGAAGGGAGTCGTCGTGGTGCCTTCCTCGATGAAGCCGCGCACATGGATATTGTCGTGGTTCGCGCGCTTATAGGTCAGGCGGTGAATGAGATAGGGATAGCCGTGATAGGCGAGGATCACCGGCCGGTCGGCGGTGAAGAGCCGGTCGAACTCCGCGTCCGGCAGGCCGTGCGGATGTTGGTGCTCCGATTGCAGCGCCATCAGGTCGACGATGTTGACGACCCGGATGCGGAGACCGGGTACGGCCTCGCGCAGCAGCATGACGGCGGCCATGGTCTCCATCGTCGGCACGTCGCCCGCGCAGGCCATGACCACGTCGGGTTCGCCGCCATCCTCGGTTCCCGCCCAGTCCCAGATGCCGATGCCGGCTTCGCAATGCGCGGCCGCTTCCTCGATCGTCAGCCATTGCGGCTCGGGCTGCTTGCCGGCCACGATGACGTTGATGCGGTTCCAGGTCCTCAGGCAATGGTCGCCGACCCAGAGCAGCGTATTGGCATCCGGCGGCAGATAGATCCGGACGATATCGGCCTTCTTGTTGGCGACGAGATCGACGAAGCCCGGATCCTGGTGCGAGAAACCGTTGTGGTCCTGCCGCCAGACATGCGAGGTCAGCAGGTAGTTGAGCGAGGCGATCGGCCGGCGCCATGCCAGTTCGCGGGAGACTTTCAGCCATTTGGCGTGCTGGTTGAACATCGAATCGACGATATGGATGAAGGCCTCGTAGCACGAGAAGAAGCCGTGCCGGCCGGTGAGCAGGTAGCCTTCCAGCCAGCCCTGGCAAAGATGCTCGCTCAGCACCTCCATCACCCGGCCGTCGCGCGACAGATGGACGTCATAGGGTTCGATTCGCTCCATCCAGACACGGTCGGTCGCCTCGAACACCGCGCCGAGCCGGTTCGACTCCGTCTCGTCCGGCCCGAAGATGCGGAAATTCCGATCCTCGGCGTTGAGCGCGAGGGTGTCGCGCAGATAGCGGCCGAGAATTTCGGTGGTCTGGACCATCGGCTTGCCGCGCTCGGCGATCGTCACCGCATGGCGTTCGATCGGCGGCAGGCTCAGCGGCTTGCGCAGGATGCCGCCATTGGCATGCGGATTGGCGCCCATCCGCCTGTCGCCCGCCGGCGCCAAGGCGCGAAGCTCGACCTTCAGTCGTCCATCCGCGTCGAACAGATCCTCGGGATCGTAGCTCCGCATCCAGTTTTCGAGGATCAGGCGATGGCCGGCATCGCCGCGACAATTGGCGACCGGAACCTGGTGGGCGCGCCAGAAGCCCTCGACCTTCCTGCCGTCGACCTCCTTCGGCCCGGTCCAGCCCTTCGGGCTGCGCAGCACGATCATCGGCCAGCGCGGGCAGCCCTCCGCCGGCCGTCCGGCGCGGGCCACGGCGCGGATCCGCCCGATCCGGTCGAAGGCCTGGTCCATCGCTTCCGCCATCGCCCGGTGCATCGGCATCGGTTCATGGCCCGCCACGAAAAGCGGCTCGTAGCCATAGCCGCGGAACAGGTGGTCGAGATCGGCGTCGCTCATCCGCGCGAGGATCGTCGGATTGGCGATCTTGTAGCCGTTGAGGTGCAGGATCGGCAGCACCGCGCCGTCGCGGGCCGGATTGATGAATCTGGAGGAGTGCCAGCTCGCGGCGAGCGGCCCGGTCTCGGCCTCGCCGTCACCCACCACGCAGGCCGCGACGAGGTCGGGATTGTCGAACGCCGCGCCATAGGCATGGACGAGCGCATAGCCGAGTTCGCCGCCCTCATGGATCGAACCGGGCGTTTCCGGTGCGGCATGGCTCGGAATCCCGCCCGGAAAGGAAAATTGCCGGAAGAGCTTGCGCATGCCCTCCATATCTTCCGCAATCTCTGGATAAATCTCGGAATAGCTGCCTTCGAGATAGGTATTGGCCACCATGCCCGGTCCGCCATGGCCCGGACCGCAGACATAGATCACATCGGCGTCCCGCGCGCGGATGACGCGATTGAGATGGGCATAGATGAAGTTGAGGCCCGGAGTGGTGCCCCAATGGCCCAGCAGCCGGGGCTTGATGTGACCGGCTTCGAGCGGCTGCCGGAGCAGCGGATTGTCGAGGAGATAGATCTGGCCGACCGAGAGATAGTTGGCGGCTCTCCAGTAGCGATCGATCAGGACGAGTTCGGCTTCGTTCGGCGTCGGCATGGACGGTCCTCGCTGGTTGGTTCCAGGAAGCAATGCCGTCCCATTGAGCCGCATTCCTTGTCTTCGATCAAGCCGAGCGGTTTCATGCCGGCCGGCGTCAATCCTGCAATCTCATCTCGTTGCCGCTGAAGGAAAACGAGCGGAGCGTGCCGAGGAAATTCATGCCGAGCAGGCTGCCGGAGAGCTTGCCGCGCTCGGCGATGCCCGCGCCGATATTTCTGCGGCGAATGCCGGCGATCTCGACTTCCGGCAGCGTCACGAAAGCGGAGCGGGCAGGGCCGTTGGCCGTCATCACGGTGTTGGAGAAGCTGAGCCCCGCCGGATTGAGGCCGAGGCGTTCGGCATCCTCGTAGCTCAGCGCGATCGTCGTTGCGCCGGTATCCACCATCATCGGCACCGAAACGCCGTTGATCGTGGCGTCGACTTCGTAATGGCCGTTCTGCCCCATATAGAGCACGGCCGTCCTGTCGCCGTTCCTATCCACCGTCACCGCCGCGCGGCCGGGAATGAGGCCGGCCGTCAGCCGGGAGGCGAAATTCTGCGCGTCGTCCTTGAAGACATAGACGGCGGACAGCACGACGATGATGATGAGCCAGAGGCCGAGATGGCGCATCGATTCGCCGAAATTGCGCTGGCTTGCCAGAATGCCGCCGCCGACCAGGGCGCCCCACATGCCGTAATAGAGCATCCGCATGGCGTCGTCGCCGTCGATCCGGCTGCCGCCGCCGGAAAAGCCGACGGTCATCAGGAAGAGACCGGCCAGGATGACGATGGCGAGGATCAGGATGCGCGACATCACTCGGTCCTTTCCCGCGCTATCCGGGCCCGCCGGGTTTCGCGGCGCGGCCGGCGCTCGACCCCTTCGAGGCGCGCGGGCAGCAGCGCCATGATCTCGCGCCGCTGGATGGAACTATAGGTCGTCCAGGCGCCGATTTCCTCGCGCGTGCGGCCGCAGCCGAAGCAGTAGCCGGTCTTGTCGTCGATGGAACAGACGAGGATGCAGGGCGATTCCATGATTCACGGCTCTCGAATTCATCTGCCTCGGAATATCGGGTCGTCAGGCGACGACGGCAAGGGCGGAAAGCGACATGATCTCCGTCAATTGCTGCGTGGCGCCGATCGTGTCGCCCGTATGGCCGCCGATCCGGGCCGATACATGGCGGGTGAACCCCCAGGCGGTCGCAGCCGAGATCGCAAGGACGGCGACCGCCGGCAGGAAAGAGGCGGCCGGCATCAGCAGAAGGAGGCCGACGAGGCCGCCGAGCGCGAGCGCGAGCGCCGTCGCGCCGCCATCGGGCAGGCCCGCCGAGGCCGCGACCCCGCCGGCGCGGGCGGGCGGCAAAAGCGACCAGTGCCAGACCATGGCCGCGCGGCTGGCCGCCGCCGTACCGAGAAGTGTCGCGGCACTCGCCGCCGGCGTCGTTTCGTCCGCGACCGCCGCCAGTGCCGACGCGCGGATGGCGAAGGAGAGGATGAGAGCCACCGCGCCATAGCTGCCGATGCGGCTGTCCTTCATGATCCTCAGGATCGCTTCACGGTCCCGCCCGCCGCCGATGCCGTCGGCCGTGTCGCTCAGGCCGTCTTCATGCAGTGCGCCGGTCAGCATGGTCTGGAGCGCCAGCGCCAGCAGGGCGGCCAGTAACGGATCCGTCCGGCAGGCGAGCAGGAGGGCCAGCAGGGCCGACGGCGGCAGCGCGATCAGGAGGCCCGCGACGGGAAAGGCCCGAACCGCCCGGCTGAGCGAGCCGTCATGGCCGGCGAAGAAACGGCCCGGCATGGGAATGCGGCTGAGAAAACCGACGCTCCTGACCACGTCGTCGGTGAAATCGCTGAAATTCATGCCGGTCCGTCCGTTCCCCGCCGTTTTGCGGCGCAACCCCGGTTGCCGCCTTCAAACTCTGTGGATAATAGAACCCACGACAAATCAAGGAAATAGAATTCGGAGCAGGCGCGATGGCCAGTAGCGGACTTCCATTCGACGATTTTCGCGAGCTGATCGCCAATCTTCCCGGTCCTGTGAGCCAGGCGCTCGCCGAGGCCCGTATCCGCGATGGCCAGCTCACCAAGCCGGCGGGCGCGCTCGGCCGGCTCGAGGAAATCGCCTTCTGGCTTGCCGCCTGGACGGGTCGGAAACCCTCAGTGACCCGTCCGCTGGTGGCGATCTTCGCCGGCAATCACGGCGTGACCCGCCAGCGCGTGACGCCCTTTCCGCCCGAAGTGACCAAGCAGATGGTCGCTAATTTCTCCAGTGGCGGCGCCGCGATCAACCAGATCTGCGCCGCCTGCGATCTCGGGCTGAAGGTGTTCGACCTCGCGCTCGATTACCCGACGGGCGACATCACCGAGGAGCCCGCCTTGTCCGAGCGCGATTGCGCCGCCACCATGGCCTTCGGCATGGAGGCGAT
>JAGRLJ010000200.1:0-3349 GCA_020441805.1 Rhizobiaceae bacterium
TCAGGCCGCCGAGCACGTCGTCGCCGGCCGACTCGCCGTCCTTGAGCCATTCGGTGCCATCCTGCTTCTTGAGCGGGCCGGTGAACGGCTTGAGTTCGCCCGACTTGATCTTGGCCTCGGTTTCCTCGGCCATCTTCTTCACGTCGTCCGGCATGTTGGTATAGGGCGCCATCGTCAGGATGCCTTCCTTGAGGCCGTCCCAGCTCATCTGGCTCTTCCATGTTCCGTCGAGCACGGCCTGTGTGCGCTTGATGTAATAGGCGCCCCAGTTGTCAACGATCGCCGTCAACTGCGCATTCGGCCCGGCCTTGATCATGTCGGAAGCCTGGCCGAAGGCCTTGACGCCGCGCTCCTCGGCGACCTGCATCGGACCGGTCGAATCCGTGTGCTGGGCAATGACGTCGACGCCCTGGTCGATCGCGGCCTTGGCGGCGTCCGCTTCCTTGCCCGCGTCGAACCAGGTGTTCACCCAGATGACCTTGAGCTTGAAGTCGGGATTGACCGAGCGCGCGCCGATGGCGAAGGAATCGATGCCCTGCACGACTTCGGGAATGGGGAAGGAAGCGATATAGACGGCTGTGCCCGTCTTGGACATCTTCGCGGCGATCTGGCCCTGGATGTAACGGCCTTCATAGAAGCGCGAATTGTAGGCGGTCAGGTTTTCCGCCGTCTTGTAGCCGGTGCCATGCTCGAACTTGACCTTGGGGAACTTGGCGGCGACCTTCACCGTCGCGTCCATGAAGCCGAAGGAGGTGGTGAAGACCAGACCGCAGCCTGAGCGGGCGAAACGTTCGATCGCCCTTTCGGCATCGGGGCCTTCCGGAACATTTTCCAGATATTGCGTCTCGATCTTGTCGCCGAGCGCCGCCTCGAGTTTCTGGCGGCCGATATCGTGGGCCTGGGTATATCCGCCGTCGGTGATCGAACCGACATAGAGGAAGCAGACCTTGAGCTTATCGGCCGCCTGGGCGGACGCCGAAAAACCGATCAAGGCGGCAGTCGCTGCGAGGGAGAGAAGAAGCCTTTTCATATTCGATCCTCTGTTGTTGTCGTTGTCATCGGATGGTGTCAGCGGTCGGGCACGAAGGACCTGCCCAGCGAGGCAGGCGTGTTGATCAGGGTCAACCGCCGGTTCTTCGAAATGACGATCAGCACGATCACCGTCGCCAGATAGGGCAGCGCGGACAGGAACTGCGACGGAATCGCGATGCCGAAAGCCTGCGCATGCAACTGCCCGATCGACACCGCGCCGAAAAGATAGCCGCCCGCCAGCAGCCGTAAGGGCCGCCAGGATGCGAAGACCACCAGCGCCAGCGCGATCCAGCCGCGTCCGGTCGTCATGTTTTCCACCCATTGCGGCGTGTAGACGAGCGAGAGATAGGCCCCGGCGAGGCCGGCACAGGCGCCGCCATACATCACCGTCAGGTAGCGGATGCCGATCACATTGATGCCGAGCGCATGGGCGGAGGCATGATTGTCGCCGATCGAGCGTATCACCAGCCCCGCGCGGCTGCGGAACAGAAACCAATGGGTGCCGAAAACCAGCGCGATCGAGAGATAGAAGATAAGATCCTGCCGGAACAGCACCGGTCCGACGAACGGGATGGAAGCGAGGCCCGGAATAGCGAGCTGCGGCAGGCGTATGCCCTGAACGCCGACATAGGGCTCGCCCAGCATGCCCGAGAGACCGAGCCCGAGAATGGTGAGCGCCAGGCCCGTCGCGACCTGGTTCGCGACCAGGCTGAGCGTCAGGACGCCGAACAGCAGCGAGGTCAGCGCGCCCGCGGCGATGCCGGCAACGATGCCGGCATAGGGCGATCCGGTGATCTGCGTGGCGGCGAAGGCCGTGACCGCGCCCATGATCATCATGCCCTCGACGCCGAGATTGAGCACGCCGGAGCGCTCCGTCACCAGTTCGCCGGCGGACGCGATGACCAGCGGCGTCGATGCGGTGATGATGGTGATGAGAATAGATTCCGCCGGCGTCATGATGAGGCTCCCTCGCTTGCGCTGCCCGGCCGCGACCGGACGAGGCGGATCCTGTAGAGAATCAACGTGTCGCAGGAGAGCACGAAGAACAGCAGCANNCCCCTGGAACAGGCGCGTCACCTTGTCGGACAGGCCAAGGGAAAGCTGGGCCGCCTCGCCGCCGAGATAGGTGAGCGCGAGGACGAGGCCGGCGACGACGGCGCCGAGCGGGTTGAGCCGGCCGAGAAAGGCGACGATGATCGCCGTGAACCCGTAACCGGGCGAGATCGACGGACGCAGCTGGCCGATCGCGCCCGACACTTCCGCTATGCCGGCAAGGCCGGCGAGAGCACCCGACAGCAGGAAGGAGAACCAGATCATGCCGGAGGACGACAAGCCCGCGAAGCGGCCCGCGCGGACCGACTGGCCGAGAACCTTCACCTGATAGCCGCGCAATGTGAATTCCATCATGAACCACAGGACGACGGCGGCGGCGATGGCGAAGACGAAGCCCCAATGCGCCCGGCCCGAACTCTCCCAGACGGCCGGCAGGACGGCCGACGCGTCGAATGTACGCGTCTCGGGAAAGTTCATTCCGCCGGGATTACGCCAGGGACCGCGCACCAGCCAGTCCAGCAGGAGCTGGGCGACATAGACCAGCATCAGGCTGGTCAGGATCTCGTTGGTGTTGAATTTCGTTTTCAGAAGCGCCGGAATGGCGGCATAGGCCGCGCCGCCGATCATGCCCATGATGAGCATCAGCGGCAGCAGCCAGGGACCGGTCCATTCGGCGAACATGACCGGCATCACCGAGCCGAGAATACCGCCGAAGATGAACTGCCCCTCCGCGCCGATATTCCAGTTGCCGGCGCGATAACAGATCGAAAGCCCCGCGCCGATCAGGATCAGCGGTCCCGCCTTGATGGCGAGCTCGTGCAGCGACCATTCCTCCCGCAGCGGATCGATGAAGAACAGATAGAGCGCCTGGAACGGATCCTTGCCGAGCGCAGCGAAGAGAATGAAGCCGCAGACCAGCGTCAGGGCAAGCGCGATGAAGGGCGACAGAAACGTATAGAGGCGCGAGGCGCCCGACCGTCTTTCGAGCTCAATGCGCATGGATTGCCTCGCGATGCATGTCCATTCCGCCCATGAGCAGGCCGATCTTCTCACGATCGAGCTCGGACGCCGGATAGACCTCGGAAAGACGGCCGTCATGGATCACCGCGATATGCGTGGCGACTTCGAAGATCTCGTCGAGATCCTGGCTGATGACGAGCACGGCCGAACCGGCCTTGGCGAGATCGACCAGCGCCTGCCGGATGCGGCTCGCCGCTCCGGCATCGACACCCCAGGTCGGCTGGTTGACCACCATGACGCGCGG
>JAGRLJ010000200.1:3433-7089 GCA_020441805.1 Rhizobiaceae bacterium
CGCTCTTGCGGACATCCATCACCTCGCAGATCCGCCGGGTCGCCGCCGACACCATGGCCGAACGGATGATCTTGAGCGGTCCGCCGGCAAGAAGGACGCGGCGGTCCGACACGTTGCGCGACAGGATGAGATTCTCCGAAAGGCTCATTCCGGTCACCGCGCCATGGCCATGACGCTCCTCCGGCACGAAGGCCGCGCCGAGCAGCCGCCGGGCGGAAATACCGGCCCTGCCGACAGGCTTGCCGCCTATCCTGACCGCCTCGTTGTCCGATAGTGTATATTCGCCGGAAAGGACGTCGAAAAGCTCGCCCTGGCCGTTTCCGGCGACGCCCGCGACCGCCAGCACCTCGCCGGCATGAACTTCGAGCGACACGTCCCTGAGCGCCACGGCAAAAGGCGTGCGGGCGGCGGCGCTCAGCCGCCTCGTCTCGAGCCCCAAAGGCCCCGAGGCATCGGATGTCGTCTTCTGCACCTCGGCGACCTGGCTGCCGACCATCATCCGCGCGAGCGACGCGGGGGTTTCCTGCCGTGGGTCGCAGGCGCCGGTGACCTTGCCGTGCCTGAGGACGGTGGCGCGGTCGCAGATGCGCTGCACCTCCTCGAGGCGATGGCTGATGTAAAGGACCGACCGGCCTTCGGCCTTCAGCTTCATCAGCGTCTCGAACAGCCTGTCGGCTTCCTGCGGCGTCAGCACCGAGGTCGGCTCGTCGAGAATGATCAGCTTCGGATTCTGGAGCAGCGCCCGGACGATCTCGATCCGCTGCCTCTCGCCGACAGAGAGATCGGCGACATGGGAATAGGGATCAAGCGGCAGCCCGTAGGCTTTCGACAGTTGCGCCGCCTGATCGGCGATCTTCGTCAGCGGAATGCCGCGGTCGAGCGAAAGCGCGATATTCTCGGCGACCGTGAGCGCCTCGAAGAGCGAGAAATGCTGGAAGACCATGCCGATGCCGGTCTTGCGGGCCTCGCCAGGACTGCCGATCGCCACCGGCCTGCCCTGCCACAGAATCTGGCCCGATGTCGGGGCCAGCACGCCGAACAGCATTTTCACGAGCGTGGACTTGCCGGCGCCATTCTCGCCAAGCAGCGCATGAATCTCCCCGGAAGCGATCTTCAGATCGATCCCGCCGCAGGCCGCGAACGACCCGAAGAGCTTGGTGATATCGCGTATCTCAAGCAGCGGGACCACGCCGCCCGCGTCAGACTCCGTCACCGAATTCCCCAGTCTTCCCCCTGATCCCTTTTGTTTTTATTAGGGTATCAGCAATGTTGTTCCGCTTGTTCTTCTGCCTTCCAGGTCGGTCTGGGCGCGTGCCGCCTCGGCCAACGGATAGGTTTGGTTTATATTGATAACCACTTTGTTGCCTCGCACAATAGCAAAAAGCGACTCTGCACATTCCGTAAGCTCGTCGCGTGACGCGATATAGGTGCCGAGCGTCGGGCGGGTCATGTAGAGCGAGCCTTTCTGCGCGAGGATGGCCGGCGCAAGCGATGGCACGGGTCCGGAAGCATTGCCGAAAGTCACCCAGAGGCCACGCGGCTTCAGGCAATCGAGCGACATCGGGAACGTGTCCTTGCCGATGGAATCGTAGACGACATCGACCCCTCTTCCCTCGGTCAACTCCTTCACCCTGTCGGCAAAGCTCTCCTCGCGATAATTGATGACGTGGTCGTAGCCGTGCCGCAGCGCGAGCTTCACCTTCTCGTCGCTGCCGGCCGTACCGATGACGGTCGCACCCAAAGCCTTCGCCCATTGGCCGGCGATCAGCCCGACGCCGCCGGCCGCGGCATGGAAGAGCAGCACGGTGCCGGGGCCGACCGCGTAGGTTCGGTTGAGGAGGAATTCGGCGGTCATGCCCTTGAGCATCATCGCTGCGGCGGTTTCGAAGGAAATATCGTCCGGCAGGTGCAGCAGCGACGCCGCCCTGATGTTGCATATCTCGCAGTAGGCGCCGGTACCGTTCGGATAGGTCACCCGGTCCCCTTCGCGGAAGTCCTCCACACCCTCGCCCACGGCGATGACCACGCCCGCACCCTCGCTGCCCGGCACGAAGGGCAGGCTCGCCGGCTTATAGAGGCCGGTGCGGTAATAGATATCGACGAAATTGACGCCGACCGCCTTGTGGCGGATCTGCACCTCGCCAGGACCGGGCGCGGAAACCTCGATCTCCACGGCCTCCAGCACCTCGGGGCCTCCATGTTCGCGGATCAGGATCGCCTTGCTTTTCATGTCAGTCCTTTCGGCCGAGATTGGGGAAGATCTGGAGCACGAAGCCGATGAAATATAGATAGAGGCCGGTGACGACCACACCCCAGACGAGCCAGTCGGGCGAGTTGAAATGCTTGAGCAGCGCGATGCCCGAAAGCACCGACCAGAGGATGAAAACCGCCAGATTGAGCCTCCTCAGACGCTTGACGCGCACCGGATGCAGGAACCAGATCGGGAAGAAGGAGAGCAGCGCCGAGCCGACCACGACGATGAAGGCGACGGTTTCCGACGGCTTGATGACGAAAAGCGTGAACACCACCATGTTCCAGACCACGGGAAAGCCGGAGAAGAAATATTCGTCCGTCTTCATGCCCATGTCGGCATAGTAAATGGCCGAGGACACGACGATGATGCCCGCCGCGACAAAGGACCATGGCTCGCCGATCATCCCGCTCTGGTAGAGCGCGAAGGCCGGCAGGAGGACATAGGTCACATAGTCGATGATATTGTCGAGCGTGTCGCCGGACCAGTTGGGCAGCACTTCCTTCACCCGGACCTTTCGGGCGATCGGGCCGTCGATACCATCCACCAGCAGGGCGAGCCCGAGCCACCAGAACATGTCAACGAAGCGGTGCTCGGCGGCCGCGACGACTCCCAGGAAGGCGAGGAACGAGCCGGATGCGGTCAACAGATGAACGCAAAAGGCACGTATTTCGGCATAAGGCACGGCCCTGTAATTGAAAATATAGGAAAAAATCCGCATTCCCGCCGCGCCCCTCCGGTTGCGTCCCTGCTCCAGACGAGAGTCTTGATACAGCGGAACGACGCCCGCCGCCAGCGCAAAGGTCGCGAAACAGGCTCCATGTCGGGCACAACCCGATCCTCATTCACAGCCACCCATGGTCGTAACAGAGCGATAGCCCGCAGGAATTCGGGAGCGAGAGCAGAAAGCGCCGGTGCCAGCGGCGTATCGGCGGGATGGGCTCCATCGATATCGGCGAACGCCTCGCCTTCGAGCAAGGGAGGTCAGCCATGTGGTGGGAAACCATTTGGCGTCGCGTTCACGGTGAGAAAACCCGGACGAGCCGGTCGATGACCGTGCGGGTAATTCCCCATCCCTTAAGCAGAAGGTGGGCAAGGGTGCCGCCTCGCCCACCACTCCGGAAACATGGCGCTCCGGGCCCTGCTTTTCAAGTTCGCTTCAGTCGCCCTTCTTCGGCGACCGCTTGCGCGGCCGGGCATCGTCCTCGCCGGTATCGGCGGACACCGTGGCCGGTTCCGCCTTCGCATGCTTCGGCGCCTTGGCGGTCGCCGCCACCTCGGCCTCGTCCTTCGGTTTCACCGGCACATTCTCCGGCAGCGATTCGAGCACGATGCCCTGCTTGCCGTCCGGTTTGGCGCCGACGGAGACGCGAACGATGCCGCCCTTCTTGAGCTTGCCGAACAG
>JAGRLJ010000201.1:0-131 GCA_020441805.1 Rhizobiaceae bacterium
GTGGTCGAGCACATGGTCGACGCCGTTCTCTATTTCGAGGGCGATCGCGGCCATCACCACCGCATCATGCGCACGGTCAAGAACCGTTTCGGTCCGACTGACGAAATCGGCGTCTTCGAAATGTCGGACCG
>JAGRLJ010000201.1:193-626 GCA_020441805.1 Rhizobiaceae bacterium
GCCGCCGTCTTTGCCGGCATCGAGGGCACGCGGCCGGTTCTGGTCGAGGTGCAGGCGCTGGTGGCGCCCACCTCGCTCGGCACGCCGCGTCGCGCCGTGGTCGGCTGGGATTCGTCGCGGCTCGCCATGATCCTCGCGGTGCTCGAGGCGCATTGCGGCGTCCGGCTCGGCGGGCATGACGTGTATCTCAACGTCGCCGGCGGCTACCGCATCTCGGAGCCGGCGGCGGACATGGCGGTGGCCGCGGCGCTGGTTTCGTCGCTCGCCTCCCTTGCCCTGCCGCATGATTGCGTCTATTTCGGCGAAATCAGCCTGTCGGGCGCGGTGCGTCCGGTCGGCCATACGGGCCTGCGCCTTAAAGAAGCCGAGAAATTGGGATTTCAGACCGCGGTGCTGCCGTCCGGATCGGCGGAATTGCCGAAGGGCCTTTCGG
>JAGRLJ010000201.1:701-7904 GCA_020441805.1 Rhizobiaceae bacterium
GGACGACGAGGCCGATTGACACTTTCGTTCCGGTCGCGGCCGATGCTATATGGGCGCGCGCAAAAAGGGTTTGTTAACGGTGGGATACGTTGTCCGGCCGCTGCTTGGAGAGATAAATGCCCATTACAGGTTTTGACGGGATCGTTCTGGCCGTAACGCTGTTCTCCGCCGTTCTCGCCATGGTCCGCGGTTTTTCGCGCGAAGTCCTCTCCCTCGTGAGCTGGTTCGGTTCGGCCTACGCCGCCTACAAGCTTTATCCCTATGGGCTGCCCTACGCCAAGAATTTCATCGCCGACGACAAGTTCGCCACCATTGCGTCGATCGCCGCGATCTTCCTCATCGCGCTGATCGTGATCTCCTTCATCACCATGCGCATTGCCGACATGATCATCGATAGCCGCATCGGCGCGCTCGACCGCACGCTGGGCTTCATTTTCGGCGCCGCGCGCGGTATCCTGATCATCGTGGTGACGGTGCAGTTCTTCAACGAATGGGTTCCGCCCGCCAATCATCCGGGCTGGATTGCCGGCTCGAAGTCGAAACCCTTCCTCGACGATCTCGGGGAGAAGCTGAAGAACGCGCTGCCCGAGGACGTGGCCGCCCTTCTGCGGAAGAAGATCGAAGAGAAGATGGACGGCAAGGACAACGCGACGCCGCCTGCCGAGACATCGACGGAAACGGCGCCGGCCGACAGCGCGACCGACACGGCCCCGGCGGAGGAAGACAGCACGACGCCGCAGCAATGAGCCGGACCATGATCCGGCGCTGACCCCGAATGAAGGCGAATTCGATGAGTGACAGTTTTTCCCGGTTCGAAGACGAGCTCGACGGCGACACCCTGCATGAGGAATGCGGGGTGTTCGGCATTCTGGGGCATCCTGAAGCCGCGACCCTGACCGCGCTCGGCCTGCATGCGCTCCAGCATCGCGGCCAGGAGGCGGCCGGCATCGTCTCTTTCGACGGCAAGCAGTTCCGCGCCGAGAAGCATATGGGCCTCGTCGGCGACCATTACACCAATCCGGCGACGCTCGCCAAGCTGCCGGGCGAGATGGCGATCGGCCATACCCGCTATTCGACCACCGGCGAGGTCGCGCTGCGCAATGTCCAGCCGCTCTTCGCCGAGCTTGAGGTGGGTGGCATCGCCATCGCCCATAACGGCAATTTCACCAACGGGCTCACGCTCCGCCGCCAGATCATCTCGACCGGCGCGATCTGTCAATCGACGTCCGACACGGAAGTCGTGCTTCATCTCATTGCCCGCTCGCGGCATTTCTCGACCACCGACCGCTTCATCGACGCGATCCGCCAGATGGAGGGCGGCTATTCGATGGTGGCGCTGACGCGCACCAAGCTGATCGCCGCGCGCGACCCGATCGGCATCCGGCCGCTGGTGATGGGCGAACTCGACGGCAAGCCGATCTTCTGCTCGGAGACCTGCGCGCTCGACATTATCGGCGCGAAATATGTCCGAGATGTCGAGAATGGCGAGATCGTCATCTGCGAAGTGCAGCCGGACAGCTCGATCGCCATCGATTCCCGCAAGCCGGTGCGGCCGGAGCCCGAGCGGCTCTGCCTGTTCGAATATGTCTATTTCGCCCGGCCGGATTCGATCGTCGGCGGCCGCAGCGTCTATGTCGCCCGCAAGAACATGGGCATCAATCTCGCGAAAGAGGCGCCGGTCGAGGCCGATGTCGTGGTGCCGGTGCCGGATGGCGGCACGCCGGCGGCGCTGGGTTACGCCCAGGCGAGCGGCATTCCGTTCGAATATGGCATCATCCGCAACCACTATGTCGGTCGCACCTTCATCGAGCCGACGCAGCAGATCCGGGCCTTCGGCGTGAAGCTCAAGCATTCCGCCAACCGGGCGATGATCGCCGGCAAGCGCGTCGTCCTGGTCGACGATTCGATCGTGCGCGGCACGACCTCGGTCAAGATCGTGCAGATGATCCGGGACGCGGGCGCGAGCGAAGTGCATATCCGCGTCGCCAGCCCGATGATCTTCCATCCGGATTTCTACGGCATCGACACGCCGGACGCCGACAAGCTCCTGGCCAACCAATGCGCCGATGTCGAGGCGATGGCGGACTATATCGGCTGCGATTCGCTCGCATTCCTTTCCATCGACGGCCTCTACCGGGCGGTGGGCGGCGAGAAGCGCGATCCCGCCCGGCCGCAATTCACCGATCACTATTTCACCGGCGAATATCCGACCCGCCTGCTCGACAGGGACGGTGAGACGGTCGGCAACAAACTGTCGGTAATGGTGAGCCACGGCTGAGCCGCCGGCGGGGCCATCTGCCGGTCAGGGCCTGGCGCCATTCCGGTCATTCAAATTCAGGGGAAACATGACCATCGATCTCAAGGACCGTATCGCGCTCGTCACCGGCGCCTCGCGCGGTATCGGCTATTTCACCGCCCTCGAACTTGCCCGCGCCGGCGCGCATGTCATCGCCGTCGCCCGTACGGTCGGCGGTCTCGAGGAACTGGACGACGAGATCCGCAAGGCGGGCGGCAGCGCCACGCTGGTCCCGCAGGACCTGACCGACATGAAGGCGATCGACACTCTGGGCGGCGCGATCTTCGAACGCTGGGGCAAGCTCGACATTCTCGTCGCCAATGCCGGTGTGCTGGGCACGATCTCGCCGATCGGCCATGTCGAGGCCAAGGTCTTCGACAAGGTCATGGCGGTGAATGTCACGGCCACCTGGCGGCTGATCCGCTCGGTCGATCCCCTGTTGCAGAAATCGGATGCGGGCAGGGCGATCATCCTGTCGTCGGCCGCGGCCCATAAATGCCGCCCGTTCTGGGGACCCTATTCGGCCTCCAAGGCGGCGGTCGAGGCGCTGGCCCGCACATGGGCCGCCGAGACGGAGCGCCTGCCGCTGCGGATCGTCAGTGTCGATCCGGGGGCGACGCGCACGGCCATGCGCGCGCAGGCCATGCCCGGCGAGGACCCCGCGACCCTGCCGCACCCATCCGAGGTCGCCGGTGAGATCGTCAGGCTTGCAGGCCCCGACATGCGTGAGACCGGCAAGCTCTATATCGTCCGGGAGAAGCGCTTCGCGGATTATGTGATGCCCTGACGCATGGCCGGTCCCGTCGTGCTCCGGCCTGCCCGCGATGCGTTTCGGAAGCCGGGGCGATGTGGCCGGTGACGGAGGAGGAGAGGCTTGGAAACCGCAATTCTCGCCGTAGCGTTCGCCGCGATCGTGGCCTGGCTGATCGCCGCGGCGCGTGAGACCGGCGCGGGCGGCATCGCCTATCCGCAGGCCATCCGCTTCACGCTGTTCCGCTTTCTCCTCGGCATCCGGCAGAGCGGTTTCGACCCCAAGCTCGAATCCCGCGGTCCGCGCGTCTATTGCCTGCTGGCGCAGTCGCGGCTCGACATCCATATCCTTCGCGCCTTTCTTCCGGCCCAGACCTTTCACGTCGATGCCAGCGCCGAAGGCGACGTGTCGCGCGCGCTGACGCTTTTCCGCTCGGTCATGGCGGGGCAGGGCATCGCCTGCCTCTACCTGCCGCCCAGGGTGGAGGCGACGCCGCGGACCCTGCGGATACTGGAGGACGCCGGCATCGCCGCGCGCGAGGCCAATGCGCGCATCGTGCCGGTTTTCCTGCGCGGCACGCGCTTTTCCCTGTTCTCGCTCTGGACGTGGGAGGAGGCCCCGCGCAGCCTTCTGCCGCAGGTCACGATCGCCGCCGCCCCGGAATTCTCGCTCGCCGCCCTCCGGGAGGAGCAGTTCGCGACGGCATTGCTCGACGGCATGACGCGGGCCAAGTTCGACGCCGCGAATTTGGATGTGACGCTGTTCGAGGCGCTCGTCGCGGCGGCGAAGCAATATGGAGCCTCACGCGAGATCGTCGAGGATGCGCTGGGCGGTCGCCTCGGCTATCGCAGGCTGCTGATCGGCATTCGCGCGCTCGGCGGCCGGATCGCCGGCCTTGCCGGACCCGGCGCCACCGTGGGTCTGCTGCTGCCCAATTCGAACGGCAGCGCGCTGTCGCTTTTCGCCGTGCTTTCGGCCGGCCGCGTCGCCGCGCTCCTGAATTATACCGCCGGTCCCGCCGCCATCGGTTCGGCGCTCTCGACCGGCGGAATTTCCGTTGTCCTGACATCGAAAAGCTTCGTCGAGAAGGCCGATCTCGGCGCGCTGGTCGAGCGGATCCGGCAGGCCGGCATCCGGGTTGTCCATATCGAGGACCTGCGAGATGCCGTCGGCCGGCTCGACAAGATCCGGGCCTTCCTGCTCTGGCGGCGGCCGCTTGCGGCGCGCAAGCCCGACGACCCTGCCGTGATCCTCTTCACCTCCGGTTCGGAGGGCGCGCCGAAAGGCGTCGCGCTTTCCAGCCGGAGCCTCGTCGCCAATGCCGCCCAGGCGGATTGCCGCATCGACTTTTCCTGCCGCGACGTGCTGTTCAACGTCCTGCCGCTCTTTCATTCCTTCGGCCTGCTTGGCGGCGCCGTCCTGCCGCTTCTTCATGGCGTTCGGCTGTTCCTCTATCCGTCGCCGCTGCATTACAAGCTGATCCCCGGCGTCGCCCGCAAGGTGGCGCCGACGGTCATGTTCGGCACGGATACCTTTCTCGGCGGCTATGCGCGGGCGGCTAAGGACGGCGATTTCGACAGTCTCAGGATGATCGTCGCCGGCGCCGAGGCCGTGAAGCACGAGACGCGCAGGATCTATCGCGAACGCTTCGGCGTGCTGATCGTCGAGGGCTATGGCATGACGGAAGCCTCGCCGGTGGTGGCGGTCAATTCCCCGACCTTCCTGCGCGAGGGAACGGTCGGCCGCCTGCTGACCGGGATGGACATGCGCCTCGAGCCCGTCGAGGGGATCGCGGATGGCGGCCGGCTCGGCATTTCCGGGCCGAACCTCATGCTGGGCTATCTCTTGCCGGACCGGCCGGGCGTGCTGCGGCGGCGCGAAGGTGCATGGCACGATACCGGCGACATCGTCTCGGTCGACGGAGATGGTTTCATCGCCATCCGGGGCAGGGCGACGCGCTTCGCCAAGATCGCGGGCGAGATGATCTCGCTCGGTGCGGTCGAGCTCATGGTCCGCCAGCTCTGGCCCGAGGCCGAGCATGCGGCGGTCGCCGTTCCCGACCGCCGGCGCGGCGAGCGGATCGTGCTCGTCACCACGCAGTCGACCGCGCGCAAGGATGAACTCATCGCCTATGCAAGGCGCTATGGCGCCACGGACATGATGATCCCCGACGATATCGTCACGATGGAGGCGATTCCGGTGCTCGGCAGCGGCAAGGTCGATTATCCCCGCATCATGGATTTAATCGCGGGACATGCCCTCGGCTGAACCGTCGCCCGCCGGCTCCTCGGGAACCACGCCTTCCTCGACATCGGTCTCGCTCGCCGGCAGCGATCCGTATTTGCGGTTCCAGGCCCGCGCGCCGAAGGGGATGGTGCAGAGATAGAGGATCGATGTCGCCGCCAGCACCTGCCAGGTGAAGCTCATCAGCAGCGCGACATAGAGCACGACGCCGAGAATGAAGGGCAGGGCGTTCTCGCGCCGGATCATGCCCTGCGCCTTGCCCGACCAGACTGGAATGCGCGAGACGAGAAGATAGCCGATCAGCACCGTATAGGCCGCCGCGCCATAGGCGTAGACCGGCGTGGGCTCGACGCCGAGAAAACCGAGATAGACCGGCAGCAGCACGAGCAGCGCGCCCGCCGGCGCCGGCACGCCGACGAAATATTCCGACAGCCATTTCGGCTTGTTCGGCCTGTCGACCATGACGTTGAAGCGGGCGAGCCGAAGGCCCGACGCGATGGCGAAGATCAGCGCCGCGATCCAGCCGATCGAGCGCGCCTGGTCGAGCACATAGACATAGAGCACCAGAGCCGGCGCCACGCCGAAATTGACGATGTCGGCGAGTGAATCCATCTGCACGCCGAAATTCGAGGTCGCATGCATCATGCGGGCGATACGTCCGTCGATGCCGTCGAGAAACGCCGCCAGCAGAACCATCGCGACCGCCAGCTCGTAGCGCCCCTCGAAAGCGAGTCTGATGCCGGAAAGGCCCGCGCAGATGGCGAGGACGGTGATCAGGTTGGGCACCATCATGCGCAGCGGGATCTCGCGCAGCCGCGGGCCGCGGGCGCCGTCGTCCTGATGATTGTCCGGAGGTGTGGCGGCGTTATCCATCGGCCTTCCTCACATGCGCCGGCTGACGACCGGTCCCCGGTCGACGCCGAACTCGGCCAGCACGGTCTCGCCGCCGATGGCGGTCTGTCCGACGGTGACGCGCGGCGTGAAGCCTTCGGGCAGATAGACGTCGAGCCGCGAGCCGAAGCGGATGAGGCCGAAGCGCTGGCCGGCATCGACCTGGGTGGTCGGCGTGACCCAGCAGACGATGCGGCGCGCGACGAGGCCCGCCACCTGCACGACGCCGATCCGGCCATGTGGGGTATCGATCACCAGGCCGTTGCGCTCATTGTCCTCGCTCGCCTTGTCGAGGTCGGCATTGAGGAACTGGCCCTCGCGATGGACGACGTGATCGACCGTGCCGCGCATCGGCGCGCGGTTCACATGGCAGTTGAATACATTCATGAAGATGGAGATCTTCAGCATCGGCTCGGACGAAAGCGCGAGTTCGGCCGGTGGCACGGTCATGGCCACCAGCGACACCGTGCCGTCGGCCGGGCTGATGGCGTAGTCATCCTCCTGCGGCACCGACCGTTCGGGATCGCGGAAGAAATAGGCGCACCAGGCGGTGAAGATCATGCCGATCCAGAACAGCGGCATCCAGAGGAATCCGAGGATCAGCGATACCGCGAAAAAGGCGACGATGAACTTGTGGCCCTCGGGATGGATGGGCACGAGTGTCTTGCGGATCGTTTGGACGAGGCTCATTCGGTTTTCTGGCTCCTGCTGATCGGGACCGGACTAGCGCGAAATGGGGTTGCACTCAACCTCGTTCAAGGCGGAAAGGATGGATGGCCGGGCGAGGGATCCGGTCAGATGCCGACGAAGAGTATGTCCAGAGCGCTGACAATCCGGTCCCGCTGGCTTGCGATATTGCCTATGGACTTACCAAGGTCTTGCGTGCGAATCGCTGACATAAGCTGCGGCATGAGCAAGTATTTCGTCGAGCCGAATGTCAATTCGCAGTTGACCCGTCTGATGGGTTTGAGATTAGGCTCGGCCGGTACGAGAGGTGCTAGCAGGCTGTTGAAGAAGTCTG
>JAGRLJ010000020.1 GCA_020441805.1 Rhizobiaceae bacterium
CGGTCTCGGCGATGATCCGGGTCTTCCCCATGCGCTTGGCGAGCAGGATCTGGCCGATGCAATTGTTGATCTTGTGCGAGCCGGTATGGTTCAGCTCCTCGCGCTTGAAATAGATCTTCGCGCCGCCGAGATGCTGGGTCAGGCGTTCGGCATAATAGAGCGGGCTCGGCCGGCCGATATAATGCGCGCCCAGGCTCTTGAGCTCGGCCTGGAACTCGGGATCGGTCTTGGCCCTGTTCCACTCGGCCTGTAGGTCGAGGATCAGCGGCATCAGGGTCTCGGCGACGAAACGTCCGCCGAAAATGCCGAACCGTCCGTCCTCGTCGGGTCCGGATCGCAACGTATTGGGTCTCGGGGCCTCGTTCACTGGTCTTCTCTCCCTCAGGCCGCGACGCGCGCCTTGCGCACCGCGGCGAAAAATTCGTCCATCATCGTCAGGTCCTTGACGCCGGGGCTCGATTCGACGCCGGACGACGCGTCGATCCCGGTCGGACGGGCGATGCGGAGCGCTTCGCCGACATTGTCCCGGTTGAGCCCGCCGGACAGCATATAGTCGATATCGGCGCCGAGCCCGGCGAGCAGCCGCCAGTCGAAGCTGACGCCATTGCCGCCCGGAAGCTCGGAATCCCTCGGCGGCTTGGCGTCGAACAGGAAGCGGTTGGCGATGCCGTCATAGGCGTCGATACGGGCAAGATCCTCGGCCCGCGAGACCGACAG
The DNA here is from genome assembly GCA_020441805.1 of Rhizobiaceae bacterium. GTDB lineage: Bacteria > Pseudomonadota > Alphaproteobacteria > Rhizobiales > Rhizobiaceae > Rhizobium_E. The sequence continues at coordinate 718 of JAGRLJ010000020.1, forward strand.
AGCCTTCCAGACGGGCAGGCCGGTCACGGCCTTGACGGTCAGCACCCGCTCGGGCGTTTCCCGGCCGTGGAGTTGCAGGATGTCGGGGCGGATCAGCGCCATGATCTCGTCGAGCTCGTCGTCGTCGGCATCGACCGAGACCGAAACGATCTTCGCCCGCCCGCGAATCCGGTCCGCGAGCCGCCCGGCATCGGCCGGTTCGATATGCCGCGGGCTCTTGCCGAAGAAGATGAAGCCGACATGGGTCGCGCCCAGCGCCACGGCGCGGTCGATCGCATCCGGCGTCGTGAGCCCGCAGATTTTGATATCGAGTTTCATCGGATTGCCACTGGCATGAATTGCCGGTCGAGTCGAGGCCAAATTGCGGCATTTGCAAGCCTTGCGGCCGATCGGGCCGGCGCCGGCGGGACGATCGGTCAGCCGAAATCCATCACATGCAGCATGGCGCCGTTGCGCTTGAGCCAGCGCCTGGCCTCGTCGGCGCCGGGGCAAAGCGTCTCGCAGACCGCCCAGAAGCGCTCGGAGTGGTTCATCTCGGCGAGATGCGCCACTTCATGGGCGGCGAGATAATCGATCACATGATGAGGCGCCATCACGATCCGCCACGAAAAGCTGAGATTGCCGTCATGCGAGCAGCTGCCCCAGCGGCTCTTGGTGTCCTTGAGCGTGATCGACGCGATGCGCCGGCCGATCCGGGCGGCATGGTCGTGCGCCAGGCGTTCGAGGTCCCTGCGGGCCTCCTGCTTGAGAAAATCGCGGATGCGGCGGGCAAGATGGTCCTCGGCGCCGCCGACGAGCAGCACCTTTTCGCCGTCGATTTCCGACATTTCGGTCAGGCCGCGCAGCTTGCCGGTCCGGAGGATGCGATGCGCCTCGCCGCGGATCGGGACATAGCGTCCCTCCCGGACAGCCGACGAGGTGGGAAAACGGGCGAGCTTCGTCATCAGCCAGCCCTGGTGGCGCGCCAGGAAATCCTGGATTTCCCGCTCCCGGAGTCCCTTCGGCACCGTCAGCTTCAGCGCCTGCCCGCCGGGCTCGATCCTGAGCGTGATCCTCCGCGCGCGCGCATCGGGCCGGATGGTGAGCGGCATGCTGCGCCCGCCGACCTCGATCGTCCGTGTGCGGGGCTCGGAAGGGCGCTGGGGCTTCTGGAGGAAGGAAAGGCGCGACAGCATCAGCGGTCCATAGCAGATTCGCCGGCCGATGGCAGCGGCCGGCGCATGCGCGATACGGGTTTTTCAACGGGACCCGCCGGACCCGTCAGCCCTTGAATCCGCCGCGGAAAGCCGTTTCGGAAATCGGCAGGCGCGGGCTTTTCTTCTCGCGTTCGCGAAAGCGTTCCGGCAGCTCGTCCCTCGGCGCCAGCCGGCCGACGGCGATTGCCGCTTCGATATCGTAATCCTCCTCGGCGACGCCGAGCCCGGCACGGATCCTGTCGGGAAGGATGCCGGCCATCGGATGGGCGATATAGCCGAGCATGGCCGCCTGCAAGGTGAAGCTCTGCACCGCGCATCCGGCATCGAAGGCGCGGGTGCCGATCGGGCGCGGGGCGGTTCCGTCGGCCGGCCTGGTCTGCCGCCGCGCCATCACGATCACCACGGCGGCCGCCTTGTGCGCCCATTCGCGGTTGCCGTCGTCGAGAAAGTCGACATATCGCTCGAAGCCGGCATCGCCGCGCAGCGCGTAGCTGAACCGCCAGGGCTGGCGGTTGGCGGCCGAATGGGCCCATCGCGCCGCTTCGAACATGCTGAGGATATCGCTTTCCGGCATGGTTTCGCCGGTGAGGGACCGGGCCGACCACCGTTCGGCGAAGATCGGGTCGATCGGGTGATCGGGTTTTCTCTCGTCCGTCATCTGTCTGTCTCTATCCTCTCAGGCCGTCCGGGCCCATTCGAACACCAGTTCCTCGCGGAAGGCGAAGCGCTTGAGATGGTCGGCGACGACGCCTTCCATGCGTTCGAGCGAATCGTCGGCCGCATCCAGCCTCAGATGCAGCGCCGAACCGTCCGCTTCAAGAAAAAGCGTCGCGCCGGAGGGGAAATCGACACGTCCCCCGGCGGGATCGAATTCCGTCGTCATCTTGTGCGCCCAGTGCTTGCAGAGCTGCTGGAGATATTTGCTCGCGTTTTCGGTTGCGACATCCGCCGTTGAACTGGCCATTCGGGTCTCCTTTCGGGGAATATGGCGGCTGTCCGGCGCGTCCGCAATCGCCGGCGTCTGGACAGACCGTTCGCCGGTATCGAACGGATCAGGCCGCCTTGTCCAGGATCTGCCGCAGGCAGGGTGCGCCGGCGCCGCTCCAGGCAAGGAAGCCGCCCATGCGGCGGCGGATCTTTTCGGCATGGTTGTCGACGATGTCGACGAGCCGGTGCGCCAGGAACGGGTTGTCGAAACGCTCGATCGTCTGCCGGACATAGGTTTTCGCCGCGTCTTCCATGCCCATGAGCGCGAAGCCGGGCACCACCTCCTCGGCATAGAGCCGTTCGAGCGCCGCCCGCATCTCGGGCCGCGCCAGCAGCGACTTCACCGTCATGTCGCGATCGAGCTCCGCCGTCCGCCAGCGCTCGGCGAGGAATGTGTGGCCGAGATTGAGGATGAAGAGCTTGAGCTGTTCGTAGCGGCCGATATCCGGTGCCACCACGATATCCGGATGGCGGCACGGCAGGACCTGGCCGGGCCGCGACTGGATCGCCCAGAGCGCATAAGGCTCGGCCACCGCACCGGCGGGCTCGAGCGGTTCGGAGACGATCCGGTCGACCAGCGTGTTGCAGAAGACGGCGCGGGCGTCGAGCCAGTCGAGAAAGGCGTCCTCCAGCCGCCACGCCGCCGCCAGCGTCGCGACGATGTCCCTGAGGCGCTCGCCGTTTTGCGGAACGAGTTCGGCCGGCAGGATCGTAAGCGTCTCGCCCGTTTCCCGGAAACGCGCGAAGAGGAGCTTTGTCAGCTTGCCGGGAAAGGAGGCCGGCACGCCGTCCGGCATCGCGCCCGCCTCATGCGCGATATCGTAGCCCCTGTCCGCCGTGTTGCAGATCACGACTTTCGCTTCGCCGGCGAAGATCGTCTCGACATCGTCCCATTGGCCGAGCGCCGACAGCGCCCGCCTCACCGATTCGACGCGGATGACCTCGTCGATCACCCGCCCGTCCTTCTTCCCCTTGATATGGACTGGAAAGCCGCCCGGCGCGGCGAGCGCGGCGAGCCGCCCGCTTCTTTCGCGTGAATCCGTCGTCTGGACGACGGTGATCGGCCCGAGCGCCGCGCCGGTCTTCATCGCCTCGCCGACGAAAAGATCGGCATGCGCCTGGAGGAACCGGCTCGTGCCGAATTGCAGGATCGGGGTTTCCATGGGCGGTCCTCAGCCGGGAACGGATTGCAGGAGGGTTTCGCGCGCCGAGTTGAGATGCAGCCGGCAGGCCGCCTCGATGCGGCGCGGGTCCCGCGACCGGAGAGCGGCGATATAATCGAGATGCTCGACGATCGCGCGTTCGTTGCGCTCGCGGGCAAAGGCCTTGTTCCATTGGTAGTGGTAATGGAAGATGAAGGCGATCACATCGTAGAAATCCACCACGAAGCGGTTGCCGCTGGCCCGGTGGACCAGCAGGTGGAACCGCTCGTCCAGCGCGGAGAAATCCTTGTAGCGCGCATCGATCTCGGCGAGCAGCGCCCGATGCTCGCGCTCGATCAGGTCGAGGTCGATCCAGGCCGGGTGGTCGTCGGCCAGCGTCGCGAAGGCGGCTGCCGAGCGCAGCTCGAACATTTCGCGCACCTCGGTCAGTTCCAGCGCGAAATCCAGCGTGAAGCCCTTGAGGATCCAGTGGCTGTTCGGCCGCTTCTCGATCAGGCCGAACCGCGAGAAGCGGATGAGGAATTCGCGCACGCTCGTCGTGCCGGTGCCGATCTCGCGGGCGAGTTCCGCTTCGTTGATCTGCGCGCCCGGCTCGGCCTCGCCGGTCAGGATGCGCTGCATGAAGCTGCGCTCGATCACCTCGTTGAGCGAATTGGTCTCCTCGTCGGGAAAGAAGTCGCAATCCTTCGGCGCGCGCAGCACCGTCTTCACCCGCTTGTCCCAGTTGATCAGGCCGGTCTCGTGCATGCGACCGAGGATCGCCCGCACCGTGGTGCGGCTGATGCCGAGCCGCTCGCCCAGTTCGGGCTCGGACGGCAGGCTCTCATGGGTGTTCAGCCCGGCCAAGCACCGGTTGTAGGCCTCCTTGAAGACGGTATTGTGCCGCGCCATCGTATGATCCGTCCTTTCCTCGGCGGCCATAATACCGATTGACGGAAATCTGTCTATTGTCGATAAAAGACAAAACCTGTCGAATGACATAGGCGGACACCATGAGAGCCCTGATCTGCCATGAGCCCGGCCGGCTCACCCTCGTGGATCGCCCCGCGCCCGGCGCGCCCGGACCGGGCCAGGTCCGTCTCGCCGTCAGCCATGTCGGCATTTGCGGCACCGACTATCATATTTTCGAGGGCAGGCATCCTTTCCTGCACTATCCGCGGGTGATGGGTCACGAAATCTCCGCCCGCATCGTCGAGACCGCCGCGGGCTCCGCCTTCCGGGCCGGCGATCTCGTCGTGGTCAATCCCTATCTCGCCTGCGGGCGCTGCATCGCCTGCCGGCGCGGCAAGCCCAATTGCTGCATGGCGATCGAAGTGCTGGGCGTGCATGTCGACGGCGCGTTTTGCGACGAGATCGTCGTGCCGGAAACCAATGTCTATCCGGCCGACGGCCTGACGCCCGAGCAGGCCGCGACGGTCGAATTCCTCGCCATCGGCGCCCATGCCGTGCGCCGGGCGGGGGCGGGCGGGGATCGCCGCGCGCTGGTGATCGGCGCCGGGCCGATCGGCCTCGGCACCGCGCTCTTCGCGCGGATCGCGGGCTTCGATGTGACGCTCGCCGACACGAGCGAGGAGCGGCTTTCCGTCGCCTGCGACCGTTTCGGCTTCGAATCGTCGCTTGCCGCCGGCGATCGCGCCATGGCCATGGCCATGGACCTGACCGGTGGCGAGGGCTTCGACGCGGTCTTCGACGCCACCGGCAATGCCGGTTCGATGAATGCGGCGCTGCCCTTCGTCGCCCATGGCGGCGTGCTGGTCTTCGTCAGCGTGGTCAAGGACGAGATCGCTTTTCCCGACCCCGAATTCCACAAGCGCGAAATGGCGATCATCGGCAGCCGCAATGCGCTGCGGGAGGACTTCGTCCATGTCGCGGCGTCGATCGTATCGGGCGCGGTCGATACCGGCCGGCTCGTCACCCATCGCACCGGCCTCGCCGCCGCCGCCGCCGATCTGCCGCGCTGGACCCGGCACAAGCAGGGCCTGATCAAGGCCGTCGTCGCCGTTTCCGCATGATCGGCCCGATGACCAGCCTGGTGCAGGAAACAAGGCTTACGACATACGGTCATATGAATTGATAGGCTTGACCTCGGCATGAATAATGGGATTTGTTGTCGGTTAAGGGAAACCTGTTAGTTTCGGGTTGACAAACGGCACAGACGGAAGACGGATCCGCGATGCCTGAAAAAGTAAGGCGTGTGAATGTTCTACCAGCTCTATGAATTGAACCATGCCGCCATGGCACCATGGCGCGCTGCGGCGGAATCGCTCCGGGTCGCCTATCGAAACCCCTTCAACCCCCTCGCTTATACCAGCCTCGGCCGCACCTTCGCGGCCGGTTTCGAGGTTTTCGAGCGTGTCACGCGCCGCTATGGCAAGCCGGAATTCGGCCTGTCGCAGACCGTGGTCGACGGCGAGGCGGTGTCGGTCCACGAAACGGTCGCCTGGTCGAAGCCCTTTTGCGACCTCCTGCGTTTCGAACGGTGCCTGCCCGCCGGACACCGCAAGGATCCGCGTGTGCTGATCGTCGCGCCGATGTCGGGCCATTATGCGACGCTGCTGCGCGGCACGGTCGAGACGCTGCTGCCCTCGGCCGACGTCTATATCACCGACTGGAAGGACGCGCGCATGGTGCCGCTGTCCGAGGGCCGGTTCGATCTCGACGATTATATCGATTATGTGATCGAGATGCTTCATCATCTCGGCGAGGACACCCATGTGATCGCGGTCTGCCAGCCGGCGGTGCCGGTGCTTGCCGCCGTCGCGCGGATGGAGTCGGACAAGGATCCCTTCGCCCCGTCGAGCATGACGCTGATGGGCGGCCCGATCGATACCCGCGTCAATCCCACGGCGGTCAACCAGCTGGCCACGACCCGGCCGCTGTCCTGGTTCGAGGAAAACGTCATCATGCCGGTGCCGTGGCCGCAGCCCGGCTTCATGCGCCCGGTCTATCCCGGTTTCCTGCAACTTTCCGGCTTCATGTCGATGAATCTCGACCGCCACATGATCGCCCACAAGGATTTCTTCGTCCATCTGGTGAAGAACGACGGCGATTCCGCCGACAAGCACCGCGATTTCTACGACGAATATCTCGCCGTCATGGATCTCGATGCCGAATTCTATCTCCAGACCATCGACACGGTCTTCATCCGTCATGCGCTGCCCAAGGGCGAGATGACCCATCGCGGACAGCCGGTCGATCCCTCGAAGATCGTCAATACCGCGCTGATGACGGTCGAAGGCGAGAACGACGACATTTCGGGCGTCGGCCAGACGGAGGCCGCGCAGCGACTCTGTTCCAGTCTGCCGGACCATATGCGGCTGCATTACGTCCAGCCGGATGTCGGCCATTACGGCGTGTTCAACGGCTCGCGTTTCCGCCGCGAGATCGCGCCGCGCATCATTCGGTTCATGCAGGACCATGGCCGCGACGCACGGGCGGCGCGCCGCCCCGACATGCGGGTCATCGAGGGCGGAAAGCGCCGCCGGTCTACTTCCGAAAAGTAAGCAACGACCTGATATTGTTAAGTTTTGTAAAGTGGCCCGAGATGTTCTTCACCTCGGGCCACAGTTTTTTCATATGAAATATGACTTGAATATCAAGCACCTGTCCGATTTCCGCCCGAAGCGTTCTTGAAGGCGGTGGATTCTTTCCCACATCGTTTCTGTCGGTTCACGCTCCTGTGGGCCGGGAATGTTCAAAGGAACGGAAAGATGTATCGCACTGCACCACTCATACGGCCCGACTGGACGCCAGCCACCATCGCCCTGATGGTGCTGGGCTTCATCGTGTTCTGGCCGCTTGGCCTGGCCATGCTGGCCTATATCCTTTTCGGTGACCGGCTGCATGCCTTCAAACGCGAGGCGAATGAAAAGATGGATGGGATGTTCAAGAGTTGCCGGCGTGGCGGCGGGCAGGCCCGCGGCCGAGGCGGCTGGCATCATCACGAGACCGGCAACGTCGCCTTCGACGACTGGCGCAAGGCCGAGCTCGAACGCATCGAGGAGGAGCGCCGCAAGCTCGACGAGATGCGCCAGGAGTTCGATTCCTACCTGCGCGAGCTGCGCCGCGCCAAGGACCAGGAAGAGTTCGACCGTTTCATGCGCGAGCGCCAGAACCGCCAGACGCCGACCGCCGACTTCACGGCCTGACCAGGCGGCCAGACGCTTCAAGCCCGCGCCCCGGAAGGGGCGCGGGTTTTTCGATGATGCGAGACCCTTATGCGGGCTCGAAGGCCGGATGGAATTTGATGGCTCCGGCCGGCGGCCTATCGGTGAAGGGCAGCGCCAGCACATAGTCGTCGGGCACGCCCTCATAGACAAGACCCGGAACCACCTTGAAGCCGAATCGGGCGTAATAGCCGGGATCGCCGACGAGCACGCAGCCGATAGCGCCTTCGGATTGAAGCCGGCTTAACCCTTCCCGGATGAGAGCCGAACCGGCACCGTTCCGTTGCAGGTCGGGCCGGACGGAGACCGGGCCGAGTCCGACCCATCCTTCCCGCCCGTCGATCGTGACATCGGAAAAGACCACATTGCCGACGACCTCGCCCCGCGCCACCGCGACCAGGGAAAGCCGCACGGCGTCCGCTGCCCTGAGGCCGTCGACGATCTCGGCCTCGGTCTGGCTGCTGAAGGGCATATCGGCGAAAGCCGCCTTGGTCACGGCGCGGATGGCAACGATATCGTCCGGCGTCTCGTTTCGTATTTCCAAACCCTGTTCCCCCGATAGCGTCTTCCCGGATAGGAAAAGCCGCGCATCCTTCCGATACGCGGCTCTCGTCATTTCATATTCGCGGCGACAAGTCACCGCATGGTTTCACGTGAATCACGCGGCGCCGGAGATCCAGGCGGAAAGCGCCGTCTTCGGCGCGGCGCCCACCTTGATGTCGGCGACCTTGCCGCCCTTGAAGATGGCGAGCGTCGGGATCGAGCGGACGCCGAACTGGGCGGCGAGCTCCGGATTGTCGTCGATATTGAGCTTGGCGACCTTCACCTTGCCGGAAAGCTCGGTGGAGATCTCTTCGAGCGCGGGCGCGATCATCTTGCACGGGCCGCACCATTCCGCCCAGAAGTCCACCACGACCGGTTCGGCGGAATTGAGCACTTCGTTCGCGAAATTGTTGTTGTCGACCTTCACGGTGGCCATCGCACTCTTCCTTTCTCAACGGCGCGACGCGCGCCTCTCAGCACTTGTCCCCTATGTGAGCATGGAGACTCGCCGTTTCAATGGGGTAAATCATCCCGTCGAAATAGCAAGCAGGGCTTTTTCAAGTTCGGCGTCGGTCAGGGAATAAAGCTGCGGTCCCTCGGTATAGACCAGCAGGCATTCCACGCTTTTGCCGGGAAAAAGAGGAGACAGGACCTCGCGGTAAAGTGATAGCTGCGCGCGGTGGGCGAAGGGGATGTCGTCCCGTGTCGCCGGCGGCACCCGGTTGGTCTTGTAGTCGGCGATGAACACCCGGTCGCCGTCGATCCCCATCCGGTCGATGCGGCCGGAGATCGCATGGTCGCGGCCACGGACCCGGATCGTGCCCATGACCGACACCTCGGCGCGGGAATCGGGGCCGAAAAGCGTGGCGAATCGCTTGTCCGCCAGCAGGCCGAGACTGTTCGCGGCAAGTGCGTCCCGCTCTGTCTCCAGCCAGTGCGGCGCGGCGCGCGCGAGATAGCGCCGCGCGGCCGCGAGCCGGTCGCCGGCTGGAAAATCCGGCAGCGCCTGCAAGAGCCGATGCACGATCTTGCCTTTGACCTGCGCGCCCGCGCCGTGGAGCTTATCCATGAAAAGCGCGGAGGAAACGATCAGGTCGCCCGCCTCGTCATCGATCACCGCCGTTACGCCGGAGGGTGCCAGAGGCCGGGGCAGCGCCGGCATGGGTGGCAATGGCCGAAAGAGCGAATCCGGCAAAGCAATTTTCTTTTCCGGCTCCTTGTCCGGGGAGGGCGGCACGGCGCCGCCCGGTTCGCGCCCATGATGCCGCCAGCTCAGGCCCTCCCAGCTCTGGCCGGCGGCGGTGAAAGTGGCGGGCCGGCAGATATCCTCGCGCGCCGAAAGCGCCCGCCGCGCGAGCTGCGCCCAGCTGTCGGGCACGTCGCGCTTCTTCCGATAGCCGCAGATCACCAGCCGGTCGGACGCCCGCGTCATGCCGACATAGAGCAGCCGGCGATATTCTTCTTCCGCGGCGAGCTCCAGGCGCTTGTCGTCTTCCGCCGAAATCCGGCTCTGCACGTCCTTGACCGGCACCCAGAAGGGGATATCGGCTTCGCCATCGGCGCCCGGTTTCAGCCGCAGCTTCGGCAGCAGCGATCTGTCGAAGGCCTTCGAGCCGCCATCGACGAGAAACACCACCGGCGCCTCGAGGCCCTTGGAGGCATGGACGGTCATGATCCGCACCTCGTCTCGGCCCTTGTCCTGCTCGCGCTTGATCTCGGGCGAATCCTTTTCCAGCGTGGCGAGGAAGCCGGTCAGCCCCGGCAATCCGGCCTCCTCATGCGCCAGCGCGAAATTCAGGAACTCGTCCAGCACGTCGGAAACCTCATGGCCGAAGCGCGACAGGAAGAGCTTGCGCCCGCCCTCGCGGCCGAGCAGCGCGGCGTAGAAATCGTGGACACGCATCGACGCGGCCATGCCGGCCCAGCGCATCAGCCGGGTCTCGACACTCTTCCAGCGCGCATTTGCCGCCGCCAGTTCGCCGAGCCGCCGACATACCGTCTGGTCCGGGCCGCGAAAGCCGCAGAGTTGGTCGAGATCGTCCTCGGTCATGTCGAAGAGCGGGCTCTTGATCAGCGCGGCGAGCGAGAGGTCGTCCTCCCCGAGCAGCGCGAAACGGCCGAGCGCCATCAGGTCCTGGATGGCGATATGGCTTGCCAGGACCAGCCGGTCCGTGCCCGCCACCGGCACCCGGCCGGCGCGCTTGAGCTCCCGCGCCAGCGCGCCGGCGAAGGCGTCGCGCTTGCGCACCAGGACGAGAATGTCGCCCGGCGTCACCAGACGCGGCCCGTTCCCGGTTTCCAGCACCGTGCGGCCGATCATGCCGCGGATCACCGCCGCCATGCGGCTTGCAAGCTGCACGATCGGCGATGTCTCCGCCGGCCGGTCGAAGGGCGCCAGCCAGTCCTCGTCCTCTTCGTCCGGGCCTTCCTCGGCGACGATGTCCCAGAGATCGACGGTGCCG
>JAGRLJ010000202.1 GCA_020441805.1 Rhizobiaceae bacterium
GCTGCACGATCCAGCTTTCCTACGCCATCGGCGTGGCGCAGCCGCTCTCGATCTATGTCGATCTGCACGGCACCGGCAAGGGCGTGACCGAGGACCAGGTCGAGGCGGCGATCCGCAAGGTGATCGACCTGTCGCCGACGGGCATCCGCCGGCATCTCAACCTCAACAAGCCGATCTATGCCAAGACCGCGGCCTATGGCCATTTTGGCCGCAAGCCGGGCCGTGACGGGTCCTTCTCCTGGGAGAAGATCGACCTCGTCAAGCCGCTCAAGGAAGCGCTCAAGGCGTGAGCACGGGCGACGAGAACAATGACGCGACCGGTGGAGCGCGGCGATCGCGCTCCACCGAAGCATTTTTCGGGCGCCGCAAAGGCAAGGCGTTGCGCGCCAACCAGGAACGGCTGATCCACGATGCGCTCGATGCGCTTCGTCTCGACCTCGGCAGTCCGCCGCCCATGCCGCTTGCCTCACTCGTTCCCGTTTCGGTCTCCACGATCCGGCTCGAAATCGGATTCGGCGGCGGCGAACACCTGATCCATCGCGCGCGAACCCAGTCCGACACCGGCTTTATCGGCGTCGAGCCCTTCGTCAATTCGATGGCCAAGCTGCTCGCCAGGATCGAGGAGCTGGGGCTCAGGAACATCCGGCTCCATGACGACGACGCGGTGCAGGTGCTCGACTGGCTGCCGGAAGCGTCCATCGACCGTATCGACCTGCTCTATCCCGATCCCTGGCCGAAGAAGAAGCACTGGAAACGGCGTTTCGTCAGCCAGGTCAATCTCGCCCGCTTCCACCGCGTGCTGAAGCCCGGCGGGCTCTTCTGCTTCGCCTCCGATATCGACACCTATGTGAACTGGGTTCTACGGCATATCGACCGCCATGGCGGTTTCGAATGGACGGCGCGCAATGCCCGCGACTGGCTGACCCCGTTCGAGGACTGGCCGGGCACACGCTACGAGGCGAAGGCGCGGCGCGAGGGGCGAAGCTCGGCCTATCTGACATTCCGGAAGATCTGAGGGGCGCTTCACCGCGCCGATAGAATCGCGCCGACGCCTGCGTCGCGCGCAAGGTCCGCCCGTCGGCCGTCCCGGCGATAGTCGAGGGTCACGGATGGTTTCGAACAGCGCCGTCGCGAAATCCCCGGCCATATGAAGCGTGCCGGAGCTTCCGTCGCCCGATCTGTTCGGCCGGCCCGGACGATGCTTCGGGCAGGCGCGTCGTTCAGGTAAAGCCGCCCGCGCGGCCTTGCGGGCGGCCCTAATGCAGCGCCACCGTCGTCAAATCGTCCTCGGCGGCCTTGAAGAAGGTCGAGGAGCGATTGTCCGTCAGCAGGATCGGCGTACCGTCCGCACCGAACAGCGCCCAGAGATCGAGGCCGGGATTGAGATCCGGAGCCTCGGGGAAAACGCTCGCCACCTCCTCGGACCGCATCTTGCGGATATAGCCAACCTTGCCGGCGCCCAGATGGGCGAATTCGTTCCTGGTCATGCGACCCGCCTGACTGTACTTGGAGATCATGGTTCAACTCCTTCTAATTAGGAGACGCGGCAGTTCCGCAGATATTCAGTCTGGGACAGAAATATTAATTTTTCTCACCATCCTGGCGGGCTCGGGCCGGACGAGGTCGATCGAGAGCAGACCGTTCCTGAGAACCGCGCCGGTCACCACCATGCCGTCGGCGAGCATGAAGACCCGCTGGAACTGGCGCGCGGCAATGCCGCGATGGAGAAATTCCCGCTCACCCTGGTCGGCGGCCTGCCGGCCACGGATGGTGAGCTGGTTTTCCTCTGTGGTGACGTCGAGATCCTCTTCCCCAAAGCCAGCCACGGCCAGCGTGATCCTCAGCCGGTCGGGCTCGTCGGTCACCGGATTGGCGCGCAGACGTTCAATATTATAGGGCGGATAGCCGTCATTGATCTTGGAGAGCCGCTCCAGCGTCTTCTCCATCGAGTCGAAGCCCAGAAGGAGCGGGCTCGCAAAGGGGGTCACTCGTGTCATTCGTTCATGTCCTTGGCCGCAAGCGACAGATCTGGCGGACCTCCGGGAAGCATCCGCGCAATTCATATGGGTTAGGGAAAGGCGAGTTGCAAGGCGGGAATTGGATCGCTAGACCATGTCGCCATGCACTTACGAAATGCTGAAAGGGATTCCCGAATGGCCGGCGCGCGCAAGATCATCATCGACACCGATCCGGGACAGGACGATGCGGCGGCCATCATGCTCGCCCTCGGTTCGCCGGAGGAGATCGATGTCCTGGGGATCACCGCAGTCGCCGGCAATGTCCCCGTGGCGCTGACCGCGAAGAATGCGCGGATCGTCTGCGATTTCGCCAACCGGCAGGATGTAAGGGTCTTCGCCGGCTGCGACAGGCCGATGAAGCGGCCGCTGGTGACGGCCGAGCATGTCCATGGCGCGACAGGCCTCGACGGCCCGGCGCTTTTCGAGCCGGAGACACCGCTCCAGCCCGAGCACGCCATCGATTTCATCATCGAGACGCTCCGCTCGGAGGAGCCCGGCAGCGTGACCCTCTGCCCGCTCGGCGCCCTGACCAATATCGCGACCGCGCTCACCCGCGCGCCCGATATTGCCCCGCGGATCCGGGAAATCGTGATGATGGGCGGCGCCTATTTCGAGGTCGGAAACATCACGCCGGCGGCGGAGTTCAATATCTATGTCGATCCGGAGGCGGCGGAGATCGTCTTCAAGTCCGGGATCCCGATCGTGATGATCCCGCTCGACCTGACCCACAAGGTTCTGACCCTGAAGGCGCGCGTCGACCGCATCCGCGCGCTTGGAACCCGGGCGGCGACCGCGCTGGCCGAAATGCTCGATTTTTTCGAGCGTTTCGATATCGCCAAATACGGGTCCGACGGCGGCCCGCTGCACGATCCCAACGTCATCGCCTATCTGATCCGACCTGAACTCTACGGGGGCCGGATGTGCAATGTGGAGATCGAGACCGGTTCGGAACTCACGCTCGGCATGACGGTGGTGGACTGGTGGCAGGTCACCGGCCGCAAGCACAATGCACTGGTGCTGAGGGACGTCGATGCCGACGGCTTCTTCGCCTTGCTGACCGGGCGGGTGGCGCGGCTCTGATCGCGCCGGCCTAAAACCGCATCCCGGGAATGGCGAGCGGATTGGCCTCGAGCGCCTGCCGGTCCGCCTGGTCGATGCGCGGCGTGCCGGTGAAGGCATCGAACAGGCTTTGCACGAATTCGGCCGGCAAGTCCCGGGTGATCAGCACCATGCGCGTGCGCCGGTCGGACGGATCCGGCCAGCGTTCCAGGCGCTCCGGCTGGTGGAAGACCGACTGCACGCCATGCAGGACCAAAGGCCGCTCCGGATCGTCGGCGAGCTGGACCACCGCCTTCATGCGCAACAGTTTTTCCGCATGGGCCGAGCGCAGCAGATCGACGAACATCCCGATCGCCGCCGGATCGACCGGGCGGTCGTGGATGATGGAGAAGGCGCGAATCCCATCATCATGATGATGGTGCCCATGGTCGTGGTCGTGCCCGTGGTCGTGATGATCGTGCGCCGCCTCGTCATGCAGCCAGCGCGCTACGTCCGGGATCTTCGACGACGGGTCGTAGAGACCGCAGATCAGGACCGCATGGCCCGCCGCTACCGGATCGTCGCCGTCGATCAGCGGCGCGAGCGGGTTGAGCTGCCTCAGCCGCTCCCGCAGCGGCGCCAGCGCGGCGGAAGAACACAATGTCTTCTTGGTGAGAACGAGCTTGTCGGCCATCGCCGCCTGGCGGCGTGCCTCTTCATGATGATCGAGGGTGGAGAGGCCGTTCACCGCATCGACCAGCGTGATCACGCCATCGACCGAATAATCGCGGGAAATTTCCGCCGCACCGATGATCGACTGGATAACCGGCGCGGGATCGGCCAGGCCGCTGGTCTCGATCACCACGCGTCGCAGGGCCTTGACGCGCCCCGTCCCGACATCCTGCCGGAGCGACGCCAGCGTATCGGTCAACTCCCCCCTGACCGTGCAGCACAGGCAGCCGTTCGACAGCTCGATCATGGCGTCACCCGAGGATTCGACCAGCAGATGGTCGATGCCGACCTCGCCGAACTCGTTGATGATGACGGCGGTGTCCCGCATTTCCGGATCGCGCAGGAGGCGATTGAGGAGCGTCGATTTTCCCGCGCCGAGGAAACCGGTGACGATGCTCACCGGAATGCGATCGGATGGCGATGCCATCAGTTAACGGGCCGCGGCAGCGGGACCGGAATGTCCGTCACCTTGCGTCCGTAAAGAACGAAGGGCGCGGCATCCGCCACTTCCTCCTCCTCCGACTCGGCGGCGTCCTTGCCTGCCGGGATGACGGTGATCGAGGCGAATTCCAACGGCCGCGCCAGTTCATGCACCCATGGCGAGGTCTTGTTGTCGCCGACCTCGTCCTGCGATTCCGAGCGGACCTTCTTCTTTCCGCGCTTCTTGCACATAGTCTCGCTGATGTCGCTCACCTCGTCGCGCGAGGCGCCATAGGGCTTGAGCTTGTAGATCGAGGGATCGGAAAAGCCCGCGCCCTCGGTCAGCCCCTTTTGCAGCAGGTCGGCGGACAGCACGGTGCGGCCGGCAAGGCTGTCGGCGCCCAGGACCACCGAGATCACGGAGCGCCCGTCGCGGGTCGCCGTCGAAACCTGGTTGTAGCCGGAGGCGCAGATATAGCCGGTCTTCATGCCGTCGGCGCCGTCGAACCGGGCGATCAGCTTGTTGTAATTGCCGAACTTCTTCTTGCCGATGGCGACGCCCTCGAGCGAGAAATAGCCGGCATATTGCGGAAAATCGCGCTTGATGGCCAGCGTCAGCACAGCAAGATCGCGCGCGGTCGTGTATTGGCCCGGCCCGGGCAGCCCGTTCGGATTGACGTAATTGGTCGAGGTCATGCCGAGGCGGCGGGCCTCCGCATTCATCATCGCGACGAAATTCTCCTTGTCGCCGCCGATATTCTCGGCGATGGCGAAGGCGACATCGTTGGCGGACTTCACGAGCAGAACCTTGAGCGCATCGTCCAGCGTCAGCGCCTGTCCCGGCTTGAGGCCGATCTTGGACGGCGGCTCCGCGGCGGCCCGCTTGGTCATGACGACCGGCTTGTCCATCGTCCAGCGACCCGCCTTTACTTGGCGGAAGGCGACATAGGCGGTCATCAGCTTGGTCAGCGAGGCGGGATACCATTTCTGGAACGCGTTCTCGTGCTCGATGACCTTGCCGGTGCGGATATCCACAAGCATGTGCGGTCCGGCGACGGCTTGCGCGGCGATGCCGGCCGACAGTGCTGCTGCGAGCACGGCGGCGGCGGCCTTCATGGCGGCATGGCGGAATACGGCCTTCATCCTGTCCCTTGTCCTATCATCCGTCGGGAAACGTTTTGACCGGGCCATATTTAGCCTATATGGCAGGGAAATGGCAGATGCCTCCAAAAGTTTTTGCCGGGGTTTCCGGCATCTCGCGATGCGAATGACAGGTGACAGACGATGCCGATCCTAAACCGTGCGAGCGACATGCATGCGGAAATCACCGCATGGCGCCGCGAGCTTCACCGGATGCCGGAACTGATGTTCGACGTGGTGCGAACGGCGGACTTCGTCGAAGCGAAACTCCGGGAATTCGGAGTCGACGAGGTGGTCAAGGGCCTCGGCCGCACCGGCGTCGTCGGCATCATCAAGGGCAGCCGCGGCGGCGGCCCGACCATCGGGCTCCGGGCCGACATGGACGCGCTGCCCATCGCCGAGAAGACAGGCAAGGCCTGGGCCTCGCAAACCGCTGGCAAGATGCATGCCTGCGGCCATGACGGGCATACCGCCATGCTGCTGGGCGCGGCGAAATACCTCGCCGAGACCCGAAATTTCGCCGGTTCCGTCGCGGTAATCTTCCAGCCGGCCGAGGAGGGCGGCGGCGGCGGCCGCGAAATGGTCCGCGACGGTCTCATGGACCGATTCGCCATTTCGGAAGTCTACGGCATGCACAATCTGCCCGGCCTGGAGATCGGAAAATTCGCGACCCGTCCCGGACCGATCATGGCCTCGACCGACGAGTTCCGGGTGGTGGTGAAGGGCCGCGGCGGCCATGCCGCCATGCCGCACACCACCATCGATCCGGTGGCGATCGCCGCACAGGTCATCTCGGCGCTTCAAACCATCGCGTCGCGCAATGTCGACCCGCTGCAATCCACCGTCGTCTCGGTGACGATCCTCAAGGCCGGCGATGCGTCCAACGTCATTCCCGACGAGGTCTCCTTCGCCGGCACGATCCGCACGCTGACGCCGGAAATCCGGGAATTCACCCGGACGCGGCTCAAGGAAATATCCGAGGGCGTGGCGGCCGCGATGGGCGGCTCGGCGCAGGTTTCCGTGCGCAGCGGCTATCCGGTGACGCGGAACCACGGGGAGCAGACCGGCGTGGCGCTGGCGGCGGCCGGCGATATCGCGGGCCCGCAGAATATCGAGCCCGACGTGGCGCCGATGATGGGCGGCGAGGACTTTTCCTACATGCTTGAAGCCCGGCCGGGCAATTTCATCTTCATCGGCAACGGCGACACGGCGGCGCTGCACAACGCCGATTACGACTTCAACGACGCGATCATCCCCCACGGCGTCTCCTACTGGGCGCGCCTCGCCGAGCAGCGGCTGGCGAGCCTTGTCGGCTGACAAACCTACTTTTCGGAGAATGATCGTGAGCGCTCAAAGCTGGATAAACCTCGGCACGCATCGCGACTGGCTGGCCGCCGAAGCCGACCGCCTGTTCGAGTTCTTCCAATATCGTTCGATCAATCCGAAGGGCGGCTTCTTCGAGTTCGACGATCTCGGCGATCCGCTGGGGGGCGACGATCCGGTGCGCGGCATACACAGCGCCGCGCGCATGGTGCATTGCATGGTCATCGGCCATCTGCTCGGCCGGCCGGGCTGCTCGCGGCTTATCGACCATGGCATGGATTATCTCTGGAACCATCACCGCGACCGCAAGCATGGCGGCTATTTCTGGTCGATGCAGAATGGCGGCCCGAAGGATGCGACGAAGCAGGGCTACGGCCATGCCTTCGTGCTGCTCGCCGCCTCGTCCGCGACGCTGGTCGGCCATCCGGTGGCGGAAGACATGCTCGCCGACGTGACCGAGATCCTCGACACGAAATTCTGGGAGGAGGAGCACGGCGCGATCGCCGAGGAATTCCAGCCCGACTGGACGCCGGTTCCCGGCTATCGCGGCCAGAATTCCAACATGCATCTCACCGAAGCGCTGATGGCGGCCTATGAAGCCACCGGCGAGGATTTCTACCTCGAGAAGGCCGAGCGGATCGCCGACCTGATCATCAATCGCCGCGCCCGGGAGACCGGCTTCCGGGTCGGCGAGCATTTCGACGAGAGCTGGAACCTGCTTGAGGACTATCGAGGCAACGAGATGTTCCGCCCGTCCGGCACCACGCCCGGTCATTGGCTGGAATGGGCGCGGCTGATCCTCCAGCTCTATGCGCTGGGCGGTCGCGAGAAGACCTGGATGCCAGGCGCCGCCGAGGCGCTTTTCGCCCAATCCATGGCGCTCGGCTGGGATCGCGAGCGGGGCGGCTTCCATTACACGCTCGACTGGGACGACCGGCCGGCCAAACGCTCCAAGTTCTGGTGGCCCATGGCGGAGGCGGCAGGCGCGATCGCCTTCCTCATCCATCATGTGCCGTCCGACATGCATGAGCAGAGCTATCGGCTGGTCTGGGATACGATCGCGTCGCATTTCCTCGACCGCGCCCATGGCGGCTGGCACGAGGAACTGACCGAGGACCTCAAACCCGCACATACGATCTTCGCCGGCAAGGGCGACATCTACCACGCGCTGCAAGCCTGCCTGATTCCGCTTTATCCGGCGGAAGGTTCCATCACCAAGGGCATCATCGACAGCCAGGAGACGTGACGGCGTCGGGGCAGCCAGCCCCGACAACCGGTTGAATGCGGCATTCCCTAGAAGATGAAATCCGCGGAATCCAGCTCGTTGATGTCCACGTTCCTGAGGCGAAGCGAGTCGCCACCGTTCCGGAAGACGATATCCTCGCCGACCACCTTCATATGGGTAAGGATAAGGTCGGCATAGCTGTCGACGCCGGCCCAGCCCGAGAGATCGATCTTGTCGGAATGGCTGGTGAAATCGGTGATCACGTCCTTGCCGAAACCGGTGGCGAAAAGGAAGGTGTCGGCCCCGGCGCCGCCCTCCAGACTGTCGCTGCCCTTGCCGCCGCTCAACTGGTCCATGCCGTCCATGCCGAAGAGCCTGTTGTCGCCCTTGTTGCCGGTGACGATATTGCTGAGCCCGTTGCCGCGCCCGTTCACGTCCCTGTCGCCGATGAGCCGCAGGATCTCGAAATTATCACCGAGCGTGAACCTGCCGGAGCTCAGCACGGTGTCGTTGCCGCCGCCGAACTCTTCCGCGAGGTCGACCGAGGCGCCCGAGACCTTGTAGATATCCGATCCCGCACCGCCGCGGGCCTGCCCGAGAAACGTGCCGCCCCGAGATCGATGTCGCCGACGATCTCGCTCTTATTGACCAGGGTCGTGACGCCGTTGCCGCCGCTGACAGCGCTGTCGCTGTCGATCAGGCCGCGATTGACCAGCTTCGAAGCGCCGTCGCTGCCGAAATTGACGCCAATATCGTCGGCTCGGATGACGCCGCCCCTCGCGTTGACGACCGAGGAGAATTCGCCGGCGGTGCCATAGGCCGTCACGCCGATACCGCTGACGTCGATCAGACCCGCATTGCGGATGGCAGTCCCGTCTCCCGCCTGCACATGGGTAAGAATGCCGCCGATGCCACGGATCTCGCCGTCATTGACGATGGTGCCGCCGTTGTTGGCGACAATGCCATAGACTCCCGCCTTGATAAGGCCGTGGTTGACGATGTCGAGGTTGTCGCCATTGCCTTGCACCGCGCCATTGGCGTTGCGGACATCGATACGGGCATTCTCGCCGAAAACGACTTTCGAGCCATCGGCTTCGAGCAGGACCGCCGAAAAGCCCGCGCCGGCGACCTTGATCTGACCCTCGACCCTGACGATCGTTCCATCGTAATATTTGTCGCTGAATCCATAGGCGTTCGTCATCGAGAACTTCGCGTCGGCGGCGACGATCCACGTGTCGCCGGCGGTATCCGCCATCCAGGTCGATGTCCGGTCCTCGTGCGTAATATGCTTTGCCATGATGCGCCTTTCTGAACAATTATCTTCATGTTTCGCAGGACGAACGCCCGGGCAGGAGAGATTATTCAGGAATGGACGCTTCCCTGTTTCCTCGGGAACAGGAGGCCGACAGGCTCAGGCGACATTCAGCACGACGCCGGCAAGCACCGCGTAGCGCACGAATTTCGCAACGGAGACAATGAGAAGGAACGACCAGAGCGGCTCGCGCATCAGGCCCGCCGCCACGGTGAGCGGATCGCCGATAATCGGCACCCAGCTCATCAGCAGGGACCAGCGGCCATAGCGATGATACCAGCCCCGCGCCTTGGCGAGCGACTCCCCCGAGACGGGAAACCATTTCCGGCCCTCGAACCGGCTCGCGCCGAGCCCCAGCAGCCAGTTGATGGCCGAACCCGCCACATTGCCCACGGTGGCCGTGAGGAGCAGGCCCCAGAAGGCGAGGTCCGAGGCGACGACGAGCGCGACGAAGGCGGCTTCCGACGGCAGCGGCAGGAAGGAACCGGCGGCCATCGATGTCGCGAAAAGACCGAGATAGAGCAGGAATTCGGTCACGGGCCGCCGCCCTTGCCGAGGGAGGCCAGGACATTGGTGGACGGCAAGGCCAGATCGACGATCACCGGTAGATGGTTCGACCCGATATCGTCACCGCGCTGCCAATCGGTCACGCGGACAGCGGGAGAGACGGCGACATGGTCGATCGTCGATCCGAAATAGCCGATCCGCGCCAGGCGCGTGGCGAAACGCGTGACGGAAAGCCAGAGGCCGGGACGGGCGAAGCGATATCCCGTCGCGGTGAAGAACTGCCGGAAGAAGGGCGAATGCGCCGGC
Source organism: Rhizobiaceae bacterium (assembly GCA_020441805.1). Lineage (GTDB taxonomy): Bacteria > Pseudomonadota > Alphaproteobacteria > Rhizobiales > Rhizobiaceae > Rhizobium_E. The sequence continues at coordinate 10,022 of JAGRLJ010000202.1, forward strand.
AGGTTCCAATCGCCGGCGACGACGACCGGAAGGGTTTTCGATTCGGCGCGGATGGATGCCGTCAGCCGCTCGAAATAGGCGTTGCGCTCGCGCCAGCGGTCGAGGCTTCGGGGGCTGTCGGGATGCACCGCATAGACGACGAGAGGGCCGGCCGGCGTCTCGATGGTGAGGCGCATCGCATGGCGCTCCACCGGCTGGCCCGGCAGGTCGTCGAGCTGGCGGACGTCACGGATCGGATAGCGGCTGAAGACTTTCTTGTCGTCGGCACGGGCGAGCGCGACCTCGGTTTCGAAGGGATAGAGACCCGAATCGTGGACAGCCGCCGCGAAGTCCGGACGCGTTTCTTCCGTGACCACGATATCGGGCTGCTCGCGCATGAGAAGCTTGACCAGGGGGCGCGGATCCGGATTGCCCACATAGAGATTGGCGGTGAACAGCCTGATTTTCGCGCCCGGCGCATTGTCTGGCGCCGCCGGCAGGGTGAGGACCGGCACGAGACAGAGGGCGAGCGCCGCAAGCGCCGCGAGCCGCGCCACCATGCCGCCGAGGGGCAGCGACAGGACGAGAACGGCCAGCACGGCCAGGGTGAAGACCTGCCAGAAGAAGGTGACGAGATCGAGCGCCCAGAAACGGTCGCCAGCGACGAGGACGGCGAGCGCCAGGATGAAAACGCCGAGGGCGCATAGCGTAAGCAACATCCGCATCTTGATTCCTTCGGCGCCCCTGCCCGGCGGCAACGGACATGCGGGCGGTCCAGTACGGCCCTGCTATCATGGACGTCTTACCCAAGGCTGAACCGGGGGGCAAGAAAAGGGCCCGGCAATCGCTTGCCGGGCCAAATGCGGATTATGAGAACCATAAACCGCGACGGGATCATGCGCGGCGCGGGATTCGCCCCGCGCCGCGAAAGGGTCACGAGTGATAGGCCGCTTCGCCGTGGGAGGCGAGATCGAGGCCCTCGCG
>JAGRLJ010000203.1:0-1542 GCA_020441805.1 Rhizobiaceae bacterium
AAGTCGAAGGGCAACGTCATCGACCCCTTGGCCCTGATCGACGAGTATGGCGCCGACGCGCTGCGCTTCACGCTCGCCATCATGGCGGCGCAGGGCAGGGACGTGAAGCTCGATCCGGCCCGCATCGCCGGTTACCGCAACTTCGGCACCAAGCTCTGGAACGCGACGCGCTTTGCCGACATGAACGGCGTCAAGCTCGACCCGGGCTTCCGGCCCGAGGACGCCCGGCTCACCATCAATCGCTGGATCCTGACCGAACTGGCCGATACGGTTTCGGCCGTTACCCAGGGCATCGAGCAGTTCCGGTTCAACGAGGCGGCGGGGTCGCTCTACCGCTTCGTCTGGAACCAGTTCTGCGACTGGTATCTCGAACTGCTCAAGCCGGTCTTCGGCGGCGAGGACGAGGCCGCGAAGACGGAAGCCCAGGCCTGCGCGGCCTATGTGCTCTCGGAGACCTATAAGCTGCTGCATCCCTTCATGCCCTTCATGACGGAGGAGCTCTGGGAACATACGGCGGCGCGCGGCGGGCTTCTCTGCCATGCCGGCTGGCCGACGGCGGGCTTCGCCGACCCGGCGGCCGCCGAGGAGATCAACTGGCTCATCGAGGTGGTGACGGGCATCCGCTCGGCGCGGTCGGAAATGAACGTGCCGCCCGGCGCCACCGCCCCGCTGGTCATCGTCGGCGCCAATGCCGAGACGCGCGAGCGCAGCGAAAGGCATGGCGCGGCGATCGGGCGGCTTGCCCGCGTCGAGGCGATTTCCTTTGCCGACGCGGCGCCGAAGGGAGCGGCGCAGATCGTGGTCGGCGAAGCCACCGCATGCCTGCCGCTCGGCAGCCTGATCGATCTTTCTGCCGAGAAGGCACGCCTCGCCAAGAGCCGCGACAAGGCACGGAGCGAGATCGGGCGCATCGACGGCAAGCTGGGCAACGAGAAATTCGTCGCCAATGCCAAGCCCGAGGTCGTCGAGGCCGAGCGCGAGAAGCGCGCCGAACTCGTGCGGCAGCTCGAAAGCCTGGAGACCGCGCTGGCCCGGCTCGCGGAAATTTGATCCGGCCGCCCCGAACCCGTTTTCAGCGGATCCGCCGGCCTTCCCCCGGGCCTGAGAGGTCCCGGCGGAAGGCGTGATTTCCGGCGTTTCCGGCCTTGTGACGATTTCGCAACACATTTTCCGTTATTGTCCGCAAGCGGCGGGACGTATGGAAAATCCGTCCATTTCCTGCCACAAAACAGGCGCAGCGATGGCTGCAGGAAAGCGCGCGGGCGGGTGCATTGCCCCCGGCGCGTTCAAGGACAGAATGAACGGAACTGCACGGGAAATCGTCAGCCATTCCAATTCCGCGAACAGCTCCGGCTGCTTGCTGAAGCGGCGGTCTCGTGCTTTCGCAGTCCTTGTCGAATGGCGTGCCGCGTTGGAAGGCGTGAGCGCTTCCGGGACACTGAAAGACACTGAGTAGATGCCGAAGCTTGCGTTGAATAAGTTGAGTGGGATTGTCCTCTGCGCCGCGCTGTCGGTCATGGCGACGGCGCCGGTCGCGCTCGC
>JAGRLJ010000203.1:1641-2524 GCA_020441805.1 Rhizobiaceae bacterium
GCCTATCGCTATGCCGCGGAAATGGGCCATACCGGATCGCGCTGGGCGCTGGCGACCATGTATGCCGATGGCGACGGCGTGGTGAAGAACGATTTCGAGGCCTTCAAGATCTATTCCGAGATCGCGAGCCAGGGCGTCGAGCCTGGCTCGAACGATACCGGCTTCTTCGTCAATGCGCTGATGGCGCTGGCGGGCTATTATTATCGCGGCATTCCCCAAAGCCCGGTCCATCCCGACCTGGCCCAGGCGCGGCAGCTCTATTTCCAGGCGGCTTCCGCCTTTGGCGACGCCGAGGCGCAGTTCCGCCTCGCCAAGATGCTGCTCGCGGGCGAGGGCGGCGAGGTCAATGTCAAGCAGGCGAAGAAGTGGCTCAACCACGCGCGCCGCGAAGGGCATCCGGGCGCCATGGCGGTGTTCGGCAATGTTATTTTCCAGGAAGGCCAGACCGTGCGCGGTCTCGCTTATATGACGGCGGCGCTGGATTCCTGTTCGACGACCGACCGCGAATGGCTGCAACCGCTCCAGGAGCAGGCTTTCTCGCTTGTTACCGAGGATGAACGGCGCAAGGCGCTCGTGCTGTCCGCCAATATCCGCAAGGGCGCGGATTGATTTCACGACGGCCTGTGTCCCGGCGACGTCGATGGTCCATGCTGCGGCAGGGCCGCACCGTACCGGATCGGGCCTAGTCGATAGTGACTTGGCCTGCCTTTTCCGCTACCACGGCTGGATTTCGCGCCGATCGCCCGTTTCGACGGCATCGGATGACCGACACGGGATCTGAGGACAGGACCATGCCCGCTTATCGTTCGAGAACCACCACCCATGGCCGCAACATGGCCGGCGCCCGCGGACTCTGGCGCGCGACCGGCATGAAGGACAGCGA
>JAGRLJ010000204.1 GCA_020441805.1 Rhizobiaceae bacterium
GCGCCCGCGCGCTCTATCTCTATCGCGGCGGCCGCGACACCAACTTCCGTATCCATGGCACCAACCAGCCGAATTCGATCGGCTATGCCATGTCGTCCGGCTGCATCCGCATGCTCAATCACGACGTGATCGATCTCTACAGCCGCGCCGGCGTGGGCACCAGGGTGGTGGTGATCCAGGCCTGAGGCCGGATCGTTCGACGGCAGCCGAAAGGCCGTGCCGTCATTCCGCCGGGCAGGGATGCGTCCGCCCGTGGCCGGCCGACGGATATTTCTGCTCGAGCCAGACCGAGACCGCGAAGACCAGCAAACCGAGAAACGACAGCACCGCGCCGACAAAGCCGGTGGCGGCATAGCCGTAGCCCCAGGCGATGACGAGGCCGCCGAGCCAGGCGCCGATCGCATTGGCGACGTTGAAGGCCGAATGCATCGAGGCGGCGGCCATGGTCTGGCCGTCGGCGGCGACATCCATCAGCCGTGTCTGCACGGCCGGGCCGGCGGCGAAGCCGCAGCCGACGAGGAAGACGGTAGCCAGCAGGACCCAGACATGGCCGGCGCCCAGGCCGAAGGCGGTCATGACCAGCATGTTGAGCACCATCATGCCGCCAATCGTGCCCATGAGGAACGTGTCGGCCAGTTTCGAGCCGAGAAGATTGCCGACATTCATGCCGACGCCGAAGACGCCCAGCACGACCGGCACCATCGACGCCTCGAGAAGCGTGACTTCGGTCACGGTCGAGGCGATATAGCTGAAAATCGCGAACATGCCGCCGAATCCGGTTGCCGCGACCGCCAGTGTCAGCCAGACCTGCGGCCGGGCAAAGGCGCCGAGCTCGCGGGCGATGGAGGCGCCCTCGACGATATCGTCCTGGGGAAGGTAAAGCCAGATCAGCGTCACCGTGAGCGCCGCGATCAGCCCCACGCTCCAGAACATCACCTCCCATGAAAGCACCTGGCCGAAGAAGGCCATGATCGGCGTCCCCGCGAGCGTGGCGACGGTAAGGCCGAGCATCACTTTTCCGACGGCGCGCACGCGGTAATGGATCGGCACCATCGATGCAGCCACCAGCGCCCCGACGCCGAAATAGGCGCCATGCGGCAGCCCGGACAGGAAACGCAGCAGTGTGAAGGAGTTGAAATCCGGCGCGATGGCGGAGAGGATATTGGTGACGGCGAAGCAGCCCATCAGCAGCAGCAGCAATTGCCGTCGCGCCATGCGGGCGGCGAGGATCGCGATCAGCGGCGCGCCGACCACGACCCCCAGCGCATAGGCGGAGATGACGTGGCCGGCCATCGGCGTCGAGACCGTGAAGCTGCGCGCCACATCCGGCAGCAGCCCCATGATCGCGAATTCGCCGATGCCGATCGCAAAGCCGCCGGTCGCGAGCGCGAACAGGACCAGGATCACCTGAAGCCGCGAATAAGACGCAGGGGATCCGGTCCCCGGGAGAGAGGTGTCGGCGGGATTCTGAGCCATGATAACTCGCCTGGCCCCAGGGGCCGGAACTGGAGGATGACGCTGTCGGAAGGCGGATCCCGGAGGGATCTTGATTGATCATACAATATAGCAACAAGCTTGCTCCTGCGTAAAGCGCGGTGCCGCATCGCAAAATCGGAGCCGTGGCCTGGAACCGGCCGTGATCCATGCGCATTTCTATGCGAGTTCATGCGCGGCAACCGGATTTGAGGCAAATTCATGCGATTCAAGGCCTTGTTCAATCGGGATGGGGGCACCTTCCGCAGCACCGACATGGCCTCCTATGCAAAAAGAGCAGAGCAGATATTCCGCGATGCGGGGCATGAAATCGAGTGCCGGGCGGTCGAAGGCCGGGAAATCGTGCCGGCGCTGGAGGCGGCGGCCGGGGAGCCGGGTCTCGAGGGCCTGATCGCCGGCGGCGGTGACGGCACGATCTCGGCGGCCGCCGGCATTGCCTGGAGGGCCGGCCTGATGCTGGGCGTGGTCCCCGCGGGGACGATGAACCTCTTCGCCCGCTCGCTGCGTCTGCCGCTCGACATCTGGGCGGCGCTCGACGCGCTTGCGGCGGGAGAGGGCGTGGATGTCGATATCGGCACCGCGGATGGCCGGCCCTTCGTGCACCAGTTCTCGGCCGGCATGCATGCCCGGATGGTGCGGCTGCGGGACACGATGACCTATGCGTCGCGCGCGGGCAAGATCGCGGCCAATGTCCGGGCGTCGATGAACGTCATGCTGGACCCGCCGAAATTCGAGGTCGAGTTCGATGCCGACGGCCATCGCGAGCATCGGCTGGTCTCGGCGATCAACGTGTCCAACAATCCCTTCGGCGACAACGGCCTGATGTTCTCCGAGGCGCTCGATTCGGGCCATCTCGGCTTCTATCTGACGGACCCGCTGCGACCGGCGGGCGCGGCGTGTCTCGCCTTCGACATCCTGCGCGGCAATATGCGCCGCAATACCGCGATCACCGAAATGCGCGCCCGATCGGTCGATCTCCACTTCCCGAAGCTCTGTCGCAAGGCCAATTCCGTCCTCGACGGCGAATTGCTGCCGCTCGGCCGGAATGTGTCGATCCGCATCCATTCGGGCGGGCTTAGGGTCATCGTCCCGAAGAGCGCCATGGCGGTGTGACGCGCAAGCCTATTGGAACGCCGTCTCGAAGAAGCTCCTGAGCTTGCGCGAATGAAGCTGCGCCGGCGGCATGGCCGAGAGCTTTTCGAGCGCCAGGATGCCGATCCTGAGATGCTGAGCCACCTGCGTCTTGTAGAAGGCCGTCGCCATGCCGGGCAGCTTGAGCTCGCCGTGCAACGGCTTGTCGGAAACGCAGAGCAGCGTGCCATAGGGAACGCGGAAGCGGAAGCCGTTGGCGGCGATGGTGGCCGACTCCATGTCGAGCGCGATCGCGCGCGCCTGCGACAGGCGCTTGACCGGTCCGCTCTGGTCTCGGAGTTCCCAGTTGCGGTTGTCGATCGTCGCCACGGTGCCCGTCCGCATGATGCGCTTGAGCTCGTAGCCGTCATAGCCGGTGACGTCCGCCACCGCGTCCTGGAGCGCCTGCTGCACCTCGGCCAGCGCCGGAATGGGCACCCAGATCGGCAGGTCGTCGTCGAGCACGTGATCCTCGCGCATATAGGCATGCGCCAGCACATAGTCGCCCAGCGTCTGGCTGTTGCGAAGTCCCGCGCAATGGCCAAGCATCAGCCAGGCATGCGGCCGCAGCACCGCGACATGGTCGGTGATCGTCTTGGCGTTGGAAGGCCCCACGCCGATATTGACCAGCGTGATGCCGGCATGGCCCTTCTTCTTGACGTGGTAGGCGGGCATCTGCGGCAGCCGGGGCATGGCTGCGCCCGTCATCGGCTCGGCTGCGCCGGCCGGCGTGATCACATTGCCGGGCTCGACGAATTCCGTATAGCCTCCACCGCCGGAAGCCATGGTCTGCCGGGCCCAGCTACAGAATTCGTCGACATAGAACTGGTAGTTCGTGAACAGGACGAAGTTCTGGAAATGCTTCGCTCCCGTCGCCGTATAATGGCTGAGGCGCGCCAGCGAATAGTCGATGCGCTGGGCGGTGAACGGCGCCAGCGGACGCGGGCCCCCCGGCGGCGGCTCATATTCGCCGTTGGCGATCTCGTCGTCGGTGGTGGTCAGGTCGGGCGTGTCGAACAGGTCGCGCAGCGGCACGTCCAGCGTGTTGGATGCGCTGGCCTCGACATGGGCGCCCTCGCCGAAGGCGAAATGGAGCGGGATGGGCGTGGCGGATTCTGAAATCGTCACCGGCAGGCCGTGATTGTGAATCAGCTGCCCGATCTGGGTCTTGAGATAATGCCGGAAGAGCTTCGGCTGCGTGATGGTGGTGGAATAGAGCCCCGGCTCGCTCAGGAAGCCATAGGGCAGGCGGGAGTCGATCCGGTCATAGCGCATCGTTTCCATGCGGATCTCGGGATAGTAGGCGCGATAGCGCCGATGCGGCGCCCGGCCCTGGACGACAGCTTCGAAATTATCGCGGAGAAAAGCGGTATTGCGCTCGTAGAGCGCCTGCAATGCCTCGACCGCGGCGACGGCGTCGTCGAAGGCGGTTGGCTGGAATTGTTCGGGTGTGACGGTTTCGAGCAGGGATGGGGAGGGGATTCGCTTTGCCATGTGCCATTATAATAGGCGCTCCATGACAATCAATCGGGGGGAGAAGGGTTCTCCGCAGATTGTTGCGGAGAAGCCGTTCGGCGGCGCATCAAAGCGCGGCGCGGCAATGCAGTCCGGCCGGCTGCGGGCAGGGGGCGCTCAGTCCGATCGTTCCGATGGCGCTGCGCCTCTCGCTATGCTGGACGACCATGGTGAAGCCGGCGGCGAACAGGCCCATGACAAGGCAGATGATGGTGAGGCGGCGCGCGATGATGATGGTCATTTCGATCCCGACATGTTCCAATGTTGGACATGTTCTACGCAGACCAGGCTGAACTCACGCTGATCCCGCCATTCATTTCGCATTCAGAATGGTTGCCGAACGGTTATCCGCCTCCTACCTGTTACGGATTCAAGCTCAGCGACAGGAGAATCCGCCATGCCGGCGCCGATCGAACTTTATTACTGGCCTACCCCGAACGGCTGGAAGATCACCATCATGCTGGAGGAACTCGGCATTCCCTATGCGGTGAAATATGTGAATATCGGTCGCGGCGACCAGTTCGAGCCCGGCTTCCTCCGGATCGCGCCGAACAACCGCATGCCCGCGATCGTCGATCCCGACGGCCCGGGCGGCGCGCCGGTCTCCGTCTTCGAATCCGGCGCCATCCTGCAATATCTCGGCCGCAAATACGCCAGGTTCTATCCGATGGACGAGCGCCGAAGGATCGAAGTGGAGGAATGGCTGTTCTGGCAGGTGGGCGGTCTCGGGCCGATGGCGGGTCAGGCGCATCATTTCCGGAACTATGCGCCGGAAAAGATCCAGTATGGCATCGATCGCTACACCAACGAATGCAACCGCCTCTACGGCGTGCTCGACCGGCGCCTTGCCGGCCGCGACTATATCGCGGACGAATATTCGATCGCCGACATGGCCTCGATCGGCTGGATCAATTCGCACAACGCCCAGGGACAGGAGCTCGACGACTTTCCCAACCTCAAGGCCTGGTTCGAGCGGATGCATGCCCGTCCGGCCGTCCAGCGCGGCATCGCGATCGGCAGGGAGGAGCGCGAGCGCCAGGCCAGTCTCGCCGACGACAAGGAAGCGCAGAAGATCCTGTTCGGCCAGCGGGCGCGCTGATCTGGCGGAACCGCGCGGCAAGACGCGCCTTGCCGCGCTTTTCAGGTGGCGCGCGTCCGATTTTTCCACGGCCGCGCCGACATCCAACATTTTTCGTGGTGAACAAAGGGTTTCGGCGGCAGGCTGAAATTTTCGTAAAGTTTTTCGGCGATCGCGCCGGAATCAGTCTTTTCGATGCTTAATGAAAATCCAATTTTACCAAGCATTTGTACTTTGTTTGTCTCAAATTAATCATGCATTTTAGGCGATTTTTGAAGGCTGGGCGTCATAGTGGAGCCATAAGACGAGCGGGGACGAAAACACCGCCATTCACCGGGGAAGGCCGAAGAATACCGCGAAAGACGGAACGGCCTTCCCCGGAGCCTGCAAGGCAAAACAGGGTGAAAAGAAAAGCGAAACGCTGGCTAAGGGACGATTGAAATGGCACGCTTTGACATGAATTCGATGGAAGCCGTCATGGGCGGCGAAACCCGCGCCGATACCTTCTGCAACATGGGCCTGATGTATGCGACCGGCCGCGGTTGCGAGATCGACCTGATCGCCGCCCACAAATGGCTCAATATCGCCGCCATCAAGGGTTCCGAGCGGGCCGCCGCGCTCCGCGCCGAACTCGCCCGTTCCATGAGCAAGCCGGAACTCGCCGCGGCGCTCCGCGCCGCCCGCGAATGGATGACCATGCATTGAGCGGACGGTTCGCGACGAATAGCGAGTAGTTTCCGGGCTTGCCGACCTCCAGTCCGCCCGGAAATTATTCGCTATTCGCTTTACCGGTTTCCCACCCGCGCCAGCACCTTCGGCAGCGCCTCCTCGAACAGGTCGAGATCGTTGTCGGGCCCGACGCTCACGCGGATGCAGCGGTTGAGCGGCGCGACGCCGGGCATGCGGATGAAAACCCCTTCCTCCATCAGGCCGTCGACGATGGCGCGGGACCGGACGCCGTCGCCCCCGCAATCGAGCGCCACGAAATTCGTCGCCGAGGGCAGGGGCGTCAGGCCGTTCGCCCGCGCGATACGCGCGATCCGGTCGCGCGCGGCGGCGATCCTGTCCACGACGGATCGAAGATAGGCCTGGTCCGCGAGCGCCGCGATCGCCGCCGCGACCCCGACCCGGTTCAGTCCGAAATGGTTGCGTATCTTGTCGAAGGCGAGCGCGGTGTCTTCTGCCGTGATCACATAGCCGATGCGCGAGCCCGCAAGCCCATAGGCCTTGGAGAAGGTCCGGGTGCGGATCACGTTCGGCCGGTCGATCAATGCATCGGCGGGCGGGATCACGCCGGCGGGAGCCGTTTCGCCATAGGCCTCGTCCAGAACGAGCATGGTCGTCTCGGGCACGGCGCGCGCGAAGTCCAGCACACGGTCCGCGCCATGCCAGCTTCCCATCGGATTGTCGGGATTGGCGAAATAGACGAGCGGCGCATCCTCGCGTTTCGCCGCCGCCAGCAATCCCTCCATGTCCTCGCCGTCGCCGTCATAGGGCACCGTCACCAGCCGCCCCCCGAAACCGGCGACGTGATAGTTGAAGGTCGGATAACCGCCGAGCGAGGTCACGACCGGCTGGCCCGGCTCGACGACGAGCCGGACGATCTGGCCGAGAATACCGTCTATCCCTTCGCCGATATTGATGAATTTCGGGTCGATGCCGTGATGGGCGGCGAGCGCATGCCGGAGGTCGTGGCTTTCGGGATCGGTATATTTCCAGGTCCCGGCCGCCGCATCGCGCATGGCCTCGATGACGGAGGGCGCCGGGCCGAAGCCGCTTTCATTCGCCCCGATCCGCGCCTTGACCGTGAGATGCCGGTTGCGCTCGATCGCTTCGGGGCCGACGAAGGGCACCGTCGCCGGCAAGGCATTGGCGATGCGCGTGAAACGCGGAAAAGTCGGCATGCGGAAAGCCCCTGATTCACTTCTGGGGCGACAATAGAGTCTTTCACTGTCGACCGGAAGCGGTTCCGGGCATTTCCGAATGCCTTCGGGCCCTCGGAAAAGGCATCAGATCGCCTTGGTGAAGAAGTCGCCGCGGACGATGGTATGCAGGAGTTCGTCGTCGATTTCCTTGATGAATTTCAACCCCACCCGGCTGCCGTTGCGGTAGATTTCGGCGCAGCCGATGCGATTGGCCGTGCCGATAATGTTGAGATAGTAGTGATCCGGCAGGCCCACGGTGGTCATCAGGTCGGCGGTGGCGCCGATGCGGGAAATGTCGACCAGATGACAGCTGCGGATCGATATCCCGCTCAGGGCCGGATTGATCGACAGGATTCGCGCGGCCCGGCTGACCGCGAAGCGCTCGGCCTTGCGGCCATGCGCCCCGTTGTCGTTATGGAGGTTGGCGAGGGCGTGTTCGGCCATGGTGTTCTCCCGGCTGTTGCAAATGCACCCTGACAGAGCTTTGTTGCGGCCGGTTCAACCGAAAGGATAGCTTTTTAGGCAATCCCGAAATCGCCGCGCGACCGCCGGGCGGCGCATCTGCCTGGCGGTCGCGCGGCGGTGCCTCGTAGAGACGTTACGCGATCAGATCGGCTCGATTTCCAGCGACGCGGTGCCGACGACGCTTTGCAGGAAGGTGGCGTCGAGGAACATATTGAATTTCGCGAGTAGGTGGTCGCCTTCGCGGCTGACCTCCGTCGCGCCGATTTCCTCGCTCGAGCCGAGGATCACGAGAAAGAAATTGCGCGGAAGTTCGAGGCGCGGATTGACGTTGAGCATCGCCGCCGCGCAGGAGATCCGTTCGATCAGGCAATGATATTGCTTCGCGATGGTGAGATGATGTCCGACGGGAATGATGAGGCCCGGCCGGTCGATGCGATGCAGCCGGAAGCTCCGCTTCGGGTTTTGCAGTTGCAGCCGCTCGTGAAAGTCCTTGAACTGACGCAGAGCCATCGTGGCCTCCGTACTCGATGACAGGCCGTCACTCTATCACGCGAGTGTTTAACAAGTCTGAAGCGCCGACAATATCAGGGGTTTGACGTGGCCAGTCGCCCATTGGCGCCCCGTCCGGGATATCCGCGACATTGACAATCGCCGGGGAGGGGGATAAACGGCCCCGAAAGGCTGAGGTGCCTGCCGCTCGCGAGCCCATGGCTCATGGTGAAACCCTTCTTTTCGAACCCCTGTCAACGACGCTTTCCGCGGAATGACGGCAATGCGAGCTCCCGGCGAACGCGCGTTCCGCGCCGTTTTCGCGAGACTGTTGCGACGAGGTTTCGATGTCTTCCAATCATGCCGCGGATGCCGGCAACATGTTCCTGCATGGCAGCCTGCCCGCGCTCTTCGCGCGCACCGCCGCCCCGATCATCCTGATCATGACGATCAACGGCCTGTATGTCGTGGCCGACGCCTATTTCCTCGGCATCTATGCCGGGGCCGACGCGCTCTCCGCCGTGTCGCTCATCTTCCCGATGATGATGATGTTGCTTGCACTGCAAACCCTGGTGTCGAGTGGCATGTCGAGCATCCTCGCGCGTCATCTCGGCGCCGGACGCCGGGACGAGGCACGCCGGACCTTCACCAGCGCGCATCAACTGGTGCTCGGCGTCGTCGCCACCGTCTACCTGCTTTTCTTCACGATGGGCCACACGGTGATCGCCGCCGCCGCCTCCGGCGCGCCCGCGGTCGCGGCCAATGCCGAGCTCTTCGTGACCATCATGGTGGTCTTTTCGCCGGTCGCCTTCTTCCTGTCGCTCAATATCGACGGCCTGCGCTGCGAAGGGCGGCTGGGTTTCATGACGGCGGTCACGATTTCCGCGACCATCCTCAATATCGGTTTTAACTGGCTGTTCATGGGCGTTTTCGGCTGGGGCGTCGCCGGCTCGGCCTCCGGTTCCGTATTGGCGCAAAGCATCTGCCTGCTGGTTGTGCTCGCCTACCGGTTCCGCATGCCGGGCGTACTTCGCCTTGCCGGGCCGGGTCCGATGCCGGAATGGCGGCAGATGCTGGCGCTCGGCGCGCCGTCCAGCCTCGGCTTCCTCGGCATATCCCTGAATTCGGCGACGGTGATCTCGAATATCCGTATCTGGGAAGCTGAACACTATGTCGCGACCGTCGCGGCCTATGGTGTCGTGACCCGGCTTCTCACCTTCGCCTATCTGCCGATGATGGGGGTCTCGATCGCCTTCCAGACGATCTCCGGCAACAATTACGGCGCGCGGTTGATGGATCGCACCAATGCCAGCCTCAAGCTGGCGCTCTCGGTTTCCGCCGCCTATTGCGGCTTGGTCCAGTTCGCCGGCCTGGCTTTCGCGCCGGCGCTGGGCGGGTTTTTCGCCGACGACGCCACGATCGCGGCGGAGGTCGCCCGGATTCTGCCCTGGACGACCGCGGTCTATATGGTCTGTGGCCTGCCGATCATATTGTCGGGCTATTTCCAGTCGATCGGCGATGCGGGCAGAGCGGGAATCCTCGGCCTGTCGCGGACCTATCTGTTCTCGATCCCGCTGCTCTTCGTCCTCCCGCGGATCTTCGGCGAGACCGGTATCTGGATGGCGGCACCCGTGGCCGACACCGCCATGCTCGGCCTCATCGCGGTGGTGCTCGCTGTCAATGCCGTGCGGCGCGGCTGGAGGTTCGGGCTGTTGCAGCCGGTCTGAACGCCGGCGGGCGCACGCCACCAGTCCGTTTTTGCCTTATGCGCCGTCACCTGCGTACCGGAACTCCTTTATTGGCGAAGTTCGCTGATATGGGCTGGAAAGTTAAGGTCACGCCTTCAGCAGCCATTCGTGCTCCGGCTGGTTGTGGAACTTCCACACCCGCTTCGGCCCGGCCATGACGTTGAGATAGTAGAGGTCGTAGCCGTGGATCGTGGCGCAGGGGTGGTAGCCCTTCGGCACCAGCGTCACGTCGCCGTCCTCCACCGCCATCGCCTCGTCGAGCGAGCGGTCGTCGGTATAGACGCGCTGGAAGGCGAAGCCCTGGGGCGGATTGATGCGATGGTAATAGGTTTCTTCCAGCAGGCTCTCGTTGGGCAGGTCGTCGCGATCGTGCTTGTGCGAGGGATAGGACGAGGTGTTGCCGGCGGGGGTGATCACCTCGACAACCAGCAGCGAATGGGCGGAATTGTCGTCCTCCGGCATGATATTGGTGACGAGCCGGACATTCGAGCCCTTGCCGCGGGTGAATTGCGGATGCGTTCCGGGCGGGATGAGCTTCGCCCCGTGGCCGCCGCCGCCCGGCGCCGAGCAGACGGCGAGTTCGAGATCGGT
>JAGRLJ010000205.1 GCA_020441805.1 Rhizobiaceae bacterium
CGAGATCGAATTGAGGGTGTACGATCTGATGTGGCGCTGCCTCGCGCCGCACATGCCCGATCGCCTGGCGGCGGGCCATTTCGCATCCGTGTGCGGCACCTTCATCGGCGGCACACATCCCGACACCGGCCGGCAATACACAATCATCGAACCGCAGCTCGGCGGCTGGGGCGCAAGCCGCAAAGGCGACGGCAATTCGGCCATGTTCTGCGGCTTCCACGGCGAGACGTTCAATTGCCCGGCCGAAATCAATGAGGCCCGCAACGGCCTTTATGTCGACCGCATGGAACTCAACACCGCGGCAGGCGGCGAGGGCAAATACACAGGCGGCCGCGGCATCGTGATGGACTACCGCGTGCGCAACGACAACGGCTTCCTCACCGCGGGCTACACACGCTCGAAATTCCCGGCATGGGGCGTGGATGGCGGCAGAGACGGTTCGCCCAACTATGTCGAGTTCCGGCCCAAGGGCGGGGAGCCGCAGCAGTTTGCCTTCGTTTCCGGACAGGTGACCAACACCGATGACGTGATCCGTGTCGTGACCGGCAATGGCGGCGGGCTCGGCGATCCGAAGCAACGCGACCCGGAAGCGGTCGCCGCCGACGTGAAGAACGGCCTGATCACGCCTGAACGCGCGCGTGAAATCTACGGCTACTCAGGCTGAGCCATTTCGAGGAGGATGAGATGACGGAAAAACCCCTGAAGATCATGTATTTCAGCCCGATCGCGGGCGACGAGGCGCATGACGCAATCTTTGCCGACATGGCGCGCGACAACAAGCTGCCCGGCACCGAGGTGCATATGACCTCGCTGCCGGCAAGCGAACGCGGCTTCACCCATATCGAGTTCCGCTCCTACGAGGCGATGGTCACGCGCGGCATCGTCCGTGCAGCTCGAGCCGCCGCGCGGGAAGGCTTCGACGCTTTCGCCATCGGCTGCTTCTATGACACCGCGCTGCACGACGCCCGCGAGGTTTCCGGCGGCATGATCGTCACCGCTCCTTGCGTTGCTTCCTGCGAGATCGCGGCCAGCCTGTCGAACCGCTTCGGCGTCATCGTCGGCCGCCGCAAATGGGTCCACCAGATGCAGTCGACCGTGCACGAACACGGCCACCGTGACCGCCTTGCCGGTTTCTATCATGTCGAACTTGGGGTGAACGAGTTCCAGGCCGATCACGCCGAGACCGGCCGCCGCCTAATCGAGGCGGGCCGCAAGGCGGTCGAGGAAGATTTCGCCGAGGCGCTGATCCTTGGCTGCACCATGGAGGTCGGTTTCTACCAGGAGGTCGAGCGCCGCCTCGGCGTGCCGGTCATCGATCCATCTATCGCGGCGCTCAAGCGGGCCGAATATGCCGCCATCCTGAAGCGCCAATGCGGCTGGGTGCCGAGCCGCAAGTGGTCATGCGAAGCGCCCTCGGAAGAAGAAATTGCCCGCTTCGGCGGCTTTGACGAGGGCGAAGCCTTCGGCAACCGCATCATCGTGGAAGCGGACCCGGATGCGCCGCCGCTGGCGGCCTGAATTCGATGAAACGGAGGAGAACATGAACATGGAAGTCGCTGGCCGCCTGACGGCGCTGCGGAAAAAGATGGCCGAAACCGGCGCCGACCTCGTCGCGATCGCCCCCGGCTCGCATATGGACTGGCTGGTGGGTTTCCATCCCCATCCCGACGAGCGGCCTTGCCTGCTCCTGGTCGGCCGGGAGCGCGAAGCCTTTCTGATGCCGGTGCTCAATGCCGAGGGAACGCGCGAGGAGACAGACATCGCCTTCCACAACTGGGCCGACGCCGACGGCCCCGACGCGGCTCTTGCGGCCGCGCTGGAAGACGTCGGTGGGCGCGAGGCCAGGAACGTCGTCCTCGACGAGACCATGCGCGCCGATTTCGCCCTGCTCCTCCTGGGTGCCCTGCCGGATGCGGCTCACGCCTTCACCGACAGGACGCTCGGACGGCTGCGCATGAGGAAGGACGAGGGCGAGATCGAGAAGCTGAAGATGAATGCGGCGATCGCCGACCGCGCCATGCAAAAGGCGTTCGCGACCATCCGGCCCGGCATGACCGAGAAGGAGCTTGCGCAGGAGATCAAGGAGCATTTCGGTTCCGAGGGCGCCGTACCCGCGTTCTGGATCGTCGGCGGCGGTCCCAACGGCGCCTTCCCGCACCACCAGACCGGCGAGCGCAAGCTCGGCGAGGGTGACGCCATCGTCATCGACATCGGCGCCCGCAAGGCAGGCTTTCCGAGCGACATCACCCGCATGGCCGCCATCGGTCAGCCGCCGGAGGGCTACGGACAGTTCCACACCATCGTGGAGAACGCCGTTCAGGCGGCGATGAAGGCGGCTCGCCCCGGTGTCCGGGCGAAGGAGGTTGATGCGGCCGCGCGCAAGGTGATCGCCGACGCCGGCTATGGCGACTATTTCGTGCACCGCACCGGTCACGGCATGGGCATCGACGGACACGAGCCGCCATACATCACCGCGACCTCAGACACGGTGCTGGAAGAGGGGATGGTGTTTTCGATCGAGCCCGGCATCTACCTTCCCGGCCGCTTCGGCATCCGGCTCGAAGAGATCGTGGTCCTGCGCGAAGACGGCCCAGAAGTCTTGTCATCGCTGCCGCGCGACCTGCACATCACGATCGAGAAATGAGGAGCGGTGAGATGACAACACCTGCCAACGACCCGATCACGCTGGAGATCATTCAGAACTCGCTTCAGTCGACCGCCGACGAAATGTTCGCGGTGATGAAGAAAACCGCCATTCGCGAAGGAATTCGGTTCGTCATCAAGCACATCGAAGCCGGGCGGTTCCGCCCTGAGATTGACCGCGTATTCCCCTTCGATCAGACGGTCGAAGCTTACCGACACATGCTTGGCAACGCCCAGTGCGGCAAGATTGTCGTCCGGGCACCCGATCACTGACCCTTCACCTCTCAGAAAGCAAAGGACAGGACCATGGCTACTCAGAAACCGCTCAAGATCATGTATCTCAACCCACTGGCTTCGTCGGCCAGCTACGACGATATCTTTGCTAAGATGGCGCGCGAACACAAACTGCCGCAGACGGAGGTGCATGTCGCATCATTACCGGAAAGCGAGGGCGGCTTCACGCACATCGAGTTCCGATCCTATGAGGCGATGGTGACGCGCGGTATCGTCCGCGCCGTCCGCGCCGCCGCCCGCGAGGGATTCGACGCGCTGGCGATCGGCTGCTTCTACGACACTGGCCTGCACGACGCACGCGAGCTGTCGGGCGGCATGATCGTGACCGCACCCTGCGCCGCCTCCTGCGAGATCGCCGCGAGCCTCTCTAACCGCTTCGGGATCATAGTCGGCCGTCGCAAATGGGTGCACCAGATGCATTCAACCGTCCGCGACCACGGCCACGAGCACCGGCTATCCGGCTTCTATCATGTCGAGCTCGGCGTCACCGATTTTCAGAAAGACCATGGCGAAACCGAACGCCGGCTGACCCAAGCCGGCCGCAGGGCCGTCGAGGAGGATTTCGCTGAGGCACTGATTCTTGGCTGCACGTTGGAGATCGGTTTTCACAAGGTTCTGGAGGATAAACTTGGTGTTCCGGTGATCGACCCGTCGATCGCGGCGCTAAAGCGTGCCGAGTATGCCGCGATTCTTAAGCAGCAATGTGGCTGGAATCCGAGTCGTATGTGGTCGAGCGAATCCCCAGCCGAAGAGGAAATGGCGCGTTTTGGCGGTTTTGACGAGGGCGAGGCCTTTGGCAGTCGCACCGTCGTGCCGGCGAGTTCGAGCGAGGCCTCGCGCAGCGCCGCTTGAAACAGCGTCAGCCCCGCGAAAACGAGCAGGAAGCTGCAAAACGTCTGCCAGCCTCGCGCGGCATGACAAAAGTGCGGAGTTAATCGCGATCGGGACCGGCGAGGATACGGCAACGCCGGTCATCGGAACTACCGCCGGTCCAGAGCTGTCAAGATGAAGGATGTTGCAGTGGTATGATATTCGGCATCTCCATCCGGCTGCTGGTAAATCAACACCGACACGGAATTGCTGCGCCCTCGGGGCAGAGCGCTGGTCGTGCAGGCATCTCCAGACGTTATAAGGCTGTCCGGCGTCAGCACTGATG
>JAGRLJ010000206.1:0-2601 GCA_020441805.1 Rhizobiaceae bacterium
TCGATGATGTGCAGATGCTCATCGATCGTGGGCACAACACCATTCGGCTGGCGACCGACGGTCACACGATCCGCGTCTTCCTGAGGCGCGCGTCCGACTACCTGATCGGCGGGACCTATGATGTCCCCTCCGGCCTCGGTGGGACGTTTCGGGTGATCCTTCGAGATGCCACCGACACCCATGCCCTCGTGCAGAACCACGGCAATTGCGAGGATTTCGACGAGATGCTGCCCTACCGGGTGCCGCTCGACGCGCTCGTCGAGATCGATGACCGGAGGGCGGCGTAGTGGGCTGGCTCTTTTACACCGACCGTCGCGTGAAGACCTACGCGGACGAAAAGGCTGAAATCACACGGCTTTGCACTTTCGAGACCGACACCCGCAAGACGGTGCTGCTCAAAGCCTGCAAAGTGGGCTCGACCTGGTATGCGGCGGCAAAGGTGACCAATCTTGACGGCACCCCTGTCGAGGACGCGACCTACGTGACCGATGCCGACGGGTCGATCACCTTTGGAGCCGTGTTTCTCACCCGGTACGACGATGGCTGCTGGGGCTACAAGGACATGGAGGAGAGCGCCGGGCCGGTGGAGTCGCGGGCACCACTCAGTCTTCTTGCCCTATTGTCCGAGCTGAAGGATCCCGAGAGCTATGCCCATGCCTGGCGCCAGCGCTGCCGGGACTGGGCGGCGATCCCGGATTACGACGAGGGTGACAGGATCAGGCTCGCTGCGCCGGTCACACTGACCGATGGAAGTACCTGTCAGATCGTTACCGCCACACATTACCAGCGTGGAGGGAAAAAGCGCCGGTGCTACCGCGTCGAGGAAACCGGCGGGCTCTTGCGTTTGTCGAAGGCCTCGCTCGCCGGATCCGAGCTTCTCAGCTCCGCCAAGGGCGACGCGAGCCCCGTTCTGGCGGAGTTCTTCGCCGGGAAGAATTCCTGACAGCCCCCGTTTCGTCATCTGTCCAGCTTCAGGCCGCCTCCGCGCATTCGAAAGCGCAGAGGCGGCTTTCTGTCCTGTCGGACCCGCAACCTGACTCAAAGGACAGACGACATGACCGATCAAAGCCCGAAGAATGGGCCCGATTTCCCATCACAAGCCCGACTCCGGGACGCCCTGTCACAGATGGCCAAGGAGATCGAGGTCCAACCACTCAGGAGTTCGTCGCTGGCGCGGATCATGCGTGTAACCTTCGGTGGCAGCGATGCCGGCGGCGCGTGGTCCTGGCGCATGGCCTATGACATGATGCAAGCCGCTGCGGTCATGCAGGCGATGCGGACCAGCGGTTCGGATGCGTTTTCGACCGCCAAACTTCTCGCCTCGCGCCTCCTGACGGAAACCCGCCGCTCCGAAGCGCAAATCCGTCTGCAACAATTCAGCACCCCTTTGCCCTACGCCGCTCTGGTCGCCCGTGCCGCCGCCATCCGCGCAGGCGAGACCTTTCTGGAACCCTCGGCCGGCACCGGGGCGCTGGCCGTTTTCGCAGTTCTCGCGAGCGGCAAGCCGCTGCTCAACGAGATCGATCCCTTCCGGCGGACGCTCCTCGCGGCGGTCTTTGGTACAGAGGCGACCAGCTTCGACGCCGAGCATATCGACGACCTCCTGACGGTGCCCGACCTTCCAAGCGTCATTGTGATGAACCCGCCCTTCGCCTCCTCGGTCGACCGGTCCCGGGACAAACATATCGCGGCGAAGCATTTGATCGGAGCCGCCAAGCGGCTTGCGCCGGGCGGACGTCTCGTGGCGATCATGCCGATGGGATTTTCGCCGGAGCGGGATGCGGCGCATTGGGCACGCGCCTCGGCCATCGCAAAACCGCGCCTCGCTGTCACGATCCCCGGCCATGTCTACCGCAAACTCGGCACCACTGTCGAAACCCAGTTGATGGTTTTCGACAAGGTGCAGGAGGAGGTCGAATTCGTCCGTGCGGCTGCCTGCGATCTGGATGCGGCGCGGCAAATCGTCGATGACATCGCCGCGGTCCGACCGGCCGCTCCGCTTTCCCGCGCCGGTGCGATGGCCCGGCCTGTCTTACGGCAGGGCGGCTCTCCCGCATCGCTCAGGCGCCCAGTCGCCGCAGCCCCGACAGCCAAACCGACGACATACGCCGCCATACCGCTGGCCTTCAGCAGTCATGATACCCCGCGCGAGAACACTCCGGTCTCCGACATCTATGCCCGCTATCGTCCGCAACGGATCGAGATCACGGGCTCCCAGGAACATCCAACGCCGCTGGTCGAGAGCATCGCCATGGCCTCGGTGGCGCCGCCGATGCCGTCGCGAGAGGCCGCCGCCGATCTGAGCCTGCCCGGCCGCCTGATCGAGGAGGGCCATCTCTCCGAGGCGCAGCTCGAGACCATCCTCATGGCGAACGACGCTCACGCGCGTGAACTGCCGGGCCGGTTCATGATCGACGAGGACCAGACCCGAATGACGCGCGCCGACGATCATCCGGAGGCCCGCGCCTATCGCCTCGGGTATTTCCTCGGCGACGGCACCGGCTGCGGCAAGGGCCGGGAATGTGCCGGGCTGATCCTGGTGAACTGGCTCGCGGGACGGCGCAAGGCGGTCTGGATCTCCAAATCCGCCACGCTCATCGA
>JAGRLJ010000206.1:2644-3404 GCA_020441805.1 Rhizobiaceae bacterium
ACATCCAGCCGCTCTCGAAATGGAAACCCGACCAGCAGATCCCCATGGGCGATGGTATCCTTTTCGTCACCTACGCGACCCTGCGCTCGGTCGGCAAACGCGGCACTACACGCCTCGGCCAGGTTTTCGACTGGATGGGTGACGGGTTCGACGGCGTGCTGGCCTTCGACGAGGCCCATGCCATGCAGAATGCCGCCGGGTCCGAGACGGGCAGGGGGGCCAAACCCTCGCAGCAGGGCTTGGCGGGCCTGCGGCTGCAACTCGCCGCGCCGCGCGCCCGGGTGTTTTACGTCTCGGCGACTGGCGCGACCAGCGTTCATAACCTGGCCTATGCCTCCCGGCTCGGCCTCTGGGGTCAGGGGCCCGAATATCCCTTCCCGAGCCGCGAGAGTTTCGTCTCGGCGATGGAGGCCGGCGGCGTGGCGGCGATGGAGGTTGTGGCGCGGGACCTGAAAACGCTCGGGTTCTACACGGCGCGGGCGCTCAGTTTCGACGGCGTGGAATATGATGTCCTGGAACACGCGCTCACCCCGGCCCAGATCGAGATCTATGACGCCTACGCCGGGGCCTTTCGCACGATCCATCACAATCTCGAGGCGGCGCTGACCGCGACAGGGATCAACGACGCCTCCGGCCAGACCAACGCCTCCGCTGCGAAGGCCTCGGCGAAATCTCGCTTTGAGAGTACCAAGCAGCGATTCTTCAATCACATGCTTTTGGGCATGAAGGCAAAAACCGTCATCCGCGCCATGAAGCAGGA
>JAGRLJ010000207.1:0-2365 GCA_020441805.1 Rhizobiaceae bacterium
GATGCGGCATCTTGGCGAGATCGGCCACGACGGGCTCGCCGCCGATCGTCTTGCCGAGCGCGACGGCGAGCTTCGCCTTGGTCTGGTCGAAGTCGCGCGAGCCGATCATCTCGCGGAAATAAACCATCTCCCGCGTCCGGTTCGGCAGTTCGATGCCGATGGCGTTGCGGCCCGGCACCACGGCCACGCGGGCGGCGATCGCGCTCATCGAACGCGCGATGTCGTCGGCGAGTCCGATGACGCGGGAAGACTTGATACCCGGCGCGGGTTCGAGCTCGTAGAGCGTCACCACCGGCCCCGGCCGGACATGGATGATATTGCCCTTGACGCCGAAATCCTCCAGCACGCCTTCGAGGATCCGCGCGTTCTGCGCGAGCGCATCGTTGGACAGCGACGGGTCGCGGGCGATGCTCTTGGGCTCGGCGAGCAGTTCGAGCGGCGGAAGATCGAACCCATCGGCATCGGCCGGCGGCCGATGGTCCGGACGGGAAGCGGCGGCCGGCGCGCGCGGAGCCCGCCGGGCGGCGGGTTGCGCCGGGGCTTCGGCGCGCATCGGCGCGCGGATACCGGGCACCGGCGCCCAGTCGCCACCATCGTCGTCCTCCGCGAGGATGCCGGAGGGACGGGGCATGAGGTCGAGGTCGAAAGGCGGGTCGTCTTCATCGCCGAGCGGTGGCGCCGAGACCACGCGGCGCGGCTGGACCGACGCCGGGGCCTCGGCGAACATGGACGGCTCGATCCGGGCATGGCCCTTCGGCGCGGGCCTGCGTCGGTCGTCGTCGTGGATGAGCCCGAATTCCTCGTCGTTGAGGTCGACGGGCTCATCGAAGCCGGGCTTCACGGCCTTCCGGCCCGAAAGGCCGGTCATCCGCCGCAGCCGCGCCTGCACGGAGAAGAGCGCATGCGCCGCATAGCCCTGGAGCACGGTAAAGGGCGAATAGCGTTCGTCCTCGTCTTCCTCAATGGGAGCCGTCGGCTGGGCGGCGGGCGGGGCCTTGACGATCTTGACCGGCATGGAGGCGGCCGCGAGCTTGACCACCTTCTCCGGCTCGGAGGTGGCGACGAGATTCGCCGCGAAGGCAAGCAGGCCGAGCGCCGGGACGGCGCAGAACGCGCCGACCACGATCGCGGCGACGCTCTCGGGATAGGCGCCGATGAACAGCGCCGGGAATTTGAGGATCAGGTCGCCGAACACGCCGCCGAGCCCATTCGGGATAGGCCAGGTCACGGGCGGCTTGAGGCAGGAAAGCGCCGCCGAGGAGAACACCGAGCCGCCAGTCCAGGCCAGCACGCGCTGCGGAATGCGGTGAACCGGCACGTTCAGCACCATCATCAGCGACCAGGCAAAGACCGGCAGCAGCGCCAGCACCGCGCCCAGGCCGAAGAACTGCATCATCATGTCGGCGAAGTAGGATCCGCCCGTGCCGAGGATATTGGCGGGCTCGCGCGATGTCGCGTTGGAATAGCTCGGATCGAGTACGTTCCAGGTCGAGAGCGCGGCGACGGCCAGCCCCAGCAGCACGAGCAGGGCAACGCCCGCGATCGCCTTCGCCTGGCGCCACAGGAAGGATGTCACCGTGAAGCGGACGGTTCGGCTGGGATAATCGGCCGGTATGCTTCTCGCCATGGGTCGGTCACTCGCAGGATAGTGCAGCGCGGCGGACGCGCAGTTCTCGATGCTGCGAGACTAGCGGCGGAGGGTTAATTCGCGCTTAACCATGTGGCGCAGGATGCGATTAACCCTGCCGGCGTTCCGAAAGCCGGCGCCATTCGGCGGCATAGGCTCCGATCCGCGGGTCCGGCGACAGCCCGGCTGGCCGGCTGTGGGATGCCATCCGGGCATCGCGGCCGAGCGCGAGCAGGGCGGCGCCCGACGACGTGCCCGTGGCGCCGTCGCCGGTCATGACCGGACGGCCGCCGATGGCATGGAGCGTTTCGAGGAAAGTCCGGTTGCCGGCGAGCGGCCCCTCCACGATGATGGGGCCGTCGGCGCCGATCAGGTCGAGCGAGACCGCGGTCATCAGGCCGAGATAAAGCGAACACGCATAGAGATAGCCGCCCGCCGTCAACGTTCCGGGATCGCCCCGCCAACCACCCTTGCGCCCGGCGAACGGGCCGGAATCCTCCGGGATCGCCGGCAGGAGCATCACGCCCCCCGCCAGCACCGCATCGCGATCGGCACCGGTGATCGGGGCATTGGAATCGGCGCCGAGCATGGCGAAGGCCCGGCCGCCCATGAAGCGCGCCGACGGCACGGGGTCGCCGAAGGCGTTGACATTCATCAGCGTATCCCGTGCCTCGTCGAGCTCGACCGGGCGGCCGCCGACGGAGAAGCAGATGGTCCAGGTGCCGGTCGAGACGACCG
>JAGRLJ010000207.1:2442-9972 GCA_020441805.1 Rhizobiaceae bacterium
CGAGGCAGGCCCGTCGCGGCGGCGATCTCCGGCGTCAGCATGCCGGCACGATCGAAAGCGCTGCCGACCGGCGGCATCAGCCGCCGCCACCCCATACGGTCCGCCAGGGAGGAATAGTCCCGCCGGTGCGGATTCCAGAGATCGGTATGCGCGCCGAGCGAGGTCGGCTCCGACGCCCGCGCGCCCGTCAGCCGCATGGCCCAATACTGCGGATAGGGCAGGATCGACGCGACCCGGCCGAAATCCTCCGGAAAGGTCCTGGCCTGCCAATAGAGCTGGGCGCCGACATTGAGACCCGCCACCAGCCTGGGCGATCCGGTCTCCGGGAAAAGCGGGCGAACGGCGTCATAGTCGGCTTTCAACCCGTCGGGACCGTCGAACTCGTAATCGAGGACGGGAAGCGCCAGGTCGCCTTCGGCATCGACCAGCACGCTCGAAGCACCATGGGCGGTAATCGCGATGGCGTCGATCCGGATCGCCGCGCCGATCACCCGAAGGCTTTCGAGGAAGAAGGCCCAGAGGCGATCGATATCGTAATGCGGATAGGGACCGTCGCGCAGCACGACATTCGCCGTCGAGCGGACATGGCTTTCGCGCCCCTCGACAAGGTCGAACAGCGCAACCTTGGCATTGGTCTTGCCGACATCGATCACGGCCACATTGCGGATTGCGGTCATGGCGCTGCCCCCGTTCCCTCAATGACCGGTCGCCTTGCGCCGTCCGATCCGGCCCGCGATCATCGGTACGCCGATCACCAGGATCAAGAGCAGTCCGATGAAAATCGACATGACGATGCCGGGAACGTTGAGCAGGCCGAAGCCGAAGGTGACGAGGCCCATGATGATCGCGGCGAGCACGATGCCGGGAATGCTGCCCGAGCCGCCATTGATGTTGACGCCGCCGAGCACGACCATGGTGACGATTTCGAGTTCCATGCCGGTGGCGATCGACGGCCGGGTCGAACCGAGACGGGAGGTGAGGCAGACGGCGGCGACGCCGCTCATCAGGCCGGTCAACAGGAAGAGGATGAACTTCACCCGCGACACCCGGACGCCGGAAAAAAGCGCCGCCGTGGGATTGTTGCCGATGGCCTGGACGCGGCGGCCGAAGCTGGTGCGGTGGAGCAGGATGTGGAACAGCACCGCCATGACGGCGAAAAGCACGAGTTCGAAGGAGAAGACCCACCAGACATAGCCCTGGCCGAAATAGGCGAACTCGCCGGGATAACTCGTATAGGCCTTGTCGCCGAGGATGATATAGGCGATGCCGCGAAACAGGCTCATCGTGCCGATGGTGACGACGATCGAGGGCAGGCCCAGTCCTGTCACCAGCCAGCCGTTGATCGCGCCGCAGACGAGCCCCGTGGCAAGCCCGACAAGCACCAGTTCCGTCGGCCCCGCGCCATAGTGCATGGCCGTGCCCATCATGGTCGAGGAAATCGCGATGATCGAGGCCACGGAAAGATCGATCTCGCCGGCGACGATGACGAGCGCCAGCGCCAAAGCCACCAGCGCCTTTTCGGTGAAATTGAAGGTGGCGTCGGAGAGGTTCCACGGATCGAGGAAATAGGGCGAGGCGATGGAATTGACGACGAAGATCGCCACCATGACCGCGAAGAGCAGGCTCTCCCAGCTTTTCAGCACACGTTCCCCCAGGCTTCTCAGCCGGTCGGGGATATGGCGGGGAGTGGGTCTTGCGGTCGTCATGCGGCGGCCTCCGCTCGTCTCAGGATCACGCGGCCCTTCTTGCGCTCGGCGCGGGCATTGAAGGCGACGGCGACGATGATGACGCTGCCCGAGATGGCGAGCTGCCAGAAGGGCGAGACATGGATGACCGGCAGCGCGTTCTTGATGACGCCGAGGAAGAGCGCGCCGAGCACCGCGCCCGGCACCGAGCCGATGCCGCCGGCGATCGAGACGCCGCCGATGACGCAGGCCGCCACCACGTCGAGCTCGAAACCGAGGGCGATGTCGACATAGGCGACCGCATAGCGCGACACCCAGAGATAGCCGGCAAGCCCGGAGAGCGCGCCGGACAGGACGAAGGCGACGAAGCGCGTCCGGCCGGGATCGATGCCGGCATAGACGGCCGCATTGGCGTTGCCGCCGACGGCGAAGAAGGACCGGCCGAGCGCGGTGCGGCCGACGACCACGAACATGACCGCAATGGCGAGGATCGAGATCCAGCTCAGCACCGGCAGGCCGAGAAAGGCATCACGCGGAAAGGATTTGAAGGCGGCCGACATCTGGTGGGCGTTGATCCACTTGCCCTCGCTCAGGAGGAAGATCGAGCCTCGGAAGATGGTCATCGTACCGAGCGTGACGACGATCGGCGGCATGGCGAGCTTCCAGACCAGCAGGCCGTTGATCGCGCCGAGCAGGCCGCCGAGAACCACGACGAGCAGGATCAGGAGCGGTACGGGAATGCCGGGAAAGGTCGCGTTCAGCATTGCCGAGACCATGCCGCAAAGCGCGAGATTCGCCGCCATCGAGAGGTCGATGCATTTCGAGAGAATGACGCACATCTGGCCGAGCGCCAGGATGATCAGGATCGAGGTATCGTTATAGACATTGCCAAGGCTCGCGGGCAGGGCGAAGCCCGGCACCCGGAGCGAGATCAGCGCGACCAGCACGACGATGGCGGCGAGAAGCTGCAATTCGCGATATTTGAGGAATGTGCTCATGCCTGCCCTCCGATGCCGGCGGCCGCGCGGACGAGCTTTTCCGCCGTCAGGCCCTCACGCGGATATTCGGCGGCGATCCGCCCCTCGCGCATGACGATGACCCGGTCCGACATGCCCATGATCTCGGGGATTTCCGAGGAGACCATGATGACGGCGAGCCCCTCCCCGGCCAGTTCGCTCATGAATTCGTGCACGGCCGCCTTGGAGCCGATGTCGATGCCCTTGGTCGGTTCGTCGAGGATGATGACCTTGGGCCGCGTCGCCAGCCACTTGGCGATCACCACCTTCTGCTGGTTTCCGCCGGACAGGGTGCCGACATCCTGGTCCAGCGCGGCGGCGCGGAGATCGAGCCGCGACGTATATTCGCGGGCGAGCCGGAATTCCTCGGCCATGCGGATGAAACCATGCCGCGAGGTGCGTTCGAGCGAGGGCAGCGTCACATTCTGGAAAATCGGCATGCCGATCACCGCGCCCTGCCGGCCGCGCTCCTCGGGCACATAGACGATGCCCTTCGCCACCGCTTCGTTCGGCGTACGGATCACGGCGACTTCACCGTCGATCCGGATCGCACCCTTCGAAGGCCTGGTGATGCCGAACAGCGCCTGCATGAATTCCGAACGGCCGGCGCCCACCAGCCCGTAGAAACCCAGAATTTCGCCGCGCCGAAGCTCGAAGCCAATCTGGTCGAATTCTGTCGGATGGCAATAGCCCGAGACAGTCAGCACCGGCGCGCCGATCCCGACCGTCTTCTTGGGAAAGACCTGGCCGATCTCGCGGCCGACCATCAGGCGGACGAGTCGGTCCTCGTCGGTCTCGCGGATCAGCCCCTCGCCCACCATCCTTCCGTCGCGGAAGACGGTGTAGCGGTCGGCGATACGGAAGATCTCGTCGAATTTGTGGGAGATGAAGAGGATCGCCTTGCCGGCCACCTTGAGCCGGTCGACCAGTTCGTAGAGTTCGCCGATCTCCTTATGCGACAGCGCCGCCGTCGGTTCGTCCATGATGACGACACGGGCATCGACAGAAAGCGCGCGCGCGATGGCGACGAGATGGCGCGAGGCGATGGCGAGGTCACGCAGCCGTGTCCTGGGATCGATCGTCGCGCCCGCTTTCTCCAGCAGGTCGCGGGACAGCGCATGCATTTTCGGCCAGTCGATCAGGCCGAACGGCCCGCGCGGCTGATGGCCGATGAAAATGTTCTCGGCGACTGACAGTTCGTCGAACAGCACGGTTTCCTGATGGATGGCGGTGATGCCCGCCTTCAGCGCCGCATGCGCCGAGGGAAAAGTCGTGGGCCGGCCTTCGAGCGCGATCTCGCCTTCGTCGGGCTGGTAGATGCCGGTCAGCACCTTGACGAGGGTGGACTTGCCGGCGCCGTTCTCGCCGACCAGCGCCGTGACCTCGCCCGGATGGAGCGTCAGCGACACGCCGCTCAAAGCCTTCACTCCGGGAAAGGATTTGGAGATCCCGGCAAGCGTGATCGTGGCTGGGAGGGAGGACGTCATCGTGTCCATGGGCTCGGTGTCGTCGGTGGCATGGATGGCTCACCCCTCTGCCCTGCCGGGCAGAGGGGGATATATTCGGAAGCCCGGCCTGCAAGGGTCGGGCACATCTTCGGATCAGAAGATCTTCGCGAATTCCTCGACATTCGAGGCATCGTAGACGAACGGGTCGCTCATCGCGCCTTCATTGTTGTCGTCGAGCTTCAGCGTGCCCATGCGGCCCATCTTCAGCTCGGCGCCCGGCTTGGCTTCCGCGCCGCCCACGAGATCATAGGCGAGCATGGTGGCGGAATAGCCGAGGTCGATCGGGTTCCAGATCGCGAAGGACTTGGAGGCGCCCGACTTCACATGGCCGGCCATTTCGGACGGCAGGCCGAGGCCGGTGACGTTGATCTGGCCGATCTTGCCGGCATCGGTCACGGCCTGCGCGGCGGCGACGATGCCGACCGAGGTCGGCGCGATGATGGCCTTCAGGTTCGGATATTTCTGGATCAGCCCCTGCGTCTCGCGATAGGACTTGTCGGCGAGGTCGTCGCCATAGACGGTGTCCACCACGTTGATGCCCTTGTAGTTGGGCAGCACCTTGTTCATTTCCGCGATCCAGGTGTTCTGGTTGGTGGAGGTCGCGGTCGCCGACAGCACCGCCACGTCGCCGCCATCCGGCAGGTTGTCGGCGGCGAGCTTGATGATCATGTTGCCGATCAGCGGGTTGGACGACGGGTTGAGATGCAGCATGCGCCCGTCCTTGGCCACGCCCGAATCCCAGGAAATGACCTTGATGCCGCGGTCCATCGCCTTTCTGAGCGCTGGCACCAGCGCGTCGGCGTCATTGGCCGAGACGGCGATGGCGTCGACCTTCTGGGCGATCAGCGAATTGATGACCTCGATCTGGCCTTCGGCCGTCGTGGTCGTCGGGCCGGTATAGATGATCTCGACGTCGCCGAGCTCCTTGGCCGCTTCCTGCGCCCCCTTGTTGGCGGCGTCGAAGAAACCGATGCCCAGCGCCTTGACGACGAGCGCGATCTTCTTGTTTTCCGCATGCGCCACATTGGCGATCAGGGCCGTCGCCACGGCGGCCGTCACCAGCAGTTTCTTGACAATTCCCATTCCATCCTCCCTGGATTTGCTCAGTCCCCGGCGGCTCCCTCCTCAGGAGCAGGCGGAGGATTTCTCGATAAGGGTTTCTGCGTGGCCGGCGACGACCAGACGGACGCCGGCGGCTTCGAGCATCGAGGCATGCCTGTCCTCGATGCCGGAATCGGTAATGACGGTGGCGATCCGCTTCAGCCCGCAAAGGATGAGGCTGGAGCGCCGGTTGAATTTCGAGGAATCGACCAGCACGACCAGCTCGTCGGCCTGGTCGATCAGCTTCTGCTCGGCCTGGATCAGGAGCGGATCGGTCTCCATCAGGCCGAGCGGACCGAGGCCGGAAGCGCCCATGAACATGCGGTGCGCATAGAAATTGCGCGTCACGTCATTATCGAAAGGCGAGAGGATGACGCTCTGCTCGCGATAGATCACGCCGCCCGAGAGCATCACCGTGTTCTTGGAATGCTTGACCAGATGCTCGGCGATCGGGAAGGAGTTGGTGAAGACCTGCATGCGCCGGTTCACCAGGAAATGCACCATCTGGTAGGTCGTGGTGCCGCCGTTGATGATGATCGCGTCGCCGTCCTCGCAGAGCGCCACCGCCTCGCGGGCGATCTGCTGCTTCTGGCGGGAATTGATCGTTTCGCTCACCGCGAAGGGCCGGCCGGCGAGCCCGACGAATTGCGGCGGATGCAGCGCCTCGGCGCCGCCGCGCACGCGCCTGAGCTTCTTCTGGACATGCAGCGCCGCGATATCGCGCCGGATGGTCGCCTCGGAACTGTCGGTCAGTTCCACCAGTTCGGTGACGGTGACGACCGGCTTTTCCTGGACCGCGGATATGATGATCCTGTGGCGCTCTTTCTCGTGCATGGTTCCTCCCGCTCATGTCATGCTTCCATCAATTTCGCGCAGTGTCAATCATATTCAGTCATATTATTTCATTGTGCGTCGCAATATGACTGATTTTGATCGTTTTTGATTGACAGCGAAATGGATGTCATGCGATTTGATCGCGCAGAGCTTTACCCTCGCTTCCGGCGCGGGCCAATCGTTTCGGGAGGAGATGGACATGACCGAGCAAAGCGGCGGCGCGCGCCCAGAAAACCGGCTCGCGAATCTCTGGGACAAGGACAGGGCCGCCGGCATGACCGAGCCGGAACGGCTGATCTACCGCTCCAACCTGCTCGGCTCGGACAAGCGGATCACCAATTACGGCGGCGGCAACACCTCCGCGAAGGTGATGGAGAAGGACCCGCTCACCGGCGAGGCGGTGGAGGTTCTCTGGGTCAAGGGCTCGGGCGGCGACGTCGGCACCATCAGGCGCGACGGCTTCGCGACCCTCTACATGGACAAGCTCCGGGCGCTTGGGAACCTCTATCGCGGCGTCGAATTCGAAGACGAGATGGTGGATTACCTGCCGCACTGCACCTTCAACCTCAATCCGCGCGCCGCCTCGATCGACACTCCGCTCCATGCCTTTGTGCCGCGAAGGCATGTCGATCACATGCATCCCGATGCGGTCATCGCCATTGCCGCGTCCAGGAATTCGAAGGCGCTGACGCGGGAGATCTTCGGCGACGAGATCGGCTGGCTGTCCTGGAAGCGGCCAGGCTACGAACTCGGCGTCCGGCTCGGCGAATTCTGCGCGGAAAACCCCGGCGCGCGGGGTGTCGTGCTCGAAAGCCATGGGCTCTTCACCTGGGGCGACACGGCGGAGGAGAGCTATCTCACGACGATCGAGACCATCAACAAGGCGATCGCCTGGTTCGAGGGGAAAATCGCCGGGCCGGTCTTCGGCGGTCCGAGGTTCCATCCCCTCCCCGACGACCAGCGCCGCGAGGTGGCGGGCCGGCTGATGCCCGTGATCCGCGGCACGATCTCCGCATCCGAACCCAAGGTCGGTCATTTCGACGACAGCGCCGCCGTGCTGGAATTCGTCTCCTCCGGCGATCTCGAACCGCTCGCGGCCCTCGGCACCTCCTGCCCCGACCATTTCCTGCGCACCAAGATCCGGCCGCTGGTGATCGATTTCGATCCGTCCGATCCGGATATCGAACGGACGCTGGCCGGCCTGGAAGACGCGATCGCCGACTACCGCAAGGGCTACGAGGCCTATTACGAGCGCTGCCGGCGCGCCGGTTCGCCGGCCATGCGCGATCCGAACGCCGTGGTCTACCTGGTGCCCGGCGGCGGCATGATCACGTTCGCCAAGGACAAGGCGACCGCCCGGATCTCGGTCGAATTCTACGTCAACGC
>JAGRLJ010000208.1 GCA_020441805.1 Rhizobiaceae bacterium
TGTCGCCGGAGAAGGTCACGAGGTCCGCGCCTTCGGCCACCGCCTCCGCCACGGTCGGCTCCCGCCGGAGACCGAAGGCGGAGAGATCGACGAGTGAGCCGGAGCCGAGATCGTTGAGCAGCGGCACCCCGGCCTTTCGGGCGATTTCGGCGAGTCTGGGCGCGGAGACTTCGGCGGTGAAGCCCTCGATCCTGTAGTTGGATGTATGGACCTTGAGGATGACGCCCGTCTCGGGCCGGATCGCCCCTTCGTAATCGCGCGGATGGGTGCGGTTGGTGGTGCCGACCTCCACCAGCGTCGCGCCGGCGCGGGCCATGATGTCGGGCATGCGGAAGGCGCCGCCGATCTCGATCAGTTCGCCGCGCGACACGATCGCCTCCCGGCCCTGTCCGAAAGTATTGAGCGCGATCAGCACCGCAGCGGCATTGTTGTTGACGATGGTGGCGTCCTCGGCCCCGGTGAGCTCGCGCAGCAAGCCGCGCAGGTGATCGTCGCGCTGGCCGCGTCCGCCGCCGTCGAGGTCGAATTCCAGCGCCAGCGGATTGGCCATCGCCGCGCTCGCGGCCCGGACGGCTTCCTCGGCGAGGATGGCGCGGCCGAGATTGGTGTGCAGCACCGTGCCCGTCAGGTTGAGCACGGGCCGAAGGCCCGATCCGGCAGCGGCCGCGAGATCGTCCGCAACGCGGTGTGGCAGGTCCGCCGCAAGCGCCGCGCCGTTCCCGCCCGCCCGGATTTCTTCCCGCGCGGCGTCGAGCCGCGCGCGGATGGCGGCGACGGCGGCGGAGCGGCCATATGCCTCGACCAGCGCCCGGCCCTCGGGCGAGGTCAGCGTCTGGTCGACGGAAGGAAGCGCGCGGAAATCCTGCATGGAATCAGTATCCCGCGAGATAGGGATTGAAGCCGCCGCGTCGCAGGCCGGCATCCTTCATCAGGATATCGAGGCCAAGGCTGCCGACATCGTCGGCGATAGGGTCGAGGCTCGGATTCTTCACCGCGTAGAAGATCTTGACCCAGGAATTGCATTCCCCGCATGTCTCGGCCTTCACCGTGGCATCGACGGTTTCGACCGAGCGATAGCTGATGCCCTTGGTCGAGCCGCAGCAAAGGCATTTCACCCGCACCTCGTTCCAGCGTGTGGCGCAGCAGGCGCATGCGGCGTATCGCACGTTTTCGACACCCTGCGCACCCATGACCGACGAGGTGGCGGGCCGGCCGCCACAGGCGGGGCAGAGGCCGGCGCCGACCGGGACGAGCATATCCGCCGTGAGCGTGGCGGCCAGCCGCGCCATGTGGACCTGCACGGCGGCGGCGGCGAAGAGATGGGCGGCGGCGCTGTCCTCGGGAATATGGTCGGAGAGGATATTGGCGAGAAGCCATTGCCGATCGGCCGCACTCGCCGTCCGGACGGCGTCGAGCGCCAGGCGGGCGGGTTCCGGCATGTCGAGTTCGGCTGTGCCTTCGAGGAGGCCGTCCAGCGTGGCGCCGAGGCCGGGGTCGTCCGCGAGCGCCGGTCGGTCGATGGGCGGCATCGCGCCTTGCGCGGCCTGGGCGATGCGCGCGGGTGCGATCGCGGCGACCGGCGGCAGCATCGCCGCCAGCCGGGCCTGGAGCCGCGTGAGCGCGGCGAGGAAAGTGAGATAGGGTGCGAGCGAATTGCTCCCGGCGAGGAAGGCGAAGCGGCGCGCACGCGTCTGGAACAGGCCGACCGGTTCCGGCAGGAAGGCGAGCGGCGGTTTGGGCACGCCGCCGATGAATGAGGGATCGGGTTGCAGGTCTTGCGCCATGAATCCTCCGCCAGACCGGCGGCGGCCGGTCCGATATCATGCAGAGGTCATTTAGACGGGTCGGAGCCCTGACGTCCAGCCAGTTCGCGCAGCCATTTGCGGTGATGGCGAAAAGCCCAGCCGCCGGTCACCGTGCCGCGCGTCATGGCGCGGATCGTGCCGCGCGTCCAGATCGCGGCATAGACATGGGCGATGAAGATCAGGATCGCGCCGAGCGCGGCCAGCGAATGCGTCGCCAGGGCGAGCCGCCGCACCGGGATGGAAACGAGATGCGGGAAATACTCTTCCCAGATCATGATGCCGGTGGCGACCAGAATGAGAATGAGCCCGAACATGCCCCAGAAGACCACCTTCTGCCCGGCATTATACTTGCCGAGTTCGGGCAGGGCCTCCTCGTTGCCCTTGAGCAGGTCGCCGATCTTCAGGCTCCATTCCACGTCCTCGCGGCGCGGCAGGTTGAGCTTCCACATCTGTATGAAGAGCAACAGGAAGCTCGCCACCAGCACCAGGCCGACGATCGGGTGAAGCCAGCGCGCCGACTGGCCGCCGCCGAACAGGCCGGTCATCCAGAAGAGCGAGGGATGGAAGAAGGAAAAGCCCGAGACGAGCAGGATGATCATGCACAGCGCCGTGACCCAGTGGTTGAGCCGCGTGAAGCCGCGATAGCGGTTCACCAGCACCGGATGTTTCGTCTCGATCTCGTCGCCGGGGGCGGAATAGATGCGTTTGTCGGCCATCACGCCTCCTTGCCGTCGGGTTCATGACCGGCATCGTCGACGAGGTCCTGCGCCTCTTCCTCCTCGTGGTCCGAGACCCTGTTCGGGCGGCCGAAAATGCCGTGCAGCAGCGCGCCGGCGGCTGCGATCCCGGCCACCGCCAAGCCGGCGGCCTTGGCCGGACCTTTCCAGCCCTCGACCACCGGCGAGATGCGCGGATTGTCGGGCAGGCCGGCATAAAGCGAGGGCTTGTCGGCATGATGGAGCACATACATGACATGCGTCCCGCCCACGCCCTCGGGGTCGTAGAGGCCGGCATTGTCGTAGCCGCGCGATTTCAGGTCCTCGACGCGCTCCCCGGCCAGGGCGACCATGTCTGCCTTGGTGCCGAAGGTGATGGCCTTGGTCGGGCACGCCTTGGCGCAGGCCGGTCCCTGTCCCACCGCGACGCGATCCGAGCAAAGCGTGCATTTCTTCGAGACATGCGCCGTTTGCGAGATGCGGGGAATATCGAAGGGACAGCCGGCCACGCAATAGCCGCAGCCGATGCAGTTGTCGGAGATGAAATCCACGATCCCGTTGGAATATTGCACGATCGCGCCGGGGGCCGGGCAGGCCTTGAGGCAGCCAGGATCGGCGCAATGCATGCAACCGTCCTTGCGGATCAGCCATTCGAATTCGTTGGTCGCCGGATTCTCATATTCCGTGAACCGCATCAGCGTGAACATGTCCGGCGTCAGGTCATGCGGGTTCTCGTAGACGCCGACATTCTCCTCCAGGTCCGGATGGGTGTCGTTCCACTCGATGCAGGCCGACTGGCAGGCCTTGCAGCCGATGCACTTCGACACGTCGATCAGCTTGGCGACCTCGGTGAGCCGGCGGTCAGGCGCGGGCAGGTCGCGCGTCGCCGACGCCTTGACGACGTCTCCGGGCAGGAGGTTGGAGGGGAGCGGCTGGAGGGGCGGATTGGCCGCCGCCGTGACCGGTTCCGGGGCGCGTTCCTCGGTCATGACGAAGCCTCCTCTGCCGCCGGCTCGATATTGACGAGGAAGGCCTTGAATTCCGGCGTGTCGATATTGGCGTCGCCGACGAAGGGGGTGAGGCTGTTCGGGCCGAAGCCCTTGCGCGCCGCCCCCATGAAGCCCCAATGCAGTGGAATGCCGACGACATGCACCGGCTTGCCGTCGCAGATCAGCGGGCGGATGCGCTTGGTGACCACGGCCTTGGCCCAGATCTCGCCCCGCTTGTTCCAGACGCGCACGCGGCCGCCCTTGGCAATGCCGCGTTCGGCCGCCAGCTGCTCGCTGATTTCCACGAAGAATTCCGGTTGCAGCACCGCATTCACGCGGTTGTGCTTCGTCCAGTAGTGGAAATGCTCGGTGAGGCGATAAGATGTAGCCACGAAGGGATAATCGTCGATCGTACCCAGTTGCGCCACGTCGTCGGGGAAGATGCGGGCGACGGGATTGCCGCGCAGCTTGGCGTTGAACGGATTCTCGATCGGGCTCTCGAACGGCTCCATATGGGTGGGGAAGGGTCCGTCCCGCATCAATCTGCGGGAAAAGAGCCGGGCGCTGCCCTCCTGCGTCATGATGAACGGCATCACGGTTTCGGGCTTCGCCGTAGCCGCGATGTCGGGCACATCGAAGCCGGCCCATTTCTCGCCGTTCCATTCGATGAGCTTGCGGCTTTCGTCCCAGGGCTTGCCGGAGAGGTCGCAGGACGCGCGGTTATAGAGGATGCGGCGATTGGCCGGCCAGGCGAAAGACCATTGCAGGAAGGTGCCGAGGTCGCCCGGATCGCTGTTGTCGCGCCGGGCCATCATATTGCCTTCCTCCGTCCAGGAGCCGGCATAGATCCAGCAGCCCGACATGGTGGAGCCGTCGTCGCGCATGACGGCGAAACTCGGCAGAAGCTTGCCGGCCTCGACCAGCACCTTCGCCGGATCGCCGGGATCGTAGAGGGTCTCGAGCGCCCGGCCGTTCATCTCCTGGGCGAGCTCGGCCGGCTCGGGATCGTAGGGGTCCTTGTAGTCCCAGGCGAGATTGAGGATCGGTTCGGGGCAGACACCGCCTTCCTTGCGGTAGAGCTCGCGTACGCGCAGGAAGATGTTCGCCATGATCCAGGTATCGTGCCTGGCCTCGCCCGGCGGTGTCGCGCCCGGCCAGTGCCATTGCAGCCAGCGTCCCGAATTGACCGTCGCTCCTTCGTCCTCCGCAAAGCAGGTGGAGGGCAGTTGCAGCACCTCCGTCATGATCGCCGAGGAATCCACGTCATTGTAGAGCCCGTGGTCTTCCCAGAAATGCGCCGTCTCGGTCTGAAGCGGATCGATGGTGACGAGCAGTTTCAGCTTCGACAGGCCCGCGCTCAGCTTCGCCCTGTTGGGGAAGGAAAGCAGCGGATTGAAGCCCTGGCAGAAATAGAGGTTCACCTCGCCCCGGCTCATCATGTCGAACATGCGCAGGACGTCGTAATAGGGCACGTCGAGCTTGGGCAGCCAGTCGAAACCCCAGTCGTTTTCCTTCGTCGCCGCGCTGCCCCACATGGCCTTCAGAAAGCTGACCATGAATTTCGGCGTGTTCTGCCAGTAGCTCGTCTGGCCGGGAACGAGCGGCTTGTTGCCGCGCGTCGACATATAGGTCGCGTAGTCCGGCTCCTTCTCCGTCGCCAGGTTCATATAGCCCGGTAGCGTATGCGACAGGAGGCCGATATCGGTGAGGCCTTGGATGTTGGAATGGCCGCGCAGCGCGTTCACCCCACCGCCCGGCAGGCCGACATTGCCGAGGATAAGCTGTAGCATCGCCATGCCGCGGATATTCTGCGCGCCCTTGGAGTGCTGAGTCCAGCCGAGCGCATAGAGCGAGGTCATCACCTTGTCGCGCGCCGAGGTCGCGCCGATCATCTCGCAGATATCGAGATAACGGTCCTTGGGCGTGCCGCACAGATTCTCGACAAATTCCGGCGTATACGCCGCGACATGGGCTTTCAGCAGGTTCCAGACGCAGCGCGGATCGGAAAGCGACGGATCGGTCTTGACCGTCCCGTCCTCGTTCATCTGGTATTCCCAGGCGCTGCGGTCGTAGTCGCGCTTCTCCGCGTCATAGCCGGTGAAGAGGCCGTCGGCCCAGCCGAAATCCTCGCGCACCAGATAGGTGGCGTTGGTATAGTTCTTGACATAGTCCCACTGCACCTTGCCGTTCTCGATGCAGTAGCGGATCACGCCCATGAGGAAGGCGATGTCGGAGCCGGGCCGGATCGGAGCATAGACGTCGGCGACCGAGGCCGTGCGGTTGAAGCGCGGATCGACGACGATCAGCCGGGCGCCGCGATGGTGCTTGGCCTCCGTCACCCACTTGAAGCCGCAGGGATGCGCCTCCGCCGCATTGCCGCCCATGACGATGACAAGGTCGGTATTCTTGATGTCGGTCCAGGCGTTCGTCATTGCGCCGCGGCCAAAAGTTGGAGCCAAACTGGCTACCGTGGGGCCGTGTCAGACGCGAGCCTGGTTGTCGAAGCCGAGAACCCCCATGGACCGGACGGACTTGTAGGTCAGCCACCCGGTTTCGTTGGTGCCGCCGGAGGCCGCGAGGAAACCCATGGTCGTCCAGCGGTTGACCGTGACGCCGGCCGCGTTCTTCTCGATGAAGTTCGCGTCGCGGTCGTCCTTGATCGCCCGGGCGATCTTGTCGAAGGCGTCTTCCCAGGAAATATCCTCCCAGCGGTCGGCGCCGGGCGCCCGGCGCCGGGGCCGGGTGGCGCGGGTCTCGGACTTCACGAAGTCCTTGAGCGCCGCGCCCTTGGGACAGAGCGTTCCGCGATTGGTCGGATGGTCGGCGTCGCCCTCGATATGGATGAGCTCGGCCTTTTCGCCGGCGGCGAGGTCGCCCCTGGAATACATCAGAATCCCGCAGGCGACCGAACAATAGGTACACACGTTGCGGGTTTCGGTGGCGGTCGCCAGCTTGAAGGCGCGGACATGGGCGGCCGTCGCAGCTTCCGCTGCCCCGAAGCCCATGGCTCCGAGCGAGGTGGCCGCCGCGCCTGCGCCAGCGAGTTTCAGGAAGCTGCGGCGGGAAAGATCGATGTTCATTCGCTATCCTCGTACCTGCGTCGAACCCGGATGGTCGTCCTTACCGCAGGGACTGTCAAGGCCGGATTTCCATCGGAAGACCATGGCCTTGGACGCGGCGATGGGTCATGATCGCCGGCAGCTTCTGCCGCCGGTTGTTCGAGGAAGGATCCGCAAACATGTCCGACACCGCCATTCCCACCGAGCCGCGCCTGACCTCGCTTGCCCATGGCGGCGGCTGCGGCTGCAAGATCGCGCCCGGCGTTCTGGAGGAAATCCTGCGCGGGCGCACGGTCCTGCCGGTGCCTCCGGAACTGCTGGTCGGGATCGAGACGTCGGACGACGCGGCCGTCTACCGGCTCAACGACCGCCAGGCCGTGGTCGCCACCACCGATTTCTTCATGCCGATCGTCGACGATCCGCATGATTTCGGCCGAATCGCCGCGACCAATGCGATCAGCGACGTCTATGCCATGGGCGGCACGCCGATCTTCGCGCTGGCGCTGGTCGGCATGCCGGTCAATACATTGTCCACCGCGACCATCGGCGCGATCCTCGACGGCGGCGCCGCGGCCTGCCGTGCGGCGGGCATTCCCGTCGCCGGCGGCCATACGATCGATTCCGTCGAACCGATCTACGGCCTCGTCGCCATCGGGCTCGTGGATTCGGCCCATGTCAAGAGCAATGCCGGCGCGCGGGCCGGCGACGCGCTGATCCTCGGCAAGCCGCTCGGCGTCGGCATCTTCTCGGCGGCGTTGAAGAAGGGCGCGCTCGATCCGGCCGGCTATGCGCGGATGATCGAGACCACGACCCGACTCAACCGGCCGGGGCCGGATCTCGCCCGGCTCGACGGCGTTCACGCCATGACCGACGTGACCGGCTTCGGCCTCGCCGGCCATGCCCTGGAGATGGCGCGCGGTTCGGGCTGCCGCCTCCATGTCGACTGGTCCGCCGTGCCGATCCTCGAAGGCGCCCGCGACCTTGCCGCCGCCGGCTTCGTCACCGGAGCGTCCGGCCGCAACTGGACGAGCTACGGCGGGGACGTGACCGTCTCCCGCGACATGAGCGCCATCGACCACGCGCTCCTCTGCGACCCCCAGACCAGCGGCGGCCTGCTCGTCGCCTGCGATCCGTCCGCGACCGGGGAGGTGCTCGATGTCTTCGGCAGGCACGGTTTCGGCGCAACGGTCATCGGTGAAGCCGCGCCAGGCAGGGCCGGGCTCGCGATCGTCTGATGGGTCCATGCGTCATGTTCAGCACTCTGGCGGCCGCAGGGCGAAGCGCGACCTGCCGCAATAGAGGGGATCGGAAGACGCGGACAGCGCTCGCAAAGCATCGGCCGAGCGGATAGGCTGGTGTCTCGGCGTCCGCTGCATTCGGTGGAATCCATCTTCGGTACAGGTCGTTGCACATGTCCAGAGCCTTCCCGCATCTCTGCTCGCCCTTGAAGATCGGGGCGCACACCCTGCGCAACCGCATCGTCTTCGGTGCGCATACGTCGAACATGGCGGAGAATGGCGTGCCCGGCGAGCGCCATATCGCCTATTACGCGGAGCGGGCGATCGGCGGCGCGGCGATGATCGTCGTGGAACCCATGCCGGTTCACGCGGCCGCTGTCCTGACCCGGGGCAATTTCCGCCATTCCGAAGACGACGTCATCCCGCATTTCCGAAAGCTGACCGATGCGATCAGGTCCAACGGCGCGGTCGCGATCCAGCAGCTCTATCATGTCGGCGCGCATGGCGACTCCGACTTATCGTTCCATCCGCACTGGTCGCCCTCGGGCATGCCGAGCTACCACGACAGCGATGGCTCGCATGCCATGACCGAGGCGGAAATCCGGGAGACGATCGACGGCTTCGTTCAGGCGGCCCGGCGCTGCAAGGCGGCCGGTTTCGATGGCGTCGAAGTCTGGGCGGCCTATCTCGGGATGGTGGACCAGTTCTGGACGCCGTGGAGCAATCGCCGCGAAGACGCATGGGGCGGTTCGCTTGAGAACCGTACCCGCTTTTCGCGCGAAATCATGTCGCGCATCAGGAAGACCTGCGGGCCGGACTTCATCGTCGGCCTCGCGGTCAGCGACGACCCTGAGAGTTCCGTGACGCTGCAACGCGATGAGCTGGCGGAGATCGTCAGGCTTCACGACGACCTTCGGCTCATGGACTATGTCACCTGCGGGTCGGGCGGGTATCTCAATTTCTATCCCCTGATGCCGACCTTCATCTATCCGGAGAAACTCGGCGTCGATCTTGCAGCCACGCTCAAGAGGGTCGTCAAGCATGCGGTCGTCACGGCGGAGAGCCATATCAGGACGCCTGACAATGCGGAAACCGTGCTCGGCGAAGGCTCCGCCGACCTTGTCTCGATCGTTCGCGGCCAGATCGCCGATCCGCATCTTGCCCGCAAGGCCGTGGAGGGCCGTCCGGAGGACGTCCGGGGATGCATCAGCTGCAACCAGATGTGCTGGGGCCGCCGGGGCCGGGATTACTGGATCAGCTGTCTCGTCAACCCCTCGGTCGGACGCGAGTACCAATGGGGCGGCGATCGCTTCTCGCCGACGGACGATCCGAAGACGGTCCTCGTCGTCGGCGGCGGGCCGGCCGGGCTGGAGGCCGCGCGCGTTGCCGCCGAGCGCGGCCACCGCGTCACGCTTGTCGAGGCGTCCAGCCGGCTGGGCGGCAACTTCCGGCTTGCCGGCTTGCAGCCGCGCCGCGCCCAGATCGTCGATCTTATCGACTGGTACGAGCGGCAACTCGACACGCTCGGCGTCGATGTCCGGCTTAACGCTTACATCGAAGCGGACGACGTCGTCGCGCAGGGTGCCGACCATGTGATTCTCGCGACCGGTTCGATACCCGCCGAAACGGGATTTCAGAAGGCGCTTCCTTCCGTCGATGTTCTGCCCGGTATCGATCGCGGCGGGGTCTGGTCGATCGAGGCGGTCATGGCCAGGCAGGCCAGGCTCGGAAAACGCGTGCTCGTCCTGGATGAGGGCGGCGGTTGGCGCGGCTGCGGAACGGCATGGAAACTGGCCGAGGAAGGGCACGAGGTCGTCATCCTCTCACCGGATGCGATGATCGGCAAGGAACTCGTCCGCACCGCCGCCGACGCGCCGTTGCGCAAGGCTCTGGCGAAAATGGGCGTCGGATGGAGACTCGAGGTCAGCGTGCTGGAATGGCATGGCGATGGGGCGACCGTCCTTGACCACAATACCAATCGGCGCTCGCTCGTGGAAGGCGACAGTCTCGTGACCGCCACGACCAATCTCGCGGCGGACTGGCTGGCGCGCGAACTTGGCGCGATCGGCTGTGCCGCGGTCAGCGTCGGTGACTGCGCGGCCCCAAGGCAGGCCCCTTACGCCTTCTTCGAAGGCCGGAAAGCCGCCCTGGCGATTTGAGCCGCAAGGTCCGCGCCGCCCGGCCAGGCGTGTCTCCCGCGTTGTTCCGAAAATCAGGAA
The DNA here is from genome assembly GCA_020441805.1 of Rhizobiaceae bacterium. Classification (GTDB taxonomy): domain Bacteria; phylum Pseudomonadota; class Alphaproteobacteria; order Rhizobiales; family Rhizobiaceae; genus Rhizobium_E. The sequence continues at coordinate 10,027 of JAGRLJ010000208.1, forward strand.
CGGGCGCAGAAGGAGCGCAGCGCATGCGCGGCGGCGAGCATATCGAAGGTGCGGTCCTCGCTGACCGGGTCGGTATCCGTGGACAGCTTGATCATGGCGAAGTCGGCCTCCGGGTCCATGTAGATATACTGGCCGAAAATCCCGAAGCACATGAAGACGGGGCTGTCGGGGGCCTCGATCCAGAACTGGTTGTGATAGGCGCCGCGCGGCAGGGCGCCCTGGTGCTCGTCGCCGAAGACGTCGTGATCGGCCTTGTTGAAGCTCTCGATCCATTCCTTCGGTACGATCTGCCGGTCATGCGCCTTGCCGCCGTTGAGCAGCAGCAGGGCGAAGCGGGCGAAATCGCGCAGCGTCGCGTTGAAGCCGCCGTCAGCCAGCGCATAGCCACCACGGTCGAGCGTGATATAGGCATCGTCCTCCGCGCCCATCGGCCCCCAAAGCTCTTCGCTGATGAGGTCCGCCAGATGCTTGCCCGTCACGCGCTGCATGATGAAGGCGAGCACGTCCGTCTCGATGGAGCGATACTGGAAGACCGCGCCGTGCGGGCGCTCCTGTTCGGTAAGCTGGAGGATGAGCTGCCAGACGGTCATCGGCCAGTCCGGATCGTCGATTTCGAACCAGCCGCAGGCTTGGCCGAGCTTCTGCATGTGCGAGCCGGGCGTCGTGTAGGACTCGTCGAAGAGGACGCCGCTCGTCATGTCGAGCACATGTTGTACCGTCGCGCCGCGATAGCCGGTCGCTTCCAGTTCCGGCAGATAGGTCGTGACGGGGGCTCGCGGGTCGATAAGGCCCCGGGAAACGAGAATGCCGAAGACGGCGGAGGTCACCGACTTGGAAACCGACATGGCAAGGTGCTGCCGCCAGGGCTTCAGGCCGTTCATATAGCGTTCGTCGACGACCTCGCCGCGTGAGAGCACGAGAAAACCGTCCGTCGCGCTTTCCTCCAGCCATTGCGGCAGCGTGCGGCGGCCGGCGCGTGTCTCGAAGGCGACGCCATCGATGTCGCGCCTGCGCTCGGGCAGCGGCAGGACAGGACCGGGGCCGCGCCAGATTTGCGCGGTCGGCACCATTTCCCGCACATGCTGGAAAGTCCAGCGGTGATAGGGCGGAAAGTCCCATTCGCCGCGCGGGATGATCGGGGCGCCGGGATTTTTGGGGTCGCGCCGCCAGGGCTGCATCTTGGCGTTCATGCTGTTTCTCCTGAAATGCCGAACTCAGCCCGCTACCGGTTCGGGCAGGCGATGGATCGAGGCGACAAGCTGCCGCGTATAGGCTTCGCGCGGATTGCCGAGTACTTTCGCCGCCGCGTCGTGTTCCACGACTTTTCCCGAGCGGAAGACATAGACGCGCTGGCAGAAGGAGCCGACCACCGCGAGGTCGTGGGAGATGTAGAGCAGCGCAAGCTTGCGCTCGCGCTGAAGGCGGGCGAGCAGGTCGAGGACCTGCGCCTGCGTCGTCACATCGAGTGCCGAGGTGATCTCGTCGGCGATGAGGATTTCCGGCTTCAGGGCAAGGGCGCGGGCGATGCCGACGCGCTGACACTGGCCGCCGGAAAGCTGTCCGGGCCGGCGGCTGCCGAGATCGCGCTTCAGCTCCACCATGTCGAGCAGCCTCTCGGCCTCCTTGAATGCGCCCGCGCGGTCGGCGAGCTGGTGGCGCCAGATCGGCTCCGCGATGGATTCCAGCGCGGTCATGCGCGGATTGAGCGAATCGTATGGGTTCTGGAACACCATCTGCACCCGTCGGCGGAAGGCCAGGAGGGCGGCGCCGGAAAGAGTGTCTGTCGGCTGGCCTTCCAGCGACACGCTGCCTGCCGTCGGCCTGTTCTGAAGGATGATGGCGCGGGCGAGCGTGCTCTTGCCCGAGCCGCTTTCGCCGACGATGCCGACCGTCTCGCCGGCCCTGATGGTAAGGTCGATACCGTCCAGGGCCCGGAACGGTTCCCGCACCCGTCGCTGCAACATGTCGACGATGTCGCGCTTGACCGGAAAATGGACTTTCAGGTCCTTCACCTCAAGCAGCGGCGCATCGGCAACCTCGCCGCTCCAGCCGCTCGTCAGCGCCTTTCGGCCGGGCTGGGAGTTGATGAGGAGACGCGTATAGGGATGGCGCGGATCGCTCACCACCTGCGCTGCCGGACCTTCCTCCACGATCTCGCCATGGCGCATGACGACGATGCGAGAGCAGATATCGGCAAGCACGCCGAGGTCGTGCGAGATAAGCGCGATGGCGAGGTCCCGCTTGTGGTTGAGGTCCTTCAGCAATTCCAGGATCTTCTGCTGCACGGTCACGTCGAGCGCGGTGGTGGGCTCGTCGGCGACGAGAAGGCGCGGGCCGCAGCCGACGGCCGCGGCGATCATCACGCGCTGCTTCATGCCGCCGGAAAGCTCGTGGGGGTAGGATCTGGCGCGCATCGCCGGCTCGCGAATGCCGACATCATCGAGCAGCGCGACGGCCTTTTGCCATGCCTCGGCCCGCGACAGGCCGAGATGGCGGATCATGGGCTGGGCGATCTGCCGACCGATCGGCTGCAACGGATTGAGGTGCGAGGAGGGATTCTGGAAGATCATCGAAAGATCGCGGCCGCGCAGCGCCGACCAGGCCACCGCGTCGAGGCCGGTGAGCGACCTGCCGTCGAGACGGATATCGCCACTGACGGTGCCGTTCGACGACAGCAGGCCGAGGGCAGCGCGGCAGATGGTCGATTTGCCGGAGCCGCTTTCCCCGGCGAAGCCGACGATCTCGCCCGGCGCGATGCTGAAGGAAATGTTCTTCAGCACGCGGACCTGGCCGAAGGAAACGGAGACGTTGGAAATGTCGAGCAGGGGGAGGGTCATGCGGCGACTCGCTGGCGGCTCAGATGGGTGAGGGCGTCGCCGAGGAAGATGAGGCTGAGGCCGAGGCTGATCGCGGCAAGACCGGGGAAGGTGCAGATCCACCACGCCTGGCGCAGGAAGCGCGTGCCGTCGGAGATCATCACGCCCCACTCGGCCAGCGGCGGCTGGGCGCCCATGCCGAGGAAGCCGAAGCTCGCGCCGGCGAGCATCACCAGCACCGCGTCGCTCACCGCATAGGCGATGACCGGACCGAAGGCGTTTGGCAGCACATGGCGGAACAGCGTGACGCGGTCGGAAAAGCCGAGGCATTTCGCGGCCTGCACATATTCGCTGCCGCGCACGGCCATCACTTCCGCGCGAACGAGGCGCGCATAGGTGATCCAGGCCACGAAGGCGAGCGCGATGAAGAAGTTGATGAGGCCCGGCCCGAGCACGCCGACGATGGCAAGCACCAGCACGAAGAAGGGGAAGGCGGCCGTCAGGTCGTAGAGACGCATCAGGACCGTATCGACGAAGCCGCCGTAATAGCCGCTGACGAGGCCGACCGTGGTGCCGATGACGAGTGGCGGCAGCACGCCCGCGAGGCACATCAGGAGATCTATCCGCGCGCCGTGGAGCACGCGCGAGAACACGTCGCGGCCGACCTGGTCCGTTCCGAACCAGTGCGCCGTGCTCGGTCCTTGCAGGGCCTTGACGATGTCGACGGTGTTCGGATCGTAAGGCGCGATCCAGGGAGCGAGGAGGGCGATGAGCACCCAGAGCCCCACGAGCCCGCCGGCAAGGACGAGGCCGAGCGGCAAGGGTGCCCGTTCTGTGGCGTCGATATGCATGGCTTTCTCCTAGAGGCGCGCGCGCGGATCGATCGCCGCTGAGAGGAGGTCGACGAGGAAGGTCACCGCGACGGTCGTGCAGGCGAACATCACCGTCAGGCCCTGGACGACCTGATAGTCGCGGGCGAGTAGCGAATTGATCATCAGCGTGCCGAGGCCGGGCACGGCATAGACGGTCTCGACGACGATGGTGCCGCCGATCAGGAAAGCGACGATGACGCCAAAGAGGTTGAGTGTCGGCAGGATGGCGTTCGGCAGCACGGTGCGCCAGAAGATCTCGCTTTCGCTTGCCCCTTGCGCGCGGGCGGCGGTGACGAAATCCGCGCCGGCCTTTTCGATCAGGGCGGCGCGCAGGCTTTGCACCAGCACCGGTACGATCCAGATCGCCGTCGACAGCGCCGGCAGGAAGAGGTGGTGAAGATGGCCGGCGAAGGTCCTGCCGTAGCCGGAAACGGGGAACCAGCCGAGGCTGACGCCGAAGAACCGGGACATCATGACGCCGAGCCAGAAGACCGGGATCGCCATGCCGGCGACGCCGATGAAGCGGATCACGTGGTCTGTCAGGCTGCCGGGCCGGCGGGCGCTGGCGATGGCAAGCGCGATGGACGGCGGCACGGCGAGGGCGATGACGTAGCCGGTGAGAAAGAGGGTTGGCCAGACATATTGGCCGATCAGCGCGGCGACGGGACGCTTGTAGCGGATCGAAGCGCCGATATCGCCGCTCACGAGGTTGCCTGCATAGATGACGAACTGCCGCCATAGCGGCTTGTCGAGGCCGAGGCTCTGGCGAATGGCCTCCAGTGTCTCGGGCTTTGCGCGGTCGCCCGCGATCACGCGTGCCGGATCGCCCGGCACCATATGCACCAGAAGAAAGGTGATGAGCATGATGCCGACGAGCACGAAGACGAGTTGCAGGATACGGCGCAGGATCATGTGCATGGAAACGTCCTGGATACGGAAGAAAGGCGCGGCGCCGTGAGGGACGCCGCGCCAGCCTGGGGTGGGACTATTCCGTGACCGTCATGTCCTCGAGCGTCCACTGCATGGCCGGGGTGAGCTTGAGGTTCTGAAGGCGGGTCGAATAGGCGATGGGGAAGGGCGCGTCGAAGAGCGGGATCTGTGCGACCTCGTCGGTCGCGATCCTGGCGATCTCGCGATAGATTTTCTCGCGCTTGGCTTCGTCCGCCTCGCTCGACCCTTCTTCGGTCAGTGCGTCGACGCGGGCATTGTCGTAGAAGGTGTTGAAAGCATGCGAGTCGCAGGAGCCGCAGATCGCCCAGCGCACGGCCGTATCCGGGTCCGTCAGCTCGTTGGTCCACCAGGTCGGCGTCGCGTCATACTCCGCCGTTGCCGTGTCCGTCCACCAGGTCGCGACGTCCACATTGACGATGACCGGCTTCAGGCCGATCGCCTCGAACTGCGCCTGCATGAAAAGCGCGATCTGCTGCGTCGCCTGGCCGGCCGTCACGGGGATCTTCACTTCCTTGCCGGTCATGCCGGATTCTTCGATAAGCTGCCTGGCCTTCTCCATGTCCGGCGCGAAGCCGGCATAATCCTTGTCGTGGTAATCCAGGCCGGAAGGCAGCACCGTGTTGGCCGGGCTCGCAAGGCCGGTCGTCACGATCTGGGTGATCGCCTTCTTGTCGAGCGCATAGGCCGCGGCCTGCCGCGCCTTGAGGTCGGAGAACGGCGCGCGGGAGTGGTTGAGCAGGACGGTGTAGATAACGTGCGAATCTTCCATGCGCATATTCAGACCCTCGGTCGCCGACAGGTCTTCAGCCTGCGACCACTCGACTTCGCGCATCACGTCCACTTCGCCGGATTTCAGCATTGCGGCGGCGGTTTCCGGTTCGGCGACTTCGAGAAGTTCCACCGTTGCGTCCGATTTCGGATAACCTGTGCGCCAGTAATTGGGGTTCGGGATCAGCACCAGCTTCTCGCCGGGCTTCCATTCCTTGACCGTGTAGGGACCCGAGGTCACCGGAGCCTCGACGAAGGCATCGTCGCCTCGTTTCTCGACATCCGCTTTGGAGACGATGCCGGCATTCCACATTTCGAACTGGCCGAGCATGGAGACGAGGGGATTCTTCAGCTTGACGACGATCGTCTTCGGATCGGTGACGGTGAAGGAATCCACCGCGCCGAATGTCGACGGCAGGGCGGATTGCGGGTCGGAGCGCACACGTTCGAAGGAGAAGGCGACATCGTCGGCCGTGATCGGCGAACCGTCTGAGAACTTCGCCTCGCGCAGATGCAGCGTATAGGTCAGGCGATCATCGGAAACGTCCCATTTTTCCGCGAGGCCGGGCTCCAGCTCGCCGGTTTCGGCGTTGCGGTGCAGGACGCGTGCATAGAGCTGGCCGAAGGTCTCGATATTGCCGGCGGCGGCCGAGCGGGACGGGTCGAGCGTCGTCGCGGGATAGGGCGAGGCGATCCGCACCAGCGCTTCGGCATGGGCCGTGCCCAGCATGGTTGTCATGGTCGCAAGGGCCACGGAGGCGGCCAGCATGATCTTGCTCAGTTTTGTCATGGTTTCTCCCCTGTCGGACGGCGGCGCTCCTGATGCTCCTCCGAATGCTCCAGGTATTTTGTGATCTCAGATCACGATAATGTCAATGTTGGTCTTTGAAATTCCGTGATTTGAGATCACAAAAAATCGCGATTTCAGGCATCGTCGAGGCTGTGACGGCTGGAAAGCCCGTGTGTTTTCAGAGTCTTCTGTTCCGGGCGTGCGATGTGGCGTTGGCGGCGAAAAAAACGGGGAGAACGGTCCTGTATCCGCGTTTCAGGCCGGCAGCACGTCGCCGGTCAGCCGCGCTCGACGGGTGAGATAGCCGGCGAGCGGGTCGTCGAAGGCATTCTCCGCCGAGCAGACGGCGTCGAGGAACAGCGAGAACAGGCCGGCCTGGGAGGTGACGTCCAGCTTGCCGTAAAGGTTGCGGCGATGCAGTTTCACCGTCGCCGGGGCGATGCCGAGTCTGGCGGCCGCCTCCTTCACGGAATGGCCGCGCAGGACGAACTGCACCACCTGACACTCGCGGCTCGTCAGCACGCTACGACCGAAATTGCATACGGCCTGGGCGAGGGCGCTTTGCAACGGCGACCGGTCCTCCTGCCCTCGATGCGCCCGGTTTTCCGGGCGCAGGTCGCGATAGTGCCGCACGATGGCCTTGATCAGCAGCGGGGTCGCCGCGCGCAGGAATTTCACATCCTCCGATGTGAAGGCTACGCGCGTGTTGCGCCGCGCGAGCGAGATGGCGAATCTGGTGTCCGTGTCGAGGCTGACGAGCACGTTGATTTCATCCCGTAGGCCGGAATAGCGATAATACTCCCGATAGTAGTCGCTGTCGCCGAAGCCGCTGTCGAGTTGGCTCAGCCGGTGCACTCCGTCCATGCCGTCTTCCAGGGCAAGCCGGTAGAACGGGTCGAGCCGGTAGTAGCCCTGGAGATATTGCTGGATGTTCGAAAGACCGCGCTCCGTGCGCCAGTCGTTGAACAGGACCGTCGGCCTGCATTCCCGGCGGTAGAGCAGTACCAGGCTGGCATCGAACGCGACTTGCTGCTTCAGGGCGTCCATGATGCGCTCCTGGAAATCCAGCCGGCCAATGCCTTCCAGCAGCGCCATGGCAAGGTCCGCGATGGTCGTGGTCTGCCTGTCCTCACCCTCGATTTCGGCGATCATATGCTCTCCCTGGTTGCTCCGGAGCTGTCCGTTCGTCTCATGCCATCAAGAAACACGAGAAGTTCTATTGCGTGATCTGAGATCACAGTATAGCGTTAAAAACCAGTCAGGGGAAGCGGCCTCCCGGCATGTTCGCGCGGCTTGTGAGCGGATCGTGGCCGCAATGGCCGGCTTCGGTGTGCGGTACGAAACAGGCGCTTCGAGCAACGGGATTGAGAAAGGAACGGACCATGGTCGGCACGACCGCCTTCGCGGCGAAATACGGCTTTCGCCGCGATGCGGTGAGGCTCGATAACTGGCGGCTCTCGCCATTCAGTGCGTGGGCGTTCCAGCATGTCGGTGAACTCGTGCCGAGCGTCCAGCTATGGGACGGGACCGGTGAGCAGGAGGCGCTGCGGGATTCGGCGGGACTGGTGGCCGAAACGGTGTCCCTGCCCGGTGGAAGGGAGCGGATTATCGACTTCCTCGTTCGCTCTCATGCCGATGCGCTTACTGTCATGAAAGCCGGGAACTTTGTCGCCGACTGGTTCGCCCCGACAATGGAGCCCGGCAATCGCCACATCGCCTTTTCGATCAGCAAGTCCATCGTGGCCGTTGTCGCCGGAACCTTGCAGGAGGACGGCCTTCTCGACGTGAGGGCGCCCGTCACGCGATACGTGCCGGAGGCCGCGGGCTCGGCCTATGGCGATGCGATGGTGCAGCATGTGCTCGATATGGCCGTCGCCATCGATATCGACGAGGCGTATCTCGACCCGCGGAGCGCCTTCGCGCGCTACCGCAAGGCGATGCTCTGGAATCCGGGCGGCGGCGAGGAGGGACTGGCGGAATTTCTCTGTACGATCCCGCGTCTGGCGGGCGACCACGGAGAGATCTTCCGCTACCGTTCGCCGAACACCGACATGCTCGGCGTGATCCTCGAGCGCGCGTCCGGTCTTCGCATGCCCGATTTGTTGCGGGACAGGATCTTCGCGCCGCTTGGCGCGCGCGGCGCGGTTTCGATCACCGTCGACCGCGAAGGCACCAGCCGCGCCTCGGCCGGCATTTCGCTCACTCCGCGCGATCTCGCCCGTTTCGGCGAGATGATGCGGCAAGGTGGCGTTGCGGGCGGCGGCCGACTCGTTTCCGGAAACTGGGTGGCCGATACGATCGGCGGCGGCAGCAAACAGGCATGGGACCGAAGCGATTTCCATTCGCTCTTCCCGAACGGCCGCTATCACAACAAGTGGTACCAGACGGGCGAAGGTGCCTATTGCGGCATCGGCATTCATGGCCAGTGGCTCTATGTCGATCCGGCGATGGAAACGGTCATCGTGCGCTTGGCTTGCCAGCCGGAGCCGGTGACGGATGCGTTCGACCGCGACAACCTCGCTTTGTTCGCGCAACTTGCCGGCATGGTTTGACGCCGACACACAGGCGCCAAGACTTGCGTGGGCGCTGGCAAATCCCCTACCTAGGATAATCCAGCAATATGCAGAGCGGTTTTTGAGGGTGGGCATGGCGGTGAAGAAAGCGGCGAGCATCACGGCGATCGAGGCGCCCGTCCCCATGCACGAGCAGGTTTACCAGCAGATCGTGCGTGCGCTGATGGCCGGGCATTTCGAGCCGGGTCAGAAACTGACCTACCGCAAGGTGGCCGAGCAGTTCGGCACCAGCCCCATGCCGGTTCGTACCGCCTTCCAGCGCTTGCAGGCCGTGCGGGCACTGAACCTCCTGCCGAACGGCAGCGTCGAAGTGCCGCTTTTGACGGAGACGTCCTTCAACAGCCTTACGGAGGCGCGCATCGCCGTCGAGGGCACGGCGACGGAACTGGCGACGCCCCGGCTCAACGGCAACAGCTTGCGCACCGCGCGCCACCATTGCAAAGCCCGCACGGACGCGGCCAAAGCCGGCGACATCGACCGCTACCTCCAGGCCAATTTCGACTTCAAGTTCTCGATCTACCGGCACTGCGGCAACGAATACCTGCTGTACATCATCGAGATTCTCTGGCTCCAGGCGGGTCCCTTCCTGCGCAAGCTTGTCGAGGGCACGACCTTCACGCCGATCGAGGCGCTGGACGTGGATTTCCATGAGAAGATCATGGATGCGCTGGAGGCGAAGGAGCCGGCCCGTGCGCGCGAGGCCGTGGTCCACGATATCCGCGAGGCCGCGCGCTACATGCTGGCCCACGCGAAATTCATGGCGGACTGACCCGGCGCCTGCCTCAGTGCAGGGGAAAGCCCAGCGCCGACACGAATCGCAGCCAGGGCAGCCGCCACCCGCCTCTTGCGTCCGCGGTGTCGAGCGCGTTCATGGTGATCTGCGCGCCGAGCCAGCGGAATGGTTCCGGTGGGACCATGTTCGGCAGTTTCGTTGCGAATTCCAGCCTGCTTTCCGGCAGGGTCGAGCCGTTGAGGATGTCGAGCGCGACGCGTGCGCCGAATCGCGAGGCCGAGATGCCGAAGCCGGAATAGCCGCCGGCATAGACGACCTTGTTGCCGTGATAGCGCTGGAAATGCACCGCCATGCGTGTCGAAAGATCGATGGCGCCGCTCCAGGCGTGACTGAAGGAAAGCCCTTCGAGTTGCGGGAACGTATCGAAGAAGGCGCTGGCGAGCGGCGCATAAGTGGCGTGCGCGCGGTCGACGGCGGGGGACGTGTCGCCATTGAAGGCATAGGCGAGACGGCCGCCGAAGATGATGCGGTTGTCTTTGGTCAGCCGCATGTAGTTCATCTGAGTGCGCATATCGTAGATGCCCTGCCGGTTGCTCCAGCCGATGGCGGCCATCTGTGCGTCGGAGAGCGGCTCGGTGGCGAGCACCCGGTCGCGCACGGGCACGATGCGGCGCTTGATATGCCTGTGTCCGGCCATGAAGGCATTGGTGGCGAGCAGCACCCTGTCGGCGACGACGGAGCCGTTGGGCGTCGTCGCGTGCATCCTGCCGGCCGTCTCCTCCAGGGTCTTGAGCGGTGTCGTCTCGTGGATCTCGACGCCGAGTTCGACGGCAAGGCGCTTCAGACCCCAGGCGAGCAGGGCGGGATGCACGGTGCCGGCGATATCCTTCGTCCAGACGCCAGCCCTGTAGCGTGGCGAGCCGATCTGTCCGGCCAGGGCGTCGCCGTCGAGGAAAACGGCGTTGTGTCCGTATTTGAGGTGCAGTTCGTGCTCCTCGCGTAAGGCCGCGATCTGGCTGTCCTCGATGGCGACATTGAGTTCGCCGCCCCATTCGGCATGGCAATCGATATCGTTGTCGGCAATCGTCTGCATGAAGCCGCGCATGTTTTCCTGCCCGAGCGTTTCGAGCACGGCGATATCCTTTGGGAAGATACGCGCGGCATTGGAGAGCCCGTGCATGACCGAGGTGGAGACGACGCCGCCGGGGCGTCCGGAAGCGCCGCTCGCCACGCTGGATTTCTCGAGCAGGACGACTGTCCAGTCCGGATGCGCCTGCCGGGCCTGAATCGCGGCCCAGAGGCCGGTGAAGCCGCCGCCGACGACGAGAAGATCGGCCTTGCGCGCGGTGGCGAGGGGAGGCAACGTTTCCGGCCGGTCGGGTCGATCCAGCCAGAAGGGCTCCATTTTCACGTCGACAAGCGCCTTCGATACCGTGGTCCGCATGTCTTCCCCTCCGCTTGCTGTTATTTCGACGTCTGGAGGACGTAAATCTTGCGCATGGTTTCAAGCACCTCGAAGCGCACTTCGGTGGCCGGCGGCAGGATATAGCTTTCGCCGGGGCCGAAGGTCTCGACGGAGCCGTCCGGATTGGTCAGCGCGACCTTGCCGGAAACGATGACGGCATATTCGGTGCCGCTCGGGTAGACGAGCATTTCGGCATAGGGGGTGCTCTGCCAGGTGCCGATGACGAGCGCGCCGTTGGCGCTTTCGAGATGCACATCGCCCATCTCCTCGGCGAAACCGGAAAGAATGGCCTCGGCGGGAACGACGCTGCATTTTTCGAGCGCATGGCGGCCGACGCCGTCGCGGCCGATCTTGATTACTTTCGACATGGTGAGTCCTAACCTTGGTTGTGCGACTGCCTGTCTCGACAGGGCTTGCCCGTATTTGGAGCCAGTCGCGAACGGGCGAAATACGCCAAAAGGTTAGGTCGGCGGCCCGGACGCCCGCGTCATTTTCCGCTGGCGAATGACGTGCGCCGTCGTTCGATCCCGTTCAATGCCAAAACCGCGGCACGCATTGGGCGTGCCGCGATCTGATGGCCGGCAAAATCGCATGCGGCGCCCTGGACGCCGATATCATGCAAATCATTGAATTAACTAGGAAAAGGATGGTGGGCGTGACA